>DASQHF010000035.1:0-4948 GCA_035632215.1 Micropepsaceae bacterium | reverse complement strand
CCGGCGGGATGCGTAGACCGTCCAAGTTATGCGCCGACGCGGACCTGGCAATTTTCCTGGCCTAGTCGCCGTGTCGAATACCGCATATGGATGGCCGAGATGTGCAAGCTTATGCCTGAACATGTGGTACAGCAGAGCAATTAGATCCGGCGGATACTTTGTGCCCAAGAACTTTGTTGCGTAATTCGTTAGTTCAGCGTCGTTGTGACCTTCGAGCTTCCCAGAATACAGTCCGCTCAACTGATCTAGAAAAGTGATGCACGCTATCAGTCCGGGAAAGTAGGCGTGCCTTCCAGTTTTGTCCGCGGTGAGGCAGACGCGAATATCCTTCCTGAAAGCCTTTACGCGATGCCTTAAGAAAAGCCTCGCATAATCAATTAGCTCTCCGCTGGACTTAAACGGCGCGATGCTCATTACGTCCCTCCGCGCTCGAGATTCTCGCGAATCACTGCAAGCCGCGAGGAAGTCCCTTGAACAGGGAGTTGCGGATATCCGCGGGCGTCGGAGTCGGGCCCCTGATGACGAATTGCCCGCCCACTTTGGGGAAAACGAACCCAACCGCGAGAACGACCACGGCCAGGCAGAGCGCGAGGAGCAGCACTTTCATTTGAACATTATAGCACCACCCGGACGGTTGGGCACTCTGCGACCAATTGTTTCATCCTTCCCGCATCTCAGTGAGGGCCGCTTCGAGGCGATCGAGGCACTCGGCGCAGACTTCCGGATCGCGCGCCGGACCGATGCGGAAGTGATCGTGGCGTCCGAGGAAATGCCCCAGCACGACCGCGACCTCGTAGCGAGGCGCGTTGCGCTCAACCGTTATCGCCGCGTCCCAATCTCTCGTCCGGCGGGGCGATTTCCGTGGCGAGATCGCGTAAGTGCGGCTTGTTGGGTAAGGGCTCAAGGCGCATCTCGCGCTCCTCGAGCCGTGCAGTGCAGGCGTAGCGGACCTCGCCGTCGACGAGGATCATGCATTCCTTGCAGGCGTTCGCGTTGATGCAGGAGTACCGGAAGGCAAGGCTCGCGTCGTCTTGCACGCGGATACGGCGCAGACCGTCGAGCACGGATTCGCCGGGCTCGTACGACACCTCGAACCGCGACCAGGACGCCACGTCATGTGGTGCGCCACGGCGAACGATGAGTACGGCGCGTTTCATGACGCGGCGACCTTCTCGCACGGCGCAGACGATAGATCGATCCGCAAGGCGCCATCGCGCAAGCTTACGATCTGATGCCGCGCCCATTTGCTGCTCGACGCCGGAAAATCCTCGCGGGCATGCGCGCCGCGGCTTTCCTCGCGTCGAAGCGCGCTGCTCACGACCGATTCCGCTGCGAGCAGCATGTTGCGGGCATCGAACCAGTCGAGGCGCTCGGGTCTAAATCGTCCCGGCTCGAGTGGCGGCGTGCTTCCGAGCGCGGCTTTCATTGCCGCAATCTCGGAAAGCGCCGCGCTCAACCCCTTCGCCGTCCGGAACGGACCAACACGATCCGCCATCACGCGTTGAAGGCGAACAATGAGGGCAGCGAAATTCTCGCGCGGTGCATCGCCGCTTCCGGCCGAAACAAGTGCCAGCGCATCGGCGGCGTCCTGCACGCGCGAACCCGCGCCACCCTCGCGCGCGCGCTCGGCGGCGGAAACTCCCGCCCGGCGGCCGAACACGAGCGCTTCGGTGATCGCGTTGCCGGACAAGCGGTTCGCGCCGTTGGCGCCGCCGACCACTTCGCCGGCAGCGAAAAGACCCGAGACACTCGTCTCGAACGAAGGCGTCACGCGCAAGCCGCCCATGTGGTAATGCGCGATCGGCGCCACCTCCACGGGTCCTTTTGCGAGATCGATGCCGTTCGCGGCAAGGCGATCGATCACGGGCCCGAACGCCTCGCGCAATTTTCCTGAAGCCACGTGCTCGAAGGAAAGATAGACGCCGCCCGCGGGCGAGCCCCTGCCCGCATCGACCTCCTTCAGAATCGCGTAGGTCGCGACATCGCGCGTCGCGACATAGCGATTGTCCTCTGGCACGCCGTAGCGGTCGATGAATTCCTTCTTCTCGCCGTTCAAGAGGCGCCCGCCGAGCTTGTAGCGGAACGGATCCCACATGATGGGATCCATGCCGACGAGCCGCGGTGCCAAATGCCCGATGGGGAAGAACTGCACGAACTCCATGTCGATGAGCTCGGCGCCGGCGCGCAAGCCCAGCGCGTAGCCGTCGCCGCCCATGTTCAGGGACGCACTGTTGCGGGCATAGAGTCGCGTGAGCCCGCCGGTGGCGATGATGACGGCGCGGGCCGCAATCGCGACCGCGCGCCCGTCGGTAACCGAGAAACCGACCGCGCCGCAGGCGGCGCCGCCCGAGACGACGATGTCCGTGATCGCGAGATCGCCGATGCGCTTGATCGCGCGCCGCTGCACCTGCGCGCGCAGCGTGCGCGAGACGGCGGGACCGGTGTTCAGGAAATCGACATAGACGCAGCGCGGGCGGTCGTGGCCCGGCGCTTCCACCTGACGCAAGCGGCCGTCGGGATGGCGCGCCCAGCCGACGTTCCAGCGCTCCATCTGCCGGATCGCGCCGGGCCCCTCCTCGCAGAGGATCCTCGAGAGAATCTCATCGCAGAGGCCGCGGCCGGCTTTCAGCGTATCGGAGAGGTGCGCGTCCGGGCTATCGGGCACCTCGTCGCCTAGCGCGGCCGCGACCGTCATCTGCGCCATCACGGTGGCGCCGCCCCGCCCGATCAGACTCTTGTCCACGATGAGGACTCGCGCGTGTAAATCATGCGCAGCAATGGCGGCCGACATGCCGGCGGCGCCCGAGCCGATGATCAGGACATCGGTGTCGAGATGGACGCGATCGTTCATTCGCGCGAGCTTAGTGCGATTGCCTGCAAATCAAAATGTGTCATCGCCTGCGCTCCCTCCCCTCCAGTGTCATAGCCCGTCGCTCCTGTGTCGTGGCTCGCGCCCTCCTGTGTCATCCCCCGCGAAAGCGGGGGACCCAGTAGCGGCGCGTCTGCGCCGCGATATTCTTATTCGCTCGCGTGTTCCTAGCGGTGGTGTTTTACCATCGCCTGGGTGGCCGTCCCCGGGTCCGCGCGAAGCGCGGCCCGAGGATAAAACTCCGCGCGGGTCATGACAGTTTTAGGGCTTGATAGAACAATTGCAATTTGCTATGTTGCATATTGCAATACAGAGGAGCGATGTTTGATTTCAGTCTTTGATTTCTTTGATTCTCCGAGCGCGAAACTCAATGGAATCAAGCGTTGTATGAATTCAATCAAAGATTCGGGAAATCAAAGATGGTGGCGCGGAGAATGCCTGCTACCGCATCTTGGGGGGCGAAATCCGTTTGCCACCGCCGGGGATGACAAAAAACTTTTGCGAACTGGTGGAGCGAAGTGGAGGATCACGCGAACACGAGGAGCGAGCCGCCATAGACGACGAGCCCGACGAGAAGCGCCATGACGCAATAGCCCATGATGTCCTTGATGCCCAATCCCGCGATCGCGAGGATGGGAAGCGCCCAGAAGGGCTGGATCATGTTCGCGGTCTGCTCGCCCATCGCGGTCGCCATGGCGGTCAGCGCCGGATCGACCTTCAAGTTCACCGCGGCTGGAATCATGAACGGCCCCTGCACCGCCCAATGTCCGCCGCCCGAGGGCACGAACAGGCTGATGATGTTCGAGGACACGAAGGACCAGAAGGGCAGCGTCTCATGTGTCGAGAAGGCGACAAAGGCCTGCGCGATCACCGAGGCCAATCCGGTCCCCGTCATCATCCCCATGATGCCGCCGTAGAGCGGGAACTGGAGGAGGATCGGCCCTACCGTGCGTGCCGCCGCATTGAATGCGCGTACATAGCGAATCGGCCGGCCATGGAAGATGAGGCCCAGCATGAAGGCGATGAAGATCATCGCGTCGATATCGAGGGTGAATCCTTTGGTGCGCACGAGAGTCCACTCGTAGGCCGCACCCATCGCAACCAGGAGCGCCGTGATCCACCAGGCGTTTTCGAGTCTCGTCGCGAAGGTTTTTTCGCGCGGCTCCAAGGCCGGCGGCTCCTCCTCGCGCGCGAGAAGCGACGCATCGATGCGCTTCATCTCGCCCTCAGCCGGCGCGATGGCCGCGAGCATCGCGGGGATGAGGCAGAACATCAGGATCGTGGGCACGAGGTTGTAGGCCGTGAAGACGGTGCGATCGAGGCCGGCGATCTCGCCCGTGACCTTCTCAACGATGTTGAGCGCGCTCCCCTTGGTCGCGGTCGCGAGTGCGATCGAGCTCGACAAGCCCGAGGCCCAGACGATGTTGCCCATATAGGCGGCGGCGACGAGGAGGCCGAAGTCGGTGTCGCGGACACGCTTGGCGACTTCGCGCGCGATGAGCGCGCCGACGACAAGACCAAAGCCCCAGTTGAGCCAAGAGGCGAACGCGCCGCCAAGGAAGACGGTGATCGCGGCGCCCGCTTGACTCGTCGGGATGGCGGCGATTTTCCCGAGCAAGCGTTTCACCGGTCCCGCGGCGGCAAGCGTCACGCCGGTCGAGAGGATCAACGCCATCTGCATGGCGAAAGCGAGAATCGCCCATATGCCGTCATACCAGGCGGTGACGATTTGGGCCGGACCCGCGGGCGTGAAGGCGAGTGCCGCGGCGACCGTCACGAAGGTCAGGATCAGCGCATAAAGATACGGATCGGGAATATAGCGCTCGGCATAACGCACGCAGAGGCGCGTGACGCGCCTCAGAAAAGTGGCGCGGGACGAATCAAGGGCGGTTGTGCTCATCCTGCTGGTTGGCCCCCTCTCCCTAGCCCTCTCCCCCTGCGGGGGAGAGGGAAACCTAGCTCGACTCCCCTCGCCCCCGTAGGGGGAGAGGTCGCGAGGGAGCGAGCGAAGCGAGTTCCCTCGCGGGTGAGGGGGTGGAAATTGCAGCGCGCGCATTTCGACCTTGCGCCTGCTGTCGG
>DASQHF010000034.1:0-7999 GCA_035632215.1 Micropepsaceae bacterium | reverse complement strand
ACGCGCGCAAACACTTCACGCCGGGGCGGCTGGGAATTCACCTGCCCGAGAATGGATAGAGCGGCCGAGCCGCAGCTGTGTTTTTTGCAGCTGACCTGCCGCTCGGGCTAGGCTCGGCGTCAGGCAAGCGCCAGGAGGAGATACTGGAGGAGCTTCACTCCACCTACGATCCCAAACGTGCCCAAAGAACGGTCTTTGGGGCGCTGCTGCAGGCACGCGGGACATTCGGCGCGCAGACGCCAATCCTTGTCGACGGCGACGATCGCATCCTCTCCTATCAGGACATCGTGCGCGCCTCTTTCGCGCTCGGCCGCGCACTGAAAACAGGCACGAACAAGTGCGACGCGGTGGGCGTGCTGCTTCCCACCGGCATCGGCTCGGTGCTGAGCTTCTTTGCGCTTTCAGCTTACGGCCGCGTGCCGGCCATGCTGAACTTCACCGCCGGGACTAGAAGTCTCACGACGGCGCTGGAAACCGCGCGCGTGAAGCGGATCGTGACCGCGCATCGCTTCATCGAGGTCGGCAAATTCGAGGCGCTCGAGGCGGCGTTGAAACCGTTGGCCGAGCTCGTCTACCTCGAAGACATCCGCGACAAGCTCTCGGCTTTGGATAAGGGCGCCGCCGTGGTCGGCTCCATCCTTCCTGCCGCGATCGCGTCCCACGTGAGCCCCAACGCGCCCGCGGTCATCCTCTTCACGTCGGGCACCGAAGGCGAGCCCAAGGGCGTCGCGCTGTCGCACGCGAATCTGCTGGCGAACGTCGAGCAGGTGCGGGCCCATGTCGAGTTGTCGACCAAAGACATCGTTTTCAATCCGCTTCCCACCTTCCACTCCTTCGGGCTCACCGTAGGCGCACTGATGCCGCTCTATCTCGGGATCAAAGCCGTGATGCATCCGAGTCCGCGCCAGCCGCATGAGATCGCGCGCCGCATTCGCGATCATCGCGCCACCATCCTTTTGGCCACCGACACCTTCGTCTCGCAATATGCCCGCGCGGCGGAAGCGGGCGATCTCGATTCCTTGCGGCTTGCGGTCTGCGGCGCCGAGCACTTGCGGGACGAGACGCGCCAGCTCTTCCGCCGGAAATACCGCGTCGAGCTGCTCGAAGGTTACGGCGTCACCGAGGCGGCTCCGGTGGTCGCCGCCAATCAGGTGGGCGCAAACCGGGCGGGCACGGTCGGCCATGTGTTGCCTGCGATCGAGACGCGCATCGAGCCGGTCGAGGGCATCAAGGGCGCCGGCCGTCTCTTCGTGCGCGGCCCGAACGTCATGCTCGGCTATATGAGCGCGGCGAAGCCCGGCGAAATCGTTCCGCCTGTGGACGGCTGGCACGACACCGGCGACGTCGTGGCGCTCGATGAGGACGGTTATCTCGCCATCCGCGGCCGCTTGAAGCGCTTCGCCAAGATCGGCGGCGAGACCGTATCGTTAACGGTGGTCGAGAACTGCGCCTCCGCGCTCTGGCCCGATCACGCCCATGCCGCGATTTCCGTCCCCGACGGCCGCAAGGGCGAAGCGATCGTGCTCGCGACCACCAATACGGCCGCAAGCCGGGCCGAGCTGGTAGCTTGGGTTCACAATCATGGCGTACCCGAACTTGCGGTGCCGAAGCGCATTCTGGCCGTGTCCGATATTCCTGTGCTTGGGACCGGCAAGACCGATTATGTCGGCGTTGCCGCTATGGTTACCGAGCAGCTGGAGACCGTTCCGCCCGCCCCCGCAGTGAAATCCGCCAATCTTTGAAGCTCGCTTTAAACCGCGAATGGGTTTGTGCGTTTCCTTCGCACGCGCCGCGGCAGAACGGCGCCGTCGTGAACGCGTCTCATGCGCCAGTACTTCTTTCTTCTCGGCATTGCCGCACTTACCACGGCGGGTCCCGCAGCCGCCCAATCGGCGGCGGACTTTTCACGAAACAGCTTCTACTTCTCGCCCGACCTCAATCTCGCCCGGCTCGGTCTGATCCAGAGGGAAGGCACAACGGCAAATGAGGCCATCGGCGGCGGCGTCGGCTACCTATTCGGCAACGGTTTTTCCGCCGAGATCGTGAGCTTAACCTCCCAGCCCGCCGCCGATCGCGCCTTCGATCCGGCGCGCGGAAGTGTCTCGTCCACGACTGTCATGCTGCGCGGGCTCTACGCCTTCAACGGCTCATCTCCGTTCAGTCCCTATATCGGCGGCAGCTTCGGCATCATCGACGTCAACCAGCGCCTCCTCGGTTTTCAGAGCAACGACTGGACCGCCGCCTACCAGGTGCGCAGCGGCTTGAAGTACAGCCTCTCGGCGAAGCTGTTCGGCAGCGTGGAGTATCAATGGACCGACGGCGAGAAGCCGCATTTCTCGGTCAGCGGCGTGTCAACCAAAGTCGAATTCCCCTCCCACGGATTCCTCGTGGGGATGAACTACAAATTCTTCTGAGCGCTACTGCTTTATTGTGCGCGCTAGCCGCCAGACCTTTTCGCTCGTTGCCGGCATGTCGATATGCGCGACACCCAGCGCATGCGAAATCGCGCCCACGATCGCCGGCAGCGAGCCGATCGTGCCCGCTTCGCCGGCACCCTTCACCCCCAACGGATTCGTCAGGCATGGGATCTCGGCGTAGGAGATGTCGAGCTTCGGCATGTCTTCCGCGCGCGGCATGACATAGTCGACGAAGGTCGCAGTCGCGAGCTGGCCCGAATCCTCGGCATAGACCACGTTCTCGAGCATCGCCTGGCCGATCCCTTGTGCGACGCCGCCATGGATCTGCCCATCGACGATCAGGGGATTGATCACGCGGCCGACATCGTCGGCGATCGTGTAGCGAGCGAGCTTGACTTGCCCCGTTTCCGGATCGACCTCCACCTCGCAGATGTGACAGCCATTGGGAAATGTCGGTGGCGAGTCGAATGCCGCCTTGTCGTCGAGGCCTCCTTCGAATCCGGGCAGGCGCTCGCGCTTGAGCGTACGCGCGAGCTCGACCATGGAGATGGCGCGCTTGCTGTTCTTGACCCGGAACACGCCGACGCCGTCCTCCACCGCGAATTCGACGGGCTCGCCGCCCGCCTGAAGCACCTGCCCCGCGGCCAACTTGCCCTTCGTGATCACGGCATCGGCTGCAAGCGCGATCGCGCTTCCCGCGGTCTGCACCGAACGCGAGCCGACGGTGCCGCCGCCAGCGACGCCGTGATCGGTGTCGCCCTGCTTGATGATCACCGTCTCGTAAGGAACGCCGAGCCGTTCCGCGACGAGCTGCGCGAACACGGTCTCGTGCCCCTGCCCGTTCGACTGCGTCGCCACGAAAACTTCGACCGTGCCGTCGTCCTTGAAGTGAATTTGCGAGGGCTCGACGACCGGAGGGCCGCCGGAAGCTTCCATGTAATAGGAGACGCCGATCCCGCGCAGCAGGCCTCGCGCCCGTGACTGTTTACGGCGCGCTTCGAAGCCGGCCCAATCGGCGCGCTTGGCCGTCTCCTCGAGCACGCCGATGAAATCGCCGGAATCGACGGTGAGCCCGCGCCAGTTCTTGCGCGGGAGCTCGTGCTTCTCGATGAGATTGCGCCTTCTGATCTCGAGCCTGTCGATGCCGAAGGCGGCCGCGGCGATATCCATCAGCCGCTCGGTGACGTAGATCGCTTCCGGCCGTCCCGCGCCGCGATAGGACGTCACCGTAGTCGTGTTGGTGAAATAGCCTCTCACGTTCGCGTACGTCGCGGGCACGCGATAGACGCCGCCCATCACACGCAAGCCGGCTGTGGGAATGAGCGGCCCGACATGGGTCATGTAGGCCCCGAGATTAGCTCGGCTGCTAAGACGCAAGCCCAAGATCCGCGCGTCGCGATCAAGCGCGAGCTCGCCCTTCATCTTCACGTCGCGGCTGTGTCCGTCGGCGAGGAACGCTTCCATCCGCTCGGAAATCCATTTCACCGGGTGGCCAAATTTCTTTGCCGCGACCAGCACCAGCGATTGCTCGACGACGGCTGAAGCTTTGAGGCCGAAGCCGCCGCCGACATCGGGCGTGACCACCCGCAGCTTGTCCGATGGAATTTTTAGCACCGCTCCGGCGATGGGGCCGCGGATCATGCTGCCGCCCTGCGTCGAGGTGTAGAGCGTGTAGCGGTCAGCGGTCTGGTCATAGACTCCGATCGCGCCGCGCGTCTCCATCGGATTTGGCACGATTCGGTTCTGGACAAGCTCGACCGAGACGACCTTTGTGGCGGCGGCAAACGCTGCTGCGGTCGCGGCGTCATCGCCCGCTTCCCAGTCAAAGCAGAGATTGCCTGGCGCGTCGTCCCAGACAGGGGGTGCGTCAACTTGTTCGAGCGATGCAGCCGCCGCCATCGGCTCATACTCGACGAGGACGAGCTCGGCCGCGTCCTTGGCCTGCGCCACGGTCTCAGCCACCACCATCGCCACGGCTTCGCCTGTGAAGCGGACCTTGTCCCCTGGCAGGAGCGCTTTGGGGGACTGCTTGATGTCCGACCCGTCGCGGTTCTTGACTAGGCTCCGCACCGGGATGCTGCCCGCCCCTTCGACGTCCTTGGCGGTGAGGACACCGAGCACGCCCGGAGCACTTTCGGCCGCGGACGCATCCACACTGAGGATACGGGCATGGGCATGCGGGCTGCGCACAAAGGCCGCATGAACCTGGCTTAAGAGCTTGAGATCATCGAGATAATGACCCGTGCCGGTGACGAAGCGGATGTCCTCCCTCCTTCTCACAGGCTGGCCTATGCCAAATTTCATGACCCTATCCGATAGGCTAAACGAGCCGTTATCAGGCTTCAGCTCGGTCAAGCTTAATCGCGTGGTAACGATCAATGCTTAGCTTGGGCCTGATTTTGCCGGTTAACGATCGGCCATATCACATCGGGGCGGATTTGGCACAGGGGCAAGACAGGCGCTCGGAATTGTTGGAGCTTGCGAGCAACGCATCGCAGGCGAGTTCGCGCGCGGACGACATCTACCTCGCTGTGGCCGGTCTGTTCGAGGAACAGAGCTGCGCGTTCACGCCGCAGGAGCGCCAGCTCGCCGCCGACATCTTGAAGCGTCTGACCAAGAACGTCGAAATGTCCATCCGCATCGCGGTGGCCGAGAAGCTCGCCGACACCACGGAAGCCCCTGTCGAGCTCATCGCGCTCTTGGCGGATGATCGTATCGAGGTGGCGCGTCTCGTTCTCTTGCGAAGCCCGGTGCTCTCCGACGGCGATCTCCTGCACGTCATCGAGACAGGCTCTACCGATCATCACGTTGCTGTCGCCGAGCGCCCGCATCTGGGCGAGGCCGTCAGTGCCGCGCTCGCCCGAACTCAATGCGAAGCCGTAATCGTCGCGCTTCTGCGCAACAGAACCGCCAAGATCGGCCTCTCGACTTTCGATAGTCTGGCCGAATGCGCCCGCAACGCCGCCCTCATTCAAGAGCACCTCATCGCCCGGGCCGACTTACCCCAGCTGCTTGCCGGCCGGATGTATTCGTGGGTTGGAAGCGCGCTCAAGACCGCGCTTCTGGCACGCTATCCCCATATCGAGACTTCGCTCGCTCGCGCCATCGACGACAGTCAATCGGCCTTGAGAGCCGGCGAGTCCGTGACGTCGGAGGCGAGCGCACAGAAGCTCGTAGCCAAGCTTGCGGCGTCCGGACAGCTCCGAGCGTCCTTCCTGATCCGCGTCCTCAATCAGGGCCAGATGGAGCTCTTCGAATACGGTTTCGCGACCCTCCTCGAGATGGAGGTCGCGGCCATGCGGCGAGCCCTTTACGGTAACGACCCGATGAAAGTGGCGCTTGCCTGCCGCGCCGCGGGCATCGACCGCTCCGTCTTCCTCACCGTATTTAACCTTTCCCGTCATTACCGGGGTGTGACCACGACTTTGTCCGAATCGGATCAAAGCGAGATTCAGTCCATTTTCAGTAAGATTCCCAGGACCGACGCCTTGCAGAAGCTGCGCAGCGCCGCCGCTTAAGCCACGCTTTTCCTTGGCATTTCGTGGTGTCCAATTGGAAAGACCGGTCCGGCCTGCTACATAACAGGCATGATCGATCCGTTTGGCCGTTCCGTCACGTACCTGCGCGTCTCCGTCACCGACCGCTGCGATTTCCGCTGCGTGTACTGCATGCCGGAGCACATGAGCTTTCTGCCCAAGGCGGACGTCCTCTCGCTCGAGGAGCTGGACCGGCTATGCAGCGCCTTTGTGCGTAAGGGCGTGAACAAGCTCCGGCTGACCGGCGGAGAGCCCCTCGTCCGCCGGGACGTGATGAAGCTCTTCCGTTCGCTTGGCCGCCATTTGGGGACCGGCGCGCTCAAAGAGCTGACGGTCACCACCAATGGCAGCCAGCTCGGCCGGTACGCAGGCGAGCTCGTTGACTGCGGGGTGAAGCGGATCAACGTCTCGGTCGATACGCTCGATCCCGACAAGTTCCGCGCCATTACCCGCTGGGGCGATCTCTCGAAAGTCTTGGCCGGCGTTTCCGCGGCCCAAGAAGCCGGGCTCAAGATCAAGATCAACACGGTCGCGCTCAGGGGCGTGAACGAGCACGAGATTCCGAGCCTTGTTTCGTGGGCGCATGAGCGCGGCATGGACATCACGCTCATCGAGACCATGCCCATGGGCGAGGTCGACGCCGACCGGACCGAGCAGTACCTGCCTCTCTCTCTCGTCCGCGCCGACCTGTCCAAGCACTACACCCTCGAGCCGACCGAGGAACGCACCGGCGGACCGGCGCGCTATGTGCGCGTGAAGGAGACCGGCGGCCGCATCGGTTTCATCACTCCGCTGTCCCACAATTTCTGCGAATCCTGCAATCGCGTGCGACTCACCTGCACAGGGACACTTTATATGTGCCTCGGCCAGGAGGATGCGGCCGACCTTCGCGCGCCCCTGCGCGCCTCGTCCGACGACGCGCTTTTGGACGCCGCGATCGACGAGGCGATCGGACGCAAGCCCAAAGGCCACGACTTCGTCATCGATCGCCGGCATAACCGCCCCGCCGTCTCGCGCCAGATGTCGCTCACCGGCGGCTGATCTCTTTCCGATGGCCAAGAAGCTCCATTTCGTCGCTTCCGAAGCGCCCGAAGCGCAGAGCGCTTTGGTCCGCTTGCGCGAGCGCTATGACGACAGCGGGCCCAACGACGCGTCCGTCATCGTCGCGCTCGGCGGCGACGGCTTCATGCTTCAGACGCTTCATGCCTTCTTGGGACGCGACATCCCGATCTACGGCATGAATTTCGGCTCGGTCGGATTCCTGATGAACGAGTTTCGCGAGGACGAGCTCGCCGGCCGCATTGCGGCGGCCGAGCCCGCGCGGGTTCATCCGCTTCTGATGACGGCCTTCTCGCGCGCGGGCGAGACCAGGGCTCTTGCGTTCAACGAAGTCTCGCTCTTGCGCGAGACACGGCAGGCGGCGAAGCTGAAGATCGTCCTCGACGGCAAGGTGAGGCTGTCCGAGCTCATCTGCGACGGCATCCTGGTGTCGACGCCGGCGGGAAGCACCGCCTACAATCTATCCGCACACGGACCGATCCTGCCGATCGACTCCGCTCTTCTCGCGATGACGCCCTTGAGCGCGTTCCGGCCGCGGCGTTGGCGCGGGGCGCTCCTTCCCCATCAGGCTAAGATCCGCTTCGATATTCTCGAACCCGAGCGCCGCCCGGTCAGCGCGGTTGCCGACAACATCGAGGTCCGCGAGGTACACCGAGTCGATGTCGCGGAAGATCGCTCGGTGACGACGACCATGCTGTTCGACGAGGGCCACAGCCTCGATGAGCGTATCCTCCAGGAGCAGTTTTTCTACTGAGCCGCGAAAGTTCCTGCGTTCGCAACGTGCATTCCTCAACGGGACGTTAACCCGGGCCCGATAATCTCAGGCTAATCCGATCGACGGCGCGCTCTGCGCCATTGGGGCGGTTGGGGCTTGGGGATGAGTGGGGCGTATCAATTCGATCGCTTGAGCGTGTTGGTTGTCGACGACAACCAGCATATGCGCGCGCTCACCGGTGCGATCCTGCAGGCCCTCGGGATGAAGAATAT
>DASQHF010000033.1:0-9954 GCA_035632215.1 Micropepsaceae bacterium | reverse complement strand
GCTCTAAGCTCGCGGCTGTTGAGGGGCCTAAAACCGTTCGCGCTGGTCAAAGTTTGAGCAGGGCGCGCTCGTCTTGAGCACGCCCTTACTTTCGCGTGCCGGAATTTCCATGACAGCCGATTTGAAGCCGCTACCATCCGCTCCTTCATCGAGACCGTGCTCTTCGATGTGCATCCGCGTCAACACCTGGTTCTGGGTGAAGATGAATTTCGTCGGCCTCGCCATTGCGGGCGTTGGCTTGCACGAGTGGGCGCGGGCGCGTTTGAAGCGCGGCGACGCGAGCGTGGGGCCGCTGATGGCGATCGGCATCAGCCTCGCCACATTCTCGATCAGCGGCGCGATGTTCTGTGCGGTGTTCGCGTTTAATTGAGCGCGGTCAGAGCGTCCACCCCCCGACAGAAAGTCGCGCGAAAACCTCTATTTTCCACCCACCACTGCGGTGCCTTGGATTTCGATCAACAGCCCTGGCTGGGCGAGGCCGGTGATGGTGATGAGCGCGCTTGCGGGGAAGCAGTTCTTGAACGCCTGTTTTCTTAAGTCGATGAAGTGGTCGCCCAGGCGCGTGTCGGTGATGAAGACCGTCATTGTCACCATGTCAGCGAGCCCGGTGCCGCCTTGGGCTTTGATGTTGCGGTCGAGCTCGGCGAAGACGTCCTTGACCTGCTGATCGAATCCCGTCTTCGGGTCGCCGGTGCTTCCGGCGAGGTAGAGCGTCTTGCCGCCTTCGGTGGTGACGACGCGCGAGAAGGCGCGGGTCTGGGCGCGCTCGTCGGGGGCGTAGCACTGCTTGGCGAAGGCGGGCGCTGCGAAGAGGACGAAACCGGCCGTGATGAGGCTGAGCGTTTTGGGCGACATGGTTCCCTCTACGGAAGTGGTCGTTGGTCAAAAACTATACCAGAATCGCCCCTCACCCGGCGCGCCCTTGGCGCGGGCTTGCGCCCGCGCGGCGCGCCGCCCTCTCCCCCTTCGGGGGCGAGGGGAGTAAGGTCGGGGCAACGATATCGTCCGGGGAGACGTCATGAGGAGCTTCGTTGCCGCGCTTGCGGCTTTTGCGCTCACCATCGGGATTGTCAGCGCCGACACGAAAGCCGCCGAACGCCCGCCGGTGATGGGCCGGAACGCCGGCATCTCGGCCGGGCACCCGCTGACGTCGGCGGCGGCCTTCGAGATTCTGCAAAAGGGCGGGAACGCTTTCGATGCGGGCGTCGCCGCGCTTCTTGTCGGCGGCATCGTCGAACAGGATTTCTATTCCTTGGGCGGCGAAGCGCTCGTGCTCGTCTATCCCAAGAAGGACGGCAAGGTCACCGCAATCGTCGGCCAGGGCTGGGCACCCAAAGGCGCCACCATCGACTGGTACAACGAGCGCAAGAAGGATTTGAACGGCTATGGCCTCGATCCGGCCGTGATCCCCGGCGCGCTGCATGCTGCGCTCACCGTGCTTGACCAATACGGCACCATGAGCTTCGAGGAAGTTTCCGCGCGTGCGATCGAGTATGCCGAGCTTGGCTTCCCGATGCGGCCGCGGACGGCCGACGCGGTCAAGCGCAATCTCGATTTCTTCAAGAAGTGGCCGGACAATCAGAAATATTGGCTGAAAGCCGACGGCTCCATGATTCCGGCGGGCGAAACCGTAAAGCTGCCCTCGACCGCGCGGACCTTGAAGAAGATGGTCGAGGCCGAGCGCGCCGCCAAGAGCAAGGGACGTTCAGCCGGCATCATCGCCGCGCGCGACCGCTTCTATAAGGGCGACATCGCCGACGACATGGTCGCGTTCCTGAAAAAGAACGGCGCGCCCTTCGACAAGAGCGATTTCTCCGAATTCTTCGCGAAAGTAGAAGCGCCCGCGATGACGAATTATCGCGGCTACGAGGTCTACAAGCATTCCTTCGGCAGCCAGGGCCCGGCGCTCTTGGAGGCGCTCAACATCCTCGAGAATTTCGATCTGAAATCGATGGGGCAGAACAGCGCCGATTATCTCCACGTCGTGACGGAATCCTTGAAGCTCGCCTATGCCGACCGCGACACGTTCTACGGCGACCAGGCATTCGTGACGACGCCGGCGGAAGGGCTTTTGTCGAAAGCGTACGCCAAAGAGCGCGCGAAGCTGATCGACATGAAACAGGCCTCGCGGTCGTTCATCGCCGGTAATCCAATGGCGTACGATTCCAAAGTGAAGCAGTGGGCCTATTGGACGGCCAATCTCAAGGAAGCGGCGCCGAGCCCGCGGTTGCCCGATCCCGAACGCGTCTCGGGGTCCAAGGACACGACCCACATTTCGATCATCGACAAGGACGGCAACATCTTCGATTCGACGCCATCCGGCGGCTGGATCGGCGGCGCGGTGATCTTGGGCGATACCGGGATCGGCATGAGCGTGCGCGGCGAACAGTTCTGGCTGGATAAGACGCGCGCCGCGCAGCTTCGTCCCCGCGCGCGGCCGCGCTATACGCTCACGCCTTCGATCGTATTGAAAGACGGGCAGCCCTTCATGGCGCTCGGCACGCCCGGCGGCGACAATCAGGAGCAGACCATCATCCAGGCGTTCCTGAACATCGTCGAGTTCTGGCCGAAATGGTATCCGAATGTGCACGAGGCTTTCGAATGGCCGAGGATCCAGACGCTGCATTTCTACGGCTCGTTCTGGCCCCATGATTCGGGCTTCAACAAGCTGAACGTGGAGGCGCAGATCCCGGACTCGGTCTACAACGAGCTTCGCGCGAGGGGGCACGACGTGTCGCGCATCAGGGCGTGGTCGATCGCGAGCTGCGCCACCGCGGTCATCATCGATCCCGCCAGCGGCAACAGGCTTGCCGGCGCCGATCCCAGGCGCGATTGCTACGCGATGGCGTATTGATTAAAGACGAGAATTCCAAAAGGGGGCGCATCCATGAAACGGACGTTGCTGTTTGCGGGGCTCACCTGCCTCGCGCTCATTCCTGTCTCGATGTCGGCGCAGCCTGTGCCGAATCCGCCGGTCAACCAGGTCAACGACCCGACCGGCACGCCGCCCGGCGTCATGCCGATGCAGAACCACAATTCCGTCGGTTTTCCGGCGCCGAACCTTGTCCCGGGCCAGCCGATCGAGACGCGTCCCCCCGAGTTCGAGGACGATCATCCGGTCTTCCCCGGCCAGACGCGCGCGCCCTATCGCCCGAGCGTGCCCTATCAGGTCACGACTTTGAACGAAGGATTGCACGCGCCGTGGAGCTTCCAGTTCTTGCCCGCCGGCGAGATCCTGATCACCGAGAAGGGCGGCACGATGCGCGTCCGGGACGCGAAGGGTGCTTTGTCCGAGCCGCTCTCGGGCGTGCCGACCGTGCTCGCGGTGGGGCAGGTGGGGCTCTTGGATGTCGCGCTCGATCCCGGTTTCACGGGCAATCATCGCCTGTTCTTTACCTATAGCGAGCCCGTCGGCGAGAGCTACAGCAACATCGTGGTCGCGCGCGCACAGCTCGAGGGCCGTGCGCTCAAGAACGTGACCGTTATCTTCCGCGCGAAGCCGGCGCTCCCCGCCCGCGCGCTCTCCTCGAACCAGGGCGGCCGCATCGCCATCGACCGTCAGGGGAATCTCTTCGTGATCATCGGCGACCGCTCCAAGTCGCCGCCCTGGGACATGGCGCAGCGGCTGGACACCGATCTCGGCAAGATGATCCACATCACGCCAAACGGCGATCCCGCGCCGAACAATCCTTTCCTTAACAAGACAGGCATTCTGCCGGAGATCTGGTCCAGCGGTCATCGCAGCGAAGAGGGCTTGGCCATCGATGCCACGGGACGCTTGTGGGAAGTCGAGGATGGTCCGCGCGGCGGCGATGAACTCAACACGCCGGAAGCGGGCAAGAATTACGGCTGGCCGGTGATCGTGCACGGCATTGATTATCCGGGCCAGACCATCGGTGATGCGATAGTAGAGAAGCCCGGCATGGAGCAGCCGCATTATTATTGGGATCCGGTGATCGCGCCTTCGGGGCTCGCTTTCTACAACGGCAATCTGTTTCCGGCGTGGAAGGGCAACGTGCTCGTCGGCGCGCTGCGCGGACAGATGCTGGACCGTCTGGTGCTCGACGGCGACAAGGTCGTGGCCGAGGAGCCGCTGTTGGTCGAGCTTCACAGCCGCATCCGCGACGTGCGCGTGGGGCCGGACGGCGCAGTGTATGTTCTCACCGACAGCGCGATGGACGGCAAGCTTCTGAAGCTGACGCCGAAGTAAGCACTCGCAAATAAAATATGTCATGGCCCGGCTTGACCGGGCCACCCAGCGGCCGCGCGTCCGCGCGGCCAATGAGTTTTTGCGCGTGCCGACGCACGCGCGCTGGGTTCCCCGCTGTCGCGGGCGATGAGACATTTTTCTGCGGCGCGTTGAGCTATTCCCCGAGACGCACGAAGCCCAGCACGCGGTCGAAGAAGTCGCGTTTGGGTTTTGCCGCATCGGCGTCTTTCGCCGTCCGTTCCTTCGTATCGTCCGGCGCGGCGCTGGTAATGACGGCTTGGGGCGGCTCGGGCGCGGCGGCGACGGTTGGCGTTGCTTGCGCCAGCGGTTCGGCGGGTTTCGATTCCGCCACAACGGGCGTCGCAGCAGGCGCGGCCGGTGGCGTTTCGATCACGGGCTTGGGCGCCTCGGCCGGTATCTCGGCCACGGCATTCGCGACCGGTTCGGGCGTGACCGCGGGCGCGATTGAGTCTTGCGCTTCGACGGGCGCCGCGGGCTGCGCCTCGCGGACGACCGGCGCAGCCGGCGGCTCGAAAACTGTATTCTCTGTGCTTTGCGGATCCGGCAGCGGCGGCGGGATCAGCCGCTTTTGCTCCAGCGCCGCAGGCTTTGCGACGACGATGGCGGAGGGCGTGGAGAGCGCCGCGACGCCCGCAGCCTCGTTTTTTCTCACAATGACCGCGGTCTGGCCTGAGCGGGGCGCTTCCGTCCCGTTCGACGGCGTCAGCAGCATGGGCAGGCCGCTTATCTCCAAGGAATGGTCCGGCTTGTTGGCGAGGAACGAGATTCCGGCGCCCGCGAAGAAGGCGACGACGAGCCAGCGCGTGAGCACGCGCTTGCGCTCTTTCGCTTCGGCCGCGAGCTTGGCTCGCGCCTGGCTCCTCGCGCGCGCGACGTAGAGCGGCACCGCCATGGGCTCAGGGATGCCCGTTTCGAGCTCGTCGCCCCCCATCGTCCCCTCCTCGATATTCGAGAGGACGAAAGTTTTTGGCCAATTGGGGCACGAAAAAGGCAGACGCCGTGCTCGCGCGATCAATTCACAGGTTCATCACAGCTTGTGAGATCGATGTGATCGGGCGCCTCGCCGGAAACGTGTCGGCGATGCATCTCGTGATACGCGCGCTCGAGATTCTTCGCGAGCTTCTTCGCATCGAACAAAGGACACGTGGCGCGGTTGGTCTTGAGCCGCTCCTTGAGCGCGTGAAGAAGCGCGGGCTCGCGCGCAAGCCGGATCGCCTTTGCCTCGTAATCATCGGCCGATTCGGCGATCAGCTCGGGCAACCTCACGGCCTTGAGCAGGCTCGCGGCCACGCGTGAAGCGAAGGTGGGCCCGAGCCGCGTCAACAGCGGCAGTCCCGCCCAAAGCGCGTCGCTCGCTGTCGTGTGCGCGTTGCAGTGGAAGCTGTCGAGGAAGAGATCGGCCGCGCGGTGGCGGGCGAGGTGCTGGGCCAAGGGCAGCTTCGGCGCGAAGACGAGCCGCTCCGCGACGTTTCTTGCGCGCGCTTCGCGGAGGAGATTGCGCTTGGCGCTTTCGTTCGAGTCAAGGAGCCACAGCACGCTGCCATCGACCGCCTTCAAGAGGCGCGCCCAGACATCGAAGAGATCGGGCGTGAGCTTGAAGGCGGCGTTGAAGCTCGCGAACACGAAGGCTTGCTCGGGTAGCCCCAGCTCGCCGCGCGGGGGCGTTTCGGCGATCGCCCGCTTCGCATCGTTGGGTTGATAGGAATCGGGAAGGAGCACGAGCTTTTCCGTGTAGCCGTCCCGATGCTCGCGCGGGATGAGGGTTGCATCCGCGATAAGGTAGTCCATATAGGGCGCGCCCGTCGTGCCCGGCCAGCCGAGATAGCTCGCCAAGATGGGCGCGGGCTTCATCGCGAAGATCTCGGGCCGCGAGTCGCGGGTGAAGCCTTTCAAGTCCACCGCGATGTCGATCTCGTGCCCGGCGATCATGCGCGCGATGGCTTCCGAGGTTTGGTTCGCCGCCGGGACGAAGTGGTCGAAGGCTTCGCGGAGCCGTGCTTCCATCGCGTCGCCCTTAGGCACCCCGAAGGAGATCGCATAAGTCTCGAACTCGCCGCGGTCATGGCGCTCGAACAGCTCTGCGGCGAGATAGGCGGTCGCGTGCTCCTTGAACTCGTTCGAGACATAGGCGAGCCGGATCTTATCGTGGCGGTAGGCTTTGCTTGCGAGCGGTCTTGAGGAAAGAAACGAGTCGCGCACGTAGATTTCGGCGCAATGCTTTTGCAGCTCGGGCGTCGAGGCGATCTTGATGAGCTCGAAGGGCGCGGTGACACGAGCACCCGATGCGACACCTTCAACGACCGACCGGCAGAGCTCCTCCCAGCCCTCCCACAGACACATGTCCATTTTGAGCGCGAGATAGTCGCCCGTCACATAGGGCCGGTCCCGCCCGAGCGCGATGACGCGCTCGTAATCGGCAAGCGCGTCGTCGAGGCGGCCGAGGTCTTTGAGCACGTTGATGCGGTTCTGATACGCCTCGACGAGATCGGGCTTGAGTTTAAGCGCTGCGGCGAAGCTCAAAAGCGCTTCCTCGGGGCGCCCGAGCTCGGCGAGCGCGCGGCCCTTTTCTGAATGCGCCTCGCCGTAAGTGGGCATGAGCGCGAGCGCGGCGTCGTAACTTGTAAGCGCGTCCGCCCAACCGCCAAGGTCCGACAGCACGACGCCGCGGTTGAAGAGGGCGGGCACGTTGGCGCGGTCGAGCGCGAGCACGCGGCCGTAAAACGTGAGTGCGTCCTCATGGCGGTGTTCCGTACGCGCGATATTGCCGAGTGCGTTCAGCGCGATCACATTGCGCGGCTCGAGCGCGAGCGAGCGGTCGAGGAGGGCCTGCGCCTCGTCATGCGCGCTTTGCTGAGCTTTGAGCACGCCGAGCCAGGTGAGCGCGGCAATGTCGTTGGCGTTCGCTTGCAACGCCGCGCGATAATGGCGCTCGGCTTGCACGAAATCGCCGGCACGATGCGCAGCCAAGCCTTTATCGACCAATGAGGGCACGCGTTTTTCACCAAGCTCCGTCGACCGCGCAACGTAAAGGCGTTTGCTAGTAGATTGAATCGTAATTCGCCGCGGCCCCCTCTCCCACGAGGAAACTCACTTGCGTTCGTTTCCTCGCGACCTCTCCCCCGACGGGGGCGAGGGGAAATCCAGTTCAAATCCCCTCGCCCCCGTGAGGGGGAGAGTTAGGGAGAGGGGGCAGAGAATGAGCGGCGGAGCTTGCTAAAAATCCGGCTTGGGGGCGGTGGGATAGTTGGCGACGAGGCCGGCGGATTGCTGCGGGCTCTCGGCGCAGGACATCTCCGGCCAGCCCATTCCGCGCGTGTAGGTCACGAGTCCCTTCCACGGCGCGGTGAAGGTGCCGGGATCATCGACCGTCACCTCGATCTGAAGTCCCTTGTGACTGGGGTCGAGATCGACATCGGCGCCGTAGATGTCCGTGCGCGCCGGAGCGTCGTTCGCTTCGAAGGTGCGGCGGTGCTTGCGGATCGCTTCGGCCGCTTCCTTGCCGTCGATCAAGCGGTAGCGCTCGGTCACGTGCAACTGTTCGCTGAACGGCGTGCCGTAACGGTCGATGACCGCGTAAGGCCCGGTCTTGATGCCGACGGTATCGACGACAAGCGTGTCGCCCTCGTAATGGCCGACGGAATCGCCCTGCCAGGACGGCACGAGATTCTTCGGATGCGGCACGTTCAGCTTCACATGGCGCACGACCTCGCCGTTGACGTAGACGAGCGTGACCTCATCCTTATTCTGCAACAGCATCACCTCGAGCTGGATGGTGAGCGTGAAGGGCGGTGGCTCTGGGCGGCACTGATTGTGCGGGTCTGGGATCGATTGCCCGGTCATGGAGAACTCGCCACGCTTCTTCAGAATAGCCGCGGCTTCGGGCCGGATGAGCGGATGCATGTAATCGCCGACGCGGCCTTTGTTGTCGTCGATGGTGCCATTGGCTCTGCGCACGCGGTTGGTCACCGGGCCCGGGCCCGAGGGCGGCGCTTCGAGATTGAAGTTCGTGCGGCCCCATTCGCCGGAAAGATCGGGAATGGAGTCGGCCGCGATCGCCGGCCACGCCAGCACCACCGCCGAGATTGAGCCGAAAGCCATGCGTTTGAGATGTTTCATGTGCCGCCTCGATATCGATGCGCCACTTTCCTGCGAGCAGCGCCAAGCAGTCAATGCACCCCCTCCCCAGCCCTCTCCCCCTCCGGGGGCGAGGGGGATTTTGAGTGCAATTTCCCTCTCCCCCATCGGGGGAGAAGGTAGGGTGAGGGGGTGTCACGCGTGCTAAAGTAAGTGAGCAGAAATAAGGAGCGTTTTGTGGCCAAGACGACCAAGATCAGGCGGCGTCAGTTCCTCGCGGGCGCGGCGGCGGGCCCCGTCATCGGGCTTGCCGGTACCAAAGTGGCGAACGCCGCGGAGACGCGCACACCGAGCGTGCCCGCGACGCCGCAGACCGCGGGCGACACGCAGCCTGTACGTGGCGATGCGCAGAAATTCACCGTCGTGCGCGCCGGATCCGACTTCATGGTCGACTGTCTGAAGTCGCTCGATCTCGATTACATCGCGGCCTGTCCGGGCTCGACCTTCCGCGGGCTTCAGGAATCGATCATCAATTACGGCAACAACACCAAGCCCGAGCTTATCACCTGCCTGCACGAGGAGGCATCCGTCGGGCTCGCGCATGGCTATTCCAAGATCGCGGGCAAGCCCATGGCCGTGATGGTGCATGGCGTCGTCGGGCTCCAGCACGCCGCGATGGGGATCTACAACTGCTTCGCCGATCAGGCGCCGGCGATCGTGCTCGCGGGCAATGTCGGCGAAGGAACGAAGCGCCGGCCGGGCACCGGCGTCGAATGGCCGCATGCCGCGCACGATCAGGGGATCATCGTGCGCGATTACGTCAAATGGGACGATCAGGCGGCAAACTTGCAGGATTTCGCCGAAGGCCTGGTGCGCGCGTACGATCTTTCCGTCACGGCGCCGATGGGCCCGGTCTTGGCCGTCATCGATGCGCCGCTCCAGGAGGAGGAGATCTCGAAGGTCGAGAAATTGTTCGTGCCGAAGCTGCGTGCTCGCTCGCAGTCCGTCGGCGATCCCAATGCAGTGGCCGAAGCCGCAAAGCTGCTTGCCGCGGCAGAGAATCCGGTGATCGTGACGAGCCGCTATTCGCGCACCGAGGCCGGGCCAAAGCTGCTCATTCAGCTTGCGGAGACCTTGGGCGCCGCAGTCGTGGACGAGCGCTTCCGGATGAACATGCCGAACCGGCACCCCTTGAATCACACCGAGCGCGCGGGGGCGACGCTGCGTGGGGCCGACGTCGTGCTGGCGCTCGAGCCGATGGACCTGTTCGCGTCCTTGAACGAGATGGTGGACATCATCGACCATCCGATCGAGTCGAAGGTCCGGCCCGGCACCAAGGTGATCACCATCGGTACGACCGACTCGGCCTTGAAGCCGAACTTCTACGAATACGGGCGCTATGCCGGCGCCGATCTCTCCATCACCGGCGATGCCGAAGCGACCATGCCGATGCTCATCCGCGCGATCGAGAAGGAGATTACGCCGGCCAAGAGATCCGCGATCGCCGCGCGGTCGCAGAAGCTAAGCGCGATGAGCGCGGGCTTCATGAAGGCGATTCGCGCCCAGGCCGTCTTGGGCTGGGACGCTAGTCCTATCTCGACCGCGCGGCTCGCGGCGGAAGTGTGGGATCATATCAAGGGCGAAGAGTG
>DASQHF010000032.1:0-2177 GCA_035632215.1 Micropepsaceae bacterium | reverse complement strand
ATGCCGCTGCGCTTCGACGATGTCGGTCACCGGCTGAAGGCGTTCCGCCTGGGCTCTGGTCTTTCCGCCGAAGAGGTCGCTAAACGCATCGGCATTTCGCGCACGGCGCTCTATCGCTTCGAAAAGGGCGAACTCGTCAAGATCGACACGCTCGAGAAGCTCGCCGAGCTGCTCCAGGTGTCGCTGCCGACGCTTCTCGGTGTCGGGGTCGAATACATCCCCTCCGCCGTCACCTATTTCGAGCGCATGCGCCAAATCGAGGAGACGGCCGAGCACATCATCGTGCTCGCTGGGCCGCTTTCATACCTTCTCGCCTCGGAGGCCTTCAACGCGCTCCTGGGGCAAATCCTGCGTGAGAGCATTCCGGAAGCGGTCGACGACCGGCGACGGGCGGAAAGCGAGGTCGATGAGATTCTCGCGGTCTTAAGGAGCCGCAAGGAGACTTATCGCCGCCGGCAGCCCGCGATCGTCAACCTCATCGCCGCCTCCGAGATCACCCGCTTTCTCATCAACGGCATGGTCGGGAGACTCGATCTTCCCGAGAAAGTCCGCCGCGAGCGCCGCGCCCTCGCACGGGCCGAGGTCGAGCATTTCGCGCGCATCATGGACGACGAGCCCATCGGCGTGCAGATCGGGATCGTGCCCGAGACGCTGCCGCATACGGGTTTCCAGATCTTCCGCCAGCCCGACCGTCAGGTGCTGTCGCTCTCGCCATTTAGGCTGGGCGAGGAGCCCAACGTTCGCGTCGGCGTCGCCATGATCACATCGGCACCCGAGGCGCTCGCGCTGCATGTGAAAGCCGCGGAAGGCATGTGGGCGCGGGCGCTCAAAGGAACGGCGGCCGCGCGATATTTGCGCGACCTCGCGGCGCGGCACCGGGAATAGCTCAGCCGTTTCCGTAATCATCATGCCGGCGGAGCCAGTAGCCCTTCTCGTTCCGGCCTAAAGGCGCGCGGTCGAGCCACTGATACATGCCCCAGAGGCCGTCGAGCCCGCGGGCATAGCAGGAATAGCTGTGGTAAACGGCGCCATCCTCGAGCGCGAATGCGCTCATGCCCGGCCGCTCGCGCGTGAATGTCGCCGCATCGGTTCCGGCCATGGCCGCGACTTGATCGACAGGGCTCCCCTTCCGGCCCGCCATCGGCGCGCCCTCCTCCCGCCGATAATTGTATTCGATGCCGCGGCGCTGTTGCTCTTCGGTGAACCGGACATGGTGATCGGCATTGAAGTCGCTGTCGAAGGACGATGCCCAAGGGAACGTCCAGCCCATGCGTTTCTTGGCAGGGAATCGAATGACCCCCACCCGCTCGCGCGGATGCGCGCTCGCGTCCTCCCCCTTGCAGGGGGAGGAGATACTTGGAATCTCCCCGCCAACCCTGTTGAATGATGGAGGGGAGAGCAGAGCACGGGCATGAAACTCGACGTCGATAAACTGATCGACGAAGCGCCGATCTCGGCGCTGCAATATCGGATTTTCGTGTTCTGCGCCGTGGTCGCGCTCTTGGACGCCGTCGACAGCGTCTCGATCGGCTTTGCCGGGCCGCTGATTGCCGCGGACTTAAAGATGACACCCGCGGCTTTTTCGCCGGCGTATTCCTCGGGCCTCTTGGGCGCGGCCATCGGCGCGCTCCTCTTCGGGCCATTGTCCGATCGCTTCGGGAGGAAGCCGCTTTTGGTGTTCACGACGGCCCTTTTCGGGCTCTTCACTTGCGTCACCGTGCTCGCGAACACGTTTCCGCTGCTGGTCGCTTATCGTTTCATCGCCGGACTGGGACTCGGCGGGGCGACGCCCTGCTTCATCACCATAGCGGCGGAATATGCGCCGCAGCGGAGCCGCTCCACGATCGTGAGTCTCCTCTGGGCCGGCTATCCGCTGGGGAATTCCGTCGGCGGATTCGTCGCCTCTTATGTGATCACACGCTTCCACTGGTCCATGGTGTTCTATGTCGGCGGCGTGCCGACGCTTATCCTCGCGCTGCTGCTCCTCCTGTTCATGCCGGAGTCCTTAAGGTTCCTCGCGTCACACGGATCCGCGGGCCGTATGGACAATCTTTTGCGCGCGATCGACCCTCGGCTTCCGCCCGGAGAGATCACGATCGCGTCGGGCGCGAAGCCATTGCCCAAGAAGGTTCCCATCGGCGACCTGTTCACAGAGGGGCGTGCCGTCGGCACGATAT
>DASQHF010000031.1:0-8489 GCA_035632215.1 Micropepsaceae bacterium | reverse complement strand
CCGCTCCGGCGAGCTCGCGCCGCCCGCTCGTCCTCGTCTGCATCATGCTGTCGCTGTTCATGTCGGCGATCGAGGTCACGATCGTGGCGACGGTGCTGCCGCAGATCGTGGGCAAGCTCGGCGGCTTTGCGCTCTATTCCTGGATCGCGGCGGGCTTCCTCCTCACCCAGACGGCCACGACCGTCATCTTCGGCAAGCTCTCCGACATCTATGGCCGGAAACCCATCATCATCGGCGGCACGATCCTGTTCCTGATCGGCTCGGCCCTATGCGGCCTGGCGTGGTCCATGACGTCGCTGATCGCTTTCCGGCTCCTCCAGGGGATTGGCGCGGGCTCCATGCAGCCGGTCGCGGTCACGATCGCCGGCGACATCTACACGCCTCGCGAACGGCTGCGCGTGCAGGCCGCACTTTCGGGCGTCTGGGCGCTCGCCGCGATCATCGGGCCCTTCGCCGGCGGGCTCCTGGTCGAGAAGCTGTCCTGGTCATGGGTGTTCTGGGTCAACATCCCCGTCGGGATCCTGACCGTCTTGGGCTTCATCTTCCTCATGCACGAGGATATCGCGCACAAGAAGCACGCGATCGATTATCTCGGCGCTTCGCTGTTCTCGATCGCGGTCGGCGCGTTCATGATCGCGCTCACCCAGGGCGCGACGTTGACTGCCGGTCAGATCGTAGCCTTCGTCGCCGTTTCGGGCGCCGGCACCTGGCTGTTCCTGATCGTCGAGCGTCAGGCAAAAGAGCCGATGATCGCGCTCGATCTGTGGAGCGATAAGCTGCTCGCTTCCGCCAATGGCGCGCTTCTGTTCGGGATGATGGCGCTCGCCGGCATCACGCTCTATCTGCCGCTCTACTTCCAGGGCGTGCTTGGCTACTCGCCGCTGCTTGCGGGATTTCCGTTGAGCGTCATGCTCGTCTCCTGGCCGCTCGCCTCGGCGGTTTCGGGAAGGATCCTGCGCCATTTCTCGATGCGCTCGACGCTGCGCTTCGGTGGGATGCTCATTCCGGTCGGTGCCGTGTTCCTGCTGTTCCTGGGGCCTGGCACGAACATTGTCGTCGCCGGCATCGGCCCGGCGCTGATGGGCTTCGGCATGGGACTCTTGAATATCGTTTCGGTGATCATGGTGCAGGGGAGCGTCCAGTGGTCGAAGCGCGGAAGCGCCACCGCGTCGCTCCTCTTCTCGCGAACGCTCGGCAATACGCTGGGCGCGGCGGCGCTTGGCGCTATTCTCAATTTCGGCGTCGTGCTTTACGCGAAAGTCCAAGGCACATCCGAAGCCGCGACGCCCGAGCACGTCCGCGCGCTGCTAACGAGCATCGGCGATATCGCCGGCGGCGGCGCCGAGCCCGCTCTCCAGACCGTGCTCAATCAGGCGCTGCATCTCGCCTTCTGGGCCATGCTCGCCTTTTCTTTTGTCGCCGCGGCACTCTCGCTGCTGGTGCCGGTGAAGGAGCTTGAATCGCTCTCGAGCGGCGTGCAGACCGAACAGGCTTAAAAAGAAATCGGCCCCGCTCTGTTTGAGCGAGGCCGATCGCTTGGAGTGGACTTGCCTAGACCATCGTCGCCTTCGGCATGCTCAGGAACGCCTGCGCCGCATGCCAGTAGAGCTGCCGATTCTTGCCCAGCGTCAGCGAATGCGCCAATCCCGGAAGGATGGAAAGCTGCCGGTCGGGATTGGGCAGCTGGCTATAGAAGTCGAGAATGTCGGCTTCGGTGGCAATACCGTCATATTGGCCGCGGATGAGCAGCACCGGGCACTTGACGAGCTTCGCCTCGATGATGGGAAGCTTCGCCGTCATGTCGAGATAGGTCCCTGTCGGCACCGAATCGCCGTGCGGCAGTTCCGCCGCAACCAGCGCCGCGGCCACGCGATCGTCGGACGTTCCCGGCTTGTCGCGCGTGAAGATGGACTCGATCATCTCCTTCGGCCGCGGGCGGCGATTGTGCGTGCGGTAGAAGTCGACCTGCTTTGCCCTTTCGGTAAGCGTGGGCGAGTCTTTGCCGGTGTAGGTGTAAGCGCCAAGCACCACGCGGTCGACGCGCTCGGGATGCGCCGCGGCAAAGGCCGCTACGCGCAAGGCACCCGAGGATTCGCCCAACATGTGGAATTTTTGCTGGCCCGTCTCCTTGGCAATGATCGGTGTCGCGGCTTCGAGGTCGGCGACGCCGCTCTTGATGTCGGAATTGCCGCTGGTGACCGAAGACTTGCCGTAACCTTCAAAGTCGATGACCCAGACGTCATAACCGAGGCCCGCGAAAACATTCATGACCGAGTATTCGCCCGCACCCGGGACGTTCAGATCCCAGCTCGGCATGCCCGAGATCGACGATCCATGCACGAGCAGCGCGACGGGGAGCGGAGCATCGCCCGGCTTGGGCTCGGACGCGCGCCGGCGATAAAGCTGGAGCTTCACGTCCTTCTTCATCGCGACGTATTCCTTGCTCCACAGTTTTTTCTCAGCCCCGGCGGCAAAGGCTTGGCGTGCGGTCACGGCGGCTGCGGCGGCCAGCCCGATCCCTGAGAGCACCTTGCGGCGATCCGGGCGGTTTGCTTGCCTGCCTTCGGTCGCGATGTCGGTTTCACGCATGACGAAAATCCCTCCTTGCGTTTGACTTGTAAGCTGCCGTTGCGGCGCGAGTGGATAGTTTACGCTTTCCCACCGGTTTGCGCCAATCCCCGATCCTTCGACCATTGCCGGAAACGGAAAGCCGAGAGTATCGTTCTCCTACCTGGGGCGCGAGCTATAGAAAGCGATCGCCGATGACGAGAACGCGTTTCCGCCAAAGCATTTGGGCCCTTCCGCTGCTTGGCGTCTTGAGCGCCGCCTGGAGTTCCGATGCTCCCGCGGCGCCCCCGGCGCCGATGGAAAATGTCGATATCGAGCTCGTCCTTGTCACCGATGTCTCCTACAGCGTGGACGAAAACGAAGCGCGCTTTCAGCGTGAGGGCGCTATCGCGGCTTTTCGCAATGCAGAGGTCGTGAAAGCGATCCAGGCGGGCGCGCTCGGGCGCATCGCGGTCTCCTACATCGATTTTGCCAGCGCCGGACAGGAGCGCATTCTCGTCAATTGGCAGATCGTGCATGACAAGGCGAGCGCGGATGCATTCGCCGATGCGCTCGCTCGCATACCCCGCACCCTCGGCGTCCAGACGTCGATCAGCAGCGGGATCGCGCTTGCCTCGCGCATGATCGAAACGAGCGGCTTCAATGCGACGCAGAAAGTCATCGATGTCTCGGGCGACGGGCCGAACAATGAGGGACCCCGCGTCGACCGCATGCGCGACGAGACCGTCGCCAAGGGCGTCACGATCAACGGCCTTCCCATCGTGACGGAAGCCGACAAGTTCGACATCTATTATCTGCCCGATCTCGACAAGTATTATGCCGGTTGCGTCATCGGCGGGCCGAATGCGTTCTACCAGGTTGCCCACGGGTTCGAGGATCTCGCGCGCGCAATCCGGCGCAAGCTGATCCTCGAAATCTCGGACAGCCGTTCAAGCCGCGAGCCGATGCTCAGGAAGGTTGCCGCGGTCCCCTCGTCACGGCCCGCGGTCTACGAAAGGGGCTGCGATATCGGCGAACGCATGCGCTTCGGCGGCGCGTCCGATGTCGCTCGTCCGGGAATCCGCTGAAAAGAGAAGGATTACTTCTCGACGCTGCACTCGTAGCGGCAAAGCGCACCGCCCACGATGCAGGAACACGCCTCGCCGAATTCGGACACGAGCCACTCGAAATAGGCGGTCATCGCGCTTTGGGCGAGGTCGTGCCGGGTCACGCCCTTCTTCACGGCCACGAGTCCCAAGGTCTCGTACTCGTGCGGGGTCAAGGTGAGCACGATCCGGCGAGGCTTTTCGCTCGAATAGCCCTTCTCGCCTACGGACGCTTCGTCCGGCGAGAACACGAATTTTCCTTCAGGCGGCGCATGGCTTTGCGAATTGTCGTGCGCGAGCCGGAGCTTTTGCGGAACGCGAGAGGGCGCGGCCTCGCCTTTGCGGACGAGCAGAGATGTGATGGGAGAGAACTTGTTGTTCACCTTGATCCTCGATTGCTAATTGTCGTTATTGCGCCTGCCGAACGGGCCCGAGCGGCGTTCAGCGCCGCCGAAAAATGGGCGGGCTTGTTCGCGCCGATCCCCGCCCGAGCGGCGCTCGATATCGGACGCCGGCTCCTGTCTCACCTCGATCCGATACCCATTCGCCTTCAGCCCCGATTGCGGAAGCGGCACCGCGCGGGCCGCGTTCGAAGGCGTCGAGATCAGCGGAATC
This sequence comes from Micropepsaceae bacterium, assembly GCA_035632215.1. Taxonomy (GTDB): domain Bacteria; phylum Pseudomonadota; class Alphaproteobacteria; order Micropepsales; family Micropepsaceae; genus CAIYRG01. Next base: position 4,221 of record DASQHF010000031.1, on the reverse strand, counting down.
TTGGGCACGACCGGGGTTTCGATAAGAGACTCGTCGGCATCCTCGTCGCTCGAGTCGTCGAGCATTTCCGGTTCGGCCGAGAGCGGCGTCAGCGAGAACTTCGGCATCTCGGTCTCGGACGCGACGCTGGTGTCCTTCGAGAGGCGCGCGAGTCGATCCCTGAGGTAGAGCCAGAGATCGCTGACCTCCTTGGCCGAAGGGGAGTTCGGCAGCACTTCGCCGACCGTGCGCCCATCCACCATGCTGGCCGCGAAATCGACACGGTGATGAACGGTGATCGGGGCGACCATACCATGCTGCGAGAGCGCAACGGCGGACTCGCCGGTGATGCGGGCACGCTGGGTCGCCTCATTGATGACGAAGAGCAGAGGTTTTTTGCGGCGCTCGGCGATATCCACCGTGGCGCCAACCGCACGCAAATCGTGAGGGCTCGGTCGGGTGGGAACCACCACAAGATCGGCGTGAGCGATCACTTGCGAGATGGATTCGGAGATCGCCGGCGGCGTGTCGATGATCACCAAACGAATGCCGCTGCGTTTCAAGTGGCCGAGCGCGCTTTCGAGGTCGTGCGCGCCGACCTTGGCGAATTGCGGCGTTTCGGCGGACCGCGCATTCCACCATTGCGAAAGCGAGCCTTGCGGATCGGTATCGATGATCGCGACCGGACCTGAACCAGTGTTCTCGGCCTCGACCGCGAGATGACCGCAAAGCGTGGTCTTGCCGCACCCGCCTTTTTGGGCTGCCATCACGACAACGAGCATGCAATCGCCCCTATTTTTGACCTAAGCTTTTCGGGACGAGGCTTAAGTCCGCGTCTCGTCCCCGGTGGGCTTTCTTACCCGCACACCCGTTTCGCTTGCGCAAATCCGCTGTCTCGCATTTCGTTTGATTTAGCGGACAATTGTCCTCTATTTCGCGGGGTGCGATTAACCATTCGGGTCGACCGAAGGAGCTCTTGATGGACCTTGTGGCGGGTCGTCATTGCGGCCAGTGCTCGGTCTGCTGTGTTGTCTTGAACATCGACAGCAAGGAGTTTCAGAAATTTCCCGGCCTTCCCTGCGCCTATCTGCGACAGGGGAAGGGGTGCGCGATCCATGACACGGTCTTTCCGACCTGCCGGCACTACTACTGCGCCTGGCGCCACTTGGCGGCTTTCGGCGAGGATTGGCGGCCGGACAAGTCAGGGGTGCTGATCGATTTTCAGACGGACGAGCTTCCCGACGCTTATCCCAAGCGCCCGGGCATCCGCTTCATGATCGTTGGGCCCGTGGAAACCATGTTTCGGCGGAGTTTCCTCGAAGCCGTGCGCTCGCTCCTCGCGGCCGAAGTCCCGGTCGTACTCGCGGTCCCCGGTCCGCCTAAGCACTTTCCGGCCAAGGTCTTCTTGAACGACCTCCTCGCCGGCCCCGTCCGGGCGGGAGATTTTGCCCAGATTGAAGCCGTTTTTCGCGAGCTGGCCGCAGGTTTGGCGGGCCACCGGTTCAACCCGGTGGAACACGTCAACCTGCCTCCTCACAACCTGCCCGACCCATCTTCGCCCGGCGTGAAATAGGCTATAGTCCCGCCCCGGCACGTCGAGCCCCCCGGCCGATGATGAGAGAATGCCACCCAAAACTGGGGTTCTAAGGAGGGAGTTCACATGAAGTTTGTGATGAAAGCTGCGCTTGCGAGCGCATTCTGCCTGATGGCGACCGGCGCTTATGCGCAGGGCCAGGATTTCTCCAAAGTCGAGATCAAAGTCACGCCGCTCGGCAATAACGTTTACATGCTCGAGGGCAACGGCGGGAACATCACCGTCGCGGTGGGCCAGGACGCGGTCATCGAAGTCGACGGCGAATTCGCACCGCTGCACGACAAGATCAAGGCGGCCGTCGACAAGCTCTCCGGCGGCAAGCCGATCAAGTATCTGATCAACACGCATTTCCATGGCGACCATACGGGCGGCAACGGGCCCTTCGCCAAGGACGGAACCACCATCGTGTCGCATCAGAACCTGGCGCTCCGTCTCGAGCACGGATCGACCAATGGCTTATCCGGCGCAAAGACGGCGCCCGCCGAGAAGGGCGCGATCCCGACGCAGACCTACACCAATGAAGGCTTGCGCCTGATGGTCAACGGCCAGACCGCGGTGGTCAATCACCCGGCCAGCGCTCATACCGACACCGACTCCTACGTCTATTTCCCGATGGCCAATGTCGTATCCACGGGCGACGTCGTGAGTACGGGCAATCGCTACGTGACGATCGACTATGCGAACGGCGGTAGCATCAACGGCATCATCTCGACGGTCGAGACCTACATCAAATTGGGCAACGACCAGACGAAGTATGTGCCCGGGCATGGCGCGCTCGCGACGAAGGCCGATCTCCAAGCCTATCACGACCTGCTGGTCGACGTTCGCGACCGCGTGCAGGCGCAGATCAAGGCCGGCAAGACCGAAGAGCAGACGATCGCGGCCAAGCCTTTGGCCGAAGTCGGCGCCAAGCTGAAAACCAACCAGCAGGCCGACGACAACATGGTCAAGATGGTCTATCGCTCGCTCAAGGGCGTGAAGGCGAACAAGGCCTGATCCTCTTGCGTATTTCGACGAACGGGCCGGGATTTGATCCCGGCCCGTTTCTTTTCGAGGCGACGGAAAAATGCTGATCAGGCCGGCCACCGAAGATGACGCGGCCGCCCTCTGGTCGATTCTGGAACCTGTCATCCGCGCGGGCGAGACCTATGCGCTCGCGCGCGATATGCAGAAAAACGAGGCGCTCGCCTATTGGATGGGACCCGATCGCGAAACGTTCGTCGCAGTGGAAGAGAACCGCATTGTCGGCACCTATTACCTCCGCCCGAACCAAGCCGGCGGTGGCGATCATGTCGCAAATTGCGGCTACGTGACCGACGCTGCGGTGCGGGGCCGCGGGATCGCGCGGCGCATGTGCGAACATTCGCTCGAGCTGGCCCGCGCGCGCGGTTTCCGCGCCATGCAATTCAATTTTGTTGTGAGCACGAACGAGTATGCGATCCGGCTTTGGCGATCCTTGGGTTTCGACGTCGTGGGAAGACTCCCATGCGCGTTCCATCATCCGACGCTCGGGGACGTTGACGCGCTCGTGATGTTCAGACCGCTGTGAGCTGACCTAAGCAAGATCGAATCGAACAAGTGGACGCCATGATCACCAATCGCGACAGCGGCACGCGGATCGACGAAAACACCGACGGCATCTACCGGATCAGCACGCCTGTTTCCGTCGTCCCGGGCGGGTTCACATTCAACCAGTATCTCATCGTCGACGAGAACCCCCTCCTCTTTCATACCGGCCCGCGACGGATGTTTCCGCTTGTGCGCGAGGCGATCGCCGCCGTCATTCCCGTCGAGCAGTTGCGCTACATCTCTTTCTCGCATTTCGAGGCCGATGAATGCGGGGCCCTGAACGAATTCCTGTCCGTGGCGCCCAAGGCTGCACCTCTTTGCGGACGCATCGCGGCCATGGTGTCCATCACGGACATTGCCGACCGCGCGCCGGTCGTTCTCGCCGACGGCGAAACGCTCTCGCTCGGAGGGCGCGTCGTGCGCTGGCTCGATACGCCTCACCTGCCGCATGCCTGGGAGTGCGGTTTCCTGATGGAAGAAATCACCAAGACGCTGCTCTGCGGCGATCTTTTCACGCAAGGCGGCGCGGAACATGTGCCGCTCACCGAAGACGATATCCTCGAGCCCAGCGAAGCGTTCCGGGTCCAGCTCGACTACTACTCCCACACCAAAAACGGGAAAGCGATGATGGAACGGCTGGCCGCCCTTAAACCCACGATACTTGCGTGCATGCACGGGCCCGCGTGGCGCGGCGACGGCGCGAAATTGTTGCGCGCTTTGGGAGAGAGCCTGGAAACGCGCTGACGCTACGGCATTCAGCCCAAGCCCAGCAGGCTCGCGAAGGACGTCGTGAGCACGTGGCCCATACCCTTGGCGTTCTCGAGGCTCCGGCCGGTGCCGAGCGCGACGCAGGAGAGCGCATCGTCGGCAATCGAGATCGGCAAGCCGGTCTCGTCGCGCAGGACCTGATCGAGGCCCCTTAAGAGAGAACCGCCGCCCGTGAGCACGATGCCCTTGCCCGCGATATCGGCCGCGAGCTCGGGCGGTGTCTGCTCGAGCGCCGTCTTTTCGGCCTCGACAATCGCACTGACGGGATCGGCCAACGCGTCCGCAATCTCGCGCTCCGTGATGGTGATCTC
>DASQHF010000030.1:0-7041 GCA_035632215.1 Micropepsaceae bacterium | reverse complement strand
TCTGCATCGCCCGCTCGGTGGCGACGAAGCCCGAGCTGATTCTCTTGGACGAGCCCTGCTCCGCGCTCGATCCCATCTCGACCGCCAAGATCGAGGAGCTGATGAACGAGCTTTCGCACGACTACACGATCACCATCGTGCCCCACAACATGCAGCAGGCCTCCCGCGTCTCCGACTACACGGCGTTCATGTTCCTGGGCGAGCTTGTAGAGTTCGGCGAGACCGAACAGATATTCACCACGCCCGGCAATCCGCGCACCGAGGACTACATCACGGGCAGGTTTGGGTAGAGCCTGCAGGCCGCTTGCGTTTTCACCCCCGCTCGCGATAGTGCCGCCATGAGCGGGGATTTGCATCACGACTGGACGAGGGAAGACGTGCGAGCACTGTTTGCGCTCCCCTTCAATGAGCTTCTCTTTCAGGCTCACTCGCTGCACCGCAAATACTTCCGCAATGACGAGGTGCAGATCTCGACGCTCTTGTCGATCAAGACCGGCGGCTGCCCCGAAGATTGCGCCTACTGTCCGCAAAGCGCGCGTTACGACACGGGCGTCAAAGCCGAGAAACTGATGAGTCTTCCGGCTGTCTTAAAGGAAGCCAGGTCCGCCAAAGCCGCAGGCGCCTCGCGCTTCTGCATGGGCGCGGCCTGGCGCGAGCCCAAAGACCGCGATCTCGACCAAGTCTGCACCATGGTCGAAGGCGTCAAAGGGCTTGGACTCGAAACCTGCGCCACGCTCGGCATGCTGACGACACAACAAGCCGCGCGGCTCAAGGGGGCAGGCCTCGATTACTACAACCATAATCTCGACACCTCGCCCGAGTACTACGGCGCCATCATCACGACGCGCGCCTATCGGGAGCGGTTGGAAACGCTCGAAGCCGTCCGGGGTGCCGGTATCCATGTCTGCTGCGGCGGCATTGTCGGAATGGGCGAAGGCGAGGAGGACCGCGCCGGGCTGATTGCAACGCTCGCCGGCCTCGACCCTCATCCCGAGTCTGTCCCCATCAACGCGCTGGTTCGTATCGAAGGCACGCCCTTGGCCGACGCAGCACCCATAGACGCGCTCGACTTCGTCCGCGTTGTTGCGGTTGCGCGCATAACCATGCCTCAATCCGTAGTCCGGCTGTCGGCCGGGCGCGAGGAGATGAGCGACGAGGCCCAGGCGCTGTGCTTTTTTGCAGGCGCGAACTCGATCTTCTATGGACCGAAACTGCTCACCACCCCCAATCCCAAAGCCGACCACGACCGGGCCCTGATGGCCCGGCTGGGATTGAAGCCCATGGCGGCGGAAGCGTGAGGAAACGGGCCACCCTTGAACGCCGCCAATCCCCTGGCTAAATCATGCGCCGTGCCGGTTTTGAGGGACCCTTCGGGCCCCTTTAGGCCGGGCCCAAATCACGTGTTGTGTTCCCAAAGGAAGGCCATTGCCGCCGTTGAAAAGGCGGATCAAACCAACGGACAAGGAGATCGATATGAGACTTCGCGATGTTCCCAATCGGCTGCGTTCCGCAAGCGTGGTTGCGAGCGCCGCGTTGACGGTTGCAGCGTTCACGGCTGTTGCGGCAATGGCGGCGGACATTCCCGTGAACAGCTTAAAGCTTGCCGCTGGCGTCGTAGCCGCCAAGGAAGGCTATGAGACGCCGCCCACGAGCTACGTCGTCGCCAATCCGACGAGCACGTTTTCCGACCACTTCTATTTCGACACTAAAGCCACGGGTGATTTGAAGCGCGGCGACAAAGTCGACGCGTTGGCCAAGGTAAAGGGCTACGACTGGATACTCGTTGGCAGGAACGGCACCGGCATCGGCTATGTGCCCATCTCCATGCTCTCGCCGGCGGATCAGTATCACCCCTAAGAAGGCATTGGGCAGCCGTCCGCGCCAAAACGCGGCGGCGGCAGACGCCGCGATTAGCCGTCCAGTTCCGGGTAATGCCGGAAAATCCCCTGTTCGTTGAACGGTATGCGCCGCGATGACGCGAGATAGGCCGAGATCCTTTTGCGGCTCGCGACCTCATCGTGGAGGGCGGTCACGCGGCCGACCCTCTTCTCCGCCCGCTTCATGGCGCGCGGAAAGGCATAACGCAGCCCCTCGACCACCTGGAACAACGAAAGATCGGCATAGGTAAGCTTGCCGCCCACAAGGAACGGCCCGCCGGCCTTTTCGAGGACATCCTCGAAATAGCCGAGATATTTGGAAATGCGTTCTTTCCTGAAGCAGCGCGCCGCCCGCCGGGCTTCATGCTTCTGGTCCTCGTAATAGAGGCTCGAGGCGATCGGGTGGTGGACATCGTGCGCTTCGGCGACGAGGTCGGCAATCGTCAGCTGCAGCTGGTGAACCCACAGCCGTCCGCCTTCGTCTTTGGGCTCAAGACCGTGACGGCTCCCAAGATAGAGGAGAATATTTGCCGTCTGCGCGATGACGAGCTTGCCTTCTTTCAGGAAAGGCGGTGCGAAGGCAGGATGCGCTCCCTTCTCCATTGCGCGCATCATCTTTGCCATGCCGCCTTTCCTGCGAGCGACATCGACGTATTGGGCGCCTGCCTCTTCGAGCGCGAGTCGGATGAATTCGCCGCGGCCCTGGATACCGCGCCAGTAGTACAGCTCGTAGACCATGACCTCGCCCCGTTGGGATCCGCTTGCGAACATAACGCACAAGTCCTTTGATGGAACGATCGCCGGAGAGGAACCTGTGAGCCGTCAGGAAAGGCGCGCGCGTTTGAGAGAGAGCGTCCAGGCTGTGTCGCGGCGCGGCATCGACCTCGACTCGCCGAACTCCGAGCAACTCTGGTCGATGATCGGCTTGACGCGCATCCTGATCGACATTTTGCGCGGACACAGCCCTTGCCGTGCGAGCGATGCGGTCAGCCGCGCGCACGAGTTCTTCGAGCTTTCGTTAAAGCGCAATCCCTCCGATCACCGGATAGACTGCGCCAAGGGTTGCGCCTTCTGTTGCCACTTGCGGGTCACCGCCATGGCGCCGGAACTCTTTCACCTGGCGAATTTCATCCGCAAGCAAGGCAATGTTGCGCATACGCTCGCGCAATTAAGCGCCGCCGATGCGCGAAGCCGGGGGTTGAGCGCCACGGAGCGGCCCAAGCACAAGGTCCCTTGCGGGCTGCTGCGAGAAAATGCCTGCAGCGTCTATGGCGCGCGACCCTCGTCTTGCCGCGGGCTCACCTCCATCTCGGTCGCAACCTGCGAGCGCGGCTACAATGGCGAAGATGTCCAGGTGATGACGCCGGGTGTATGGACGGAAATCCGGCGCAGCCACAATCAGGCACTGTGGGCGGCGTTGGCCGCAGCCGGACTTTCGGGTGACTCTTACGAGTTCAACCACGGCGTTCTGGTCGCGCTCGAAACGCCGGACGCGGAAGCGCGCTGGCTCAAGGGCGAGGACGTGTTCGCGGGCGTTTCCTGCGATCGCCTGACGGACGGCGAGGACGGCCCGAACAAGAAACGCGTCATCGAGCTTCTGCTCGCCGGCGCGCTGGGAAAGGATTTTCCGAATTAGACGGCGGCGGGCTCGCGCAAGGCTGCGTGAGGTCGCATGATGGAATCAGGGCCATATTGATTCGCACTCCAAGACGATGTTGCGGTTCTCACTGCGGCTGTTCTTGCTCCTCTTGGCGAGCTACGGCCTCCTCTATTTCACCTACAAATATTACGTGCCGATCCGCGCGGACTTTTACGAGTACTACCCGATGTACCAGCGGCCGCTGGATTTCACGGTAGCAGGCGCACCGTTCATTTACCGTCAGGTGAGCGCGGTTCTTACCCATCTCGTGTATCTCTCCGGCGTCTACTATCCGCACGACATCGCCTTCGCCGATCCCGCGATCGATCAGCGGCTGTTCTTTGCCGCGCTCCTGACGAATTATCTCGGGCTCGTGGTTGCGGCAGCAGTGGCTGGATCCGTCGCCGAACGGACAACCGGAAGCTTCGCAACCGCGGTGATTGCCGGGCTCCTCTGTCTCCTCTCGTTTCACTCCCAGACGGCGGTGATCGCAGGGATGACCGACGGCATCAGCTGGATGTTTGTCGCCGCGCTATATCTTTTCTACGTCCGGAATAGCCGGTTGCCCTTCGCCGTGCTCGTGGCGCTTTCGGTCTTTCAGCGCGAAGTCGTCCCGCTTGCGTTCGCGCTGATGGCCGGCTTCGCGCTTCTCTTGCGCACGGGCGGCCGCCGCTACAATCTGTTTGTCCTCGCCTGCTCGTCGAGCGCGTTTGCCGCCTATCTCGCGCTACGCCTTTATCTTCTGCCTGCGCCGGGCAACGAGTACCAGATCTCGTTCGCAACGATCATCGCCAACCTGCTCTCGCCGCAAGCCGTCTCGCTCAAGGCTGTCGTCCTTCAGGGCTTTCTGTCGCAGAACGTCGTCTTCATCGCGGCTCTGTTCGAGTTCACGCTGTGGCTTCGCGCGCAGAGCGTTTCGCGCGACTTTCTCGTGCTCGTGCTCGCCTTCGCCGCGATCGCTGTCCTGGCGCTCGCCGACGGCATTGCCGTCAATGTCGGCCGGATTGCGGGAATGCTCTCGCCCACCTTTGCCGCCACCGCCGCCATCGCGCTGTTCCGGCTGGAACGTTCCTACGCGGTCCGGCAACAAAGCCCGCACTGATCACTCAGATTGCCCAGCCCTGGCGCCCTTTCCCCGCCCAGCGCAGCCTGACGTCGCCAGGTCTTTCCGGCCGGCATGCGATCGCGAGGCTGTAGTCGTCACCCAGCGCGTAGTAGACGAAGTGCCAAAGCGCACCATCGCAGTGCTGCGTCCAGGAGCCTTCGGCGGGCGTTTCCGGAAACCGGTCGCGACGGTCGATCGCCATCACGAGGCCGGCGCCCGTTGCCTTGGCGATTCGCCTGACCAAGCTCAGGGATGCGGAATTTGACTCGCTCTTTATTAAACCGTCCGCCATCGTTCAGCATGATTTAGCGATTCGCCGGCACGCTGCCGAACCCGATCCCAAACCTGGAGTGCCCTATGACGAAGAAAGCCCCAATCGCATTTTTCTATGCTGCGTTGTTGGCTTCATCCGTAATAGTAATCCCCGCCGAAACCGCGAGCGCGGCTTCGACGGCAGAGGACCTGAACAGAGACTCCGACCAAGCTCTTCAGACGCTCTACAGGACAAATCCCGTTGCGGCGGGGATCGCAAAGCAGTCGCGTGCCGTCCTGGTGTTTCCCAACATCATAAAGGCAGGTTTGATCTTCGGCGGCGCATACGGCGAAGGCGAGCTCAAAGAGGGCGCTCGCGTCGTGAACTACTACAATTCCTTTTCCGCTTCGTGGGGATTGCAAGCCGGCGCTCAGTCCTATGGTTACGTCGTCTTTCTGATGAATCAAAAAGCTATAGACTATCTTGATCGGTCCGAGGGCTGGGAAATCGGTGTCGGACCGACGGTCGTGCTCGTCAATGAGGGTGTCGCGAAGAATCTTTCTTCGACGACGCTGAAAGACGACGCCTATGCGTTCATCTTCGATCAGAAGGGACTGATGGCAGGGGTGAACATCGAGGGAACGAAAGTCTCCAAGATCAAGCGCTGAGTCCTCCCGGAACGCCCCCAACGGAATACGCCATATCGAGTTGTGTAATGTTATGACTCCCGTATGCAAAGGGCCCGGATACGCGCGCTTTTCTCGCGGCTCCTTCGCCGCCACGGCAAGGAAGCCTTTGTCCAATCGCTGCCGAAGGGCGCGCGACTCCTGGACGTCGGCTGCGGCAACAATTCGCCGCTGCGCATCAAGGCGCAAAGGCCCGACATCGAATACACGGGAATCGACGTCGGCGACCTCTATCAGCCGATCGATCCCAAGCTCCATGCCGATCGCTATATCCTGACGACGAAGGAAGCTTTTGCGAGCGAGATCGCGAAGCTCAAAGGAAAATTCGACGCCGTTCTTTCCGCCGCAAATCTCGAGCATTGCACCGAGCCGGAAGCGGTCTTGAACGCCATGCTGTGTGCGCTCGCGCCCAGAGCGCGTCTCTACGTCTCGTTCCCCTGCGAGGCAAGCGTGAGTTTCCCGCGGCGACGCGGCTGCCTCAATTTTTTCGACGACGGGACGCATTTCAAGCTGCCGAAATTCGTCGGCGTATCGAGCGCCATTTCAAATGCGGGCTGCGCAGTCACCTTCGCCGCGCAAAGATACCGGCCGCTCGTTCTCGCTGCTGCGGGTCTCACGCTCGAGCCTCTCTCGGCGGCGATGAAACGGACCATGCCGGGCGGCACCACCTGGGCGCTCTATGGATTCGAGTCGGTGATCTGGGCGGAGAAGCGCGAATAGCGGCGCCGCTGATCGCGCCATCAAGTCACGGGACAACCGTGGATGAGTGTTTCGCAGGTATTATCCCGCGTGATGGACGCGGCGGTAGCTCAACGCTTCGGCGATGTGGAGCCGGCTGACGGACGCTGCACCCGCGAGATCGGCGATCGTGCGCGCAACGCGCAGCACGCGATGATAGCCGCGCGCGGTGAGCTTCATGCGATCGGCGGCTTCCGTCAGCAGCTTCTGTCCGGCGGCGTCCGGCTTTGCGACGGAGTCGAGGAGCTCGCCTTCGGCCTCGGAATTGGTGCGCAGGCCCTTGGCCTCGTAGCGCGCGCGCTGCGCATCGCGCGCTTTTCCCACACGCGTCGCGATTTCGGGCGAGCCTTCCGCGGGCGGCGGCAGCGCGAGATCGGCGGCGGAGACCGCGCCCACCTCGACGTGAATGTCGATGCGATCCAAAAGCGGGCCCGAGAGCCGCGACTGGTAATCCTGTCCGCAGCGCGGAACGCGCCCGCAAGACTGAACCGGATCGGAAAGAAAGCCGCAGCGACAGGGATTCATCGCGGCGACGAGCTGAAACCGCGCCGGATAGCGCACATGGGCGTTCGCCCGCGCGATCACCGCGGCGCCGGTTTCGATTGGCTGCCGGAGCGAGTCGAGCACGCCGCGCGAGAAATGCGCGAGGCTGACCTCGCCGGGTTTCACTTTGAGCCCGCCACCGACGAGAGCCGCCATCGAGGCCGAATGATGCGGGCTCCGGAACGGGCGCACGCGGGAAA
>DASQHF010000029.1:0-5792 GCA_035632215.1 Micropepsaceae bacterium | reverse complement strand
GATGCGCCCCGGATAAGTCGACTCGCCGACGAACAGCACCTGTGTTGGCCCTTGGGTTATACAAAGCGAGTTCGGCGCGCCGATGACCGCGGTGAGCCTCTCGCCCGTCGGGGTCGCGCCGTTCACCGCGCGCGTCTTCGGGTCGGGCGGCACGTCGATGGTGAACATGCGCAGGAATTTCCCTTCTGTGTCGAAGACCTGGATGCGGTGATTGGAACGGTCGCCGACATAGATGTTGTCGTTCCGATCGATCGCGATCGAATGGGGCAGGTTGAACTGTCCGGGCGCGGTGCCCTTCGAGCCCCACTGCTTCACCCAGTCGCCGTTCTTGTCGTATTTGGCGACGCGCGAATTGATGTAGCCGTCCGTGATGTAAATGTTGCCCTTGGAATCCCAGGCGACATCCGTCGGCTGACGGAAGAGACCGTCTTGGGCGGGGAGCGGCGGGTTCAAATGCTCCCAGGGAGCCGTTTCGGCTTCAGCCGACTCCTGCCGGCGCCCGAATACCCACAGCACGCGCCCCTGCGGGCTGAACTTCACGATCATGTCCGAGCCTTTGTCGATGGCCCAGATGTTGTCGTCCTTGTCGATGCGCACGCTGTGTGCGAAGGCCCAGGCGTAAAGCCCTTTGCCGATCTCGCCGACGAGATTGCCCTTTTCGTCGAACTCCAGGAGCTGCGCCGCCGTGGGTCGATAGGCGGGACCGCCCGCACTTTGCGAGCGCGTGAAGATGAAGACGTGGCCCTTCGAATTCACCGCGACGCCCGGCACCTCGCCGAAATTCATCCCCTTGGGGAGGTTCGGATAATCCGGCACCGAGTCGAACGCGATCTCTGGCGCGCTCTGTTGTCCCTGAGCGGGTGCCGCATGCGGCACGACGAAGGCGGCGACACCCAAGCTGAGCACGAAAGCGAGCGATTTCAATTTGCGGGACATAGGTTCCTCCCAAGGATCTGTCGTCTCAGCGCCCAGTAAATCACAAACCGCGGCCCCGCGGGACGGGCCACCCTCGCGCGCTGGGCGGAACTGCAATAGGCTTGGCTGACTTTCGAGAGAACAGGGAGGAATCGATGCACAAACTGATCATTCCGGCCGTCGTCGCGGCAAGCGGTCTCATCGCAGCGGCCGCGTGGTCGGCGCAGTCCGAGCAGCCGGGATCGGGATTCCAGCCCAAGCCCTATTTCGAAATGCCGCTCGAGAAGGATGCGACACGTCAGGTCCGGCTCCAGTCGGTCGTGATTCCGCCGGGCGCCGGCAACCAGTTCCATCGCCATCCCGGCGATCAATGGTGGGCGGTGCAGGAGGGCGAGGTCGTCTACACGATCAAGGGTCAGGCGCCGCGCACGCTGAAACCCGGCGACTGGATCTATGTGCCGCGCGGCACGGTCCACCGCAATCAGAACATGTCGAACCGTCCGGCGCGCTCGATCGAGCTCAACATAACCGACAAGGGCGTGCCGCAGACGGAAGTGGTGAAATGAACAAGAGCTAAATGCCAATCCCACTTTCGAAAGTACACTCACAGCGCGCTGCTGATGAGCTTCGCCGCCTAGGCTGGACTTTGAAGCACGAGTTCCGGGCCGCAGGCGACGCTGAGCCGTATGAGTACATCTTTGCTTGGGGAAAAGGACGGAGAGCCGGTCAGAATGAGTAAGGATCCCAATGACTGGGGCCATATACCTCCCTCTGACCAGTAGCTTGTATTGCGTCTCTGCCGGAGATGTAATACGATATAACTATGAGAATATTGACAGTACGGTTGCCCGAAGCCCTAGTGGCAGACATCGAAGCGGAGTCGCGCGGACGCGGACGATCAAAGTCGGACGTCGTCCGCGAACGTCTGGAACGCGCAGCCCAACCGGAACGACGCCCGCCACCGGAGCTGATTGCCGACCTGATCGGCAGCGTGGAAGACGACCTGCCGGCTGATTTAAGCGCGCGAAAGAAGCACTACCTGAAAGTCATGGGTTATGGCCGGAAGCGTGCTCGTTGACGCGAGCTTTCTGGTGGCTCTGCTTCGTCCGGCCGATTCGCATCATGCGTGGGCGGCAGCTCAAGTAACGTCGTATTCCTTGCCTTGGCGCACGTGCGAAGCCGTGCTTTCGGAAGCCTTCTTCTTTCTCGGGGAACGTGGGACCAGTTCACTTTCCGCTTTGCTTCGCCGAAAGGCGGTGATTGCCGATTTCAGTCTGGATAACGATCTGGAATCGGTGCTCAGGCTGGTTCAAAAGTACGTAAACGTCCCCATGAGCCTCGCTGATGCGTGCCTGGTGAGAATGACGGAAGTATTGCCCGACCCGATCATTCTCTCGACAGATTCCGATTTCCGCATCTATCGGCGGCACGGCAGACAAGTCATTCCCTGCGTTTTGCCGTCATAATATCTCATGCACCGACTGACAGGTGCCCTTACACCATCGCGGGTGTGCGGGCGACCTTCGCGGGCTCGGGCAAGCGGAAGAAGCGCCGCGCGTTGGTCATGAACAGCTTCTCCTGATCGGCCTCCGACAAACCGATCTCGGCGATCAATTTGAGCGCGGTCGCCGGATCCCAGCACGGATAATCCGAGCCGTACATCACCTGATTGATGCCGTAGTAATCGATCGCGAACTTCATGCCTAAGCTGTGCGGCGAGACCGTGTCGGTATACATCCTGCGGATATAGGTGCTCGGCGGCTTCGGCAATTTCGCGGCTTTGCCGTTCTTGTCCATGCGCCCCGATTGATAGGGAAGCGCGCCACCGGTGTGCGACATCACGATCTTCAAGTTCGGATGCCGCTCCATGAGCCCAGAGAACACGAAGCGCGAGGCCGCGACGCTCACTTCGATCACGCGGCCCAAGCTCAGCTGGAGCGCGCCGTCGTAACCTTCGAGATCGTCGCCGAACACGGCATCCGTTGGATGCAGGAACACGGGGACTCCGAGTTCTTCCACGCGAGCGTAGAACGGCGTCAGTCGTTCCGCATCGATCCGTGTGTCGCGGCCGATCGAGCCCGGGATGTTGACGCCGATGAGTCCGAGCTTGTTCACCGCATGGTCGAGCACATCGATCGCGATCTTCGTATCGACCAATGGAACCGCCGCGCTCGCCCACACGCGCCCGGGATAGCGCCGGCAAGCGCCCGCCATCTCCTCGTTCCACATCATGGCCGCGTCGCGGCCCTCTTCGGGGGGCAAATCCGAGAACGAGATCGAGAACGGCCCAATGGAGCAGATGACGCTCACCTGATGACCAAGCCCGTCCATGTGCTCGAGCTGCTTGTCGAGATCGAACCACTCGGTCCAGCTGTTCAAGGACGGACGGCCCTCATGGCCGACAAAGTTGTATCCGCCGCGGGCGTTGACCGTGGCGCGCGGAAAATCCTTCCGCTTGCAGAAGAACTCGAAGACCGACCTCGGCCACCAGTGGAAATGGGAATCGATGATCCGCATGTTCTTCCTCTACCCTGCGCGCGCGACAAGCCGTTCGGCGATTTGCCGCCAAATCATAGCATAGGAGGTGCCTGTGGTTTCCAGGGCGTCGTGCCCCATCACGCGCCGCCATTTCTCGGTTAAGAGCGCGGAAAGGCCCTCGCCGTCGGCATCGAAAGGCGCGCGGACGATAGTTTCTTCGAAGCTCTTGCCGCTGCCACGCGCAATCACGCGTGCGGGCCAGCGGTTCGGCAAATCGCCGTCGAATTCGTCGGTGGGCTTGACCGACACGCGGGCAGCAAACTCCGCGATCGACATGGTCGGCCGCATGGGGCGCTCCGCATCGTAGAGCGTCTCCGGCGCGAATGCCGCGCAGGCGAGCTGATAACCGATGCTCGAGATCCGGCTTAGGCGGTCCTCGGCTGATGCGGGCCGGCTCAAAAGCGCGACGTTGAGTGCGGGAACGAAAACTTCGATGGATTCGACGCGATCGCGATCAAGCCCGTGGGCGAGGATTTGCGTGAAAGCGGTCACCGCATTCGCCCCTTGCCGCGCGATCGGGAACGGCTTGAAGCCGGTGTCGGAAATCGCGGGGATCATCGGCGAGGTTTCGAAAACCGAGAGCTGAATTTCATCATGTCCGGCCTGGGCGCCGATCCATGAAGCGGAGAGAAGCGCCGGATCGCCCTTAAAGCCACGGTCGGCCGCTTGCGACGCGCGCAAGCCTTTGAGCACGGCCTCGGTAAAGGCGAACCACCGTCCGGACGGCGTGCCGCTCGGCCGGCCCAAACGTCCGCTCGCTCCGCTAATCGCAAGCGCCATCGCGTGGGAGAGCTTTGCGGTGTTGTGACCGCGCATGGACGATGCGGTTACGGCCGCCATGAGTGGTGCGGCGAGAAGGCTGGGCCACACCCCGGTCTCGAGCGCTTTCGCTCCGCCGATCGCAAGCCCAAGCGTCAGCCCGGCCGAGTAGCCCGCCGCGATCGCGCGGTTGAAGTCCTCCGCGCTGTGCGTGCCGGCCAGCGCAAGCGCCACGGGGATCACCACGGCACCAGGCGTGACGCAAGAGCCGAGATGAATGTCGTCGGATTCGGAGAGCCGCGCGATGCCCGCCGCCGCCGCCGCGAGCTCGGCGGCGTCGCGTCGCGATCCATAAAATCGCGCGAGCGCCTCGCCCTCCGTCGTGCGCAGGCCGGAGACAAATGCCGTGACCGCGTCCTTCAAATGGAGCTCGACGATCTCCGGCGAAGATGGAGCATGCAGCAGACGCTCGGCCCAGGGCTCGATGATCATGCGCGCCTCTGCGCGAGCCCGGCGCCGCACCAGGGCATGCCGCCAATATCCAATGAGACGCCGACGACAGGCGCAGACGAACTGGCGCTCGCTGCCAGAGGCCGCGTGCCGACCGGGCCTTCGGCTGTCCAGCCGGCGAACTTCGCCCCGACTGGCAAGGCAGTCGCAATCTGTTCGTCCAGCGGCCGACCCGGATCCAGCGCCGCGAGAAGCGCCTCGAACCAAATGTCGGCGCGGCCGATCGAGATTCGATCTTCTTTGCTTTGCGAGGACGTCTTTATGCTCCGGCTCCAAACGCCCTTATAAGCGACCGTGGCGCGGACCGCGTATCGCGAACCCAAAGGTTTCGGTCCGGACACGCGCGCAAAACGACGATCCGAATCGAGGTTGGAAGCGATCGCGACGTAAACTTCTTCGGTGCCCATCATCCGTGCCGCCTTTTCCACCGCTCCCACGATTTCGCCGGCAGTCTCTGCGCGCATGACGAAGATTCCGTCCAGCGCCCCACGGGCGATGGCATCGGCCCGCTTCATCAAACGGCGCTCCACATCGTCGATCACACGCGCCTTGGCAAAGACATCCGTGCCGTCGACGATTTCCACTCCTGGCGCCGCGCCAACGAGCTCCTGATAGAGTCCCGAGGGAAATGCGTCCAGTTCGAGAATGGAAACGCGCCGGGCTTTTTTCTCGGCAAGGATTTCGCCGAGCACCTTTGCCGGCGTCGGCGAAGTTAGGAGACCGCCAACAGGTTTCACGGTTTGAATCCATTCGCCGACGCGCTTCGACAAAGTCGTTGCGAACACCGGCTCGCCTTCCCGTGGTACGAGGAGGACACCGTCTGCCCAGTAGGGCGAGAAGGCAGTCAAATATGAAACGGCGGCCGAGCGGATGAAGTTCGTATAAAGAATGATCGCGTCCTGGTCGGCGTTCACCATCTCGGCCAGTAGCCGTCGCGTGCGCTCATGCAGCGCCTCGACGGGGATTTCTTCGGCATCCCACGCCATCAACCCCCGCCGCATGGACGAGCTCCATAGGCGCAAACAAATTGTGTCATCCCGCGCGAAAGCGGGGGACCCAGCGCGCGTGCG
>DASQHF010000028.1:0-2839 GCA_035632215.1 Micropepsaceae bacterium | reverse complement strand
CCTCTACATGAAGAGCCTTTCGCCCGCCATGTTGGTGTAGAGGCTCGCGACCTGCTCGCCATAGCCGTTGAAGATCTGGGTCGGCACGCGCTCGCCGGTACCCAAGATTTCTTCGCTCGCCTGACTCCAGCGCGGATGCGGTACGGCGGGATTCACGTTCGCCCAGAAGCCGTACTCGGTCGGGCCCAACGCCATCCAATAGGTCTGCGGCCGCTCTTCCTGGAAGATGAAGCGCTGAATCCCCTTGGCTGACTTGAAGCCGTATTTCCACGGCGTGACGAGACGGAGCGGCGCGCCATTCGTCTTCGCCAAGGGCTTGCCGTAAGCGCCCGTGACGATGAACGCCATCTCGTTCGTCGCTTCCTCGATCGTCAAACCTTCCGTATACGGCCAAGGGACCCAGATCTGGTTCTGCGCGGGCGCAACTTGAGTGTTTTCCCAAGACTTCATGACGACGTACTTCGCGGACGAAGTCGGCTTTGCAAAGTCGATCAGCGCCTTCATCGGGAAACCGCTCCACGGCGCGGCAAACGCCCAGGTCTCGACGCAGCGATGTCGATAGAGGCGCTCCTCGAGCGGCATCTCCTTGATCATCGAATCGAAATCGGTCTTGAATGGCTTCTCGACGGCGCCCTCGAAGCTGATCTCCCAGGGCCGGATCGGCAGGCGATCGGCGTAGTAATAGGGATCGTCCTTCTCGACGCCGAACTCGTAATAGTTGTTGTAGGAAGTGACGATCTTCTCGAGCGTGATCTCGCGGTCGAGCGTGTAGGCGGGATTGCGCTTTGCCGGGTAGAGAGCGACGGTGGGATCCGGCGGCTCGGGCACGGCAGCGGACCTTGGACCGCCTGGCGCTTGGGCATTGTCGGAACGGCCGCAAGCGGCAAGCGCGCCCGTTACCGCGATCGCGCCGGCAGCCTTAAAAAGTCCGCGGCGGTTGAAGACGAACTCTTCCTTCGTCGCCATCCGCTCCGGGATTTCCCAGCCTTTCCTGACCTTGATCAGCATCGAAACTTCTCCTCGGCCTCTCCCGACCGAACGCCGTTCCCGGCTTAAAGCGGCCGGAAACTAGCGCAAATCACATTCCCGTTCGGTAAAGAAATATAGTCCCCGCAAGGATCAAGACCAAGCCCACGGCGCGCGAAGGGAACCTTCCTCCGGGGATGGTTTTTTCCAAGAGAATCAGGATCGCAAGCCCCGCGATCCAGAGCACATTCATGACACCCACTACGAAGAGGAGGGCCATCAAGGCCCAGCAGCAGCCGACGCAATAGACCCCGTGCTTGAGGCCAAGCATGAGCGAGCCAAGCGGATCGCGCTTGAATCCACCATGGCGCGAGAGGAACGCGAACGGCAACTGGCAGGCCCAGAGGCAGGCGTTCTTGACCGGCGTCCACTGATAAATGCCCGCGGCAATCAGGATGATACCCGCCAGGAGATTGCTCGCGGGCTCGAGCATGGGCGTTAAGAGCGAGGCCGAAGCGAGCGCCGCCTGAGCAATCGTCGCAACCGCGGCAAAGCCCGTCCAGGCGAGGAGATAGCCGCCGACGAACCAGAAGGTGCTCGCGAACGGCTTCTCTTGGGCGCGTGCCTGCCGTCCGACGCGTGCGTAGAGAAGGATCATGGGCGCGGCCGAAGGTGTCATCATGCCGACCATCATCACTGTCCACATGATGAAGGCGAAGACGATCTCGTTCATGCTCCAGGGCCTCATCGCGGGCGCAAGCAGGAAGCCCATGCTGGCCGCGAGTCGTAGGACGTAAATCCAAGCAAGAACCGTCAGCGCGCCAAGCGCGACAGCCACGACCACGCGGTCGCGCTTGAGCACCGTTTCCAACGGCTCGGAGAACATGGAGTCAGTCAATCAAGCCACTCTGAGACAGATTGAGATGACAGAAATGCCCGTAAGAATCGGCAAGTTCGATCTGCATCGGGGCAGACGTCTTCGACCAGCCGCGGCCGGCCTCGGCCAGCTTGAACTCGAAGCCGTTCGGACTGTCGATGCGCACACGATGCTCTACACCGGTCACGGGATTCTTGGTCGGCTCGCCGCGGGCCTCGATGTAGCCGGGCACCTTTATCCGCGCCCGGCGCTTGTCGATATCGATCTCGAATTCGATGTCGGCGAAAACGGGCGGATGGACCTTCTCGAGCGTCGTGGAGAAGACGTTGAAGATGGTCGCGCCCGGCTCGGTGTCCTGGCCGCTCAAGATGCGCAGAAGCGCGGTGCGCTGCGCTTCAGTGGCGCGCTTGTCGATGACGATCGCGGCCTCGCCGTGCCCGAGGTGAATGGGGCCGGGCCACGAGAAGATACCGGCGACTTTCAGGCCGTCGAGCTTGGTGTCGCCGTGAAAGCCTTGCTTGATCTCAAAGCTGGTTACCGCCTGGCAGAAGCCATGGGTCGGAAGCGCCATGAACTGGCATGGGCAGCCATAAGCACAATTGCAATTGGTGAACTCGAGCGCCCGAATCGCCCATTTCGTGTCGGCCATGTTCGTCTTTCCCAGAATATTGATCTTGAAGAATATCACGACAAAGGTGCCGTGCGGCAGTGCCCTGCTGGCTGGCAGCGGACTGGAGCGGGGCCTAAGCAAGGAAACTCTACGCTAAACTCAATCGCACGAGGATCTCATCCGCTGCGCGCCGCCCGTCCACTTTCTCGCGCGCGCGGTGAACACGGAAGCCTTCGGCAAGGGCACCTGGATGCGATGCGAGAACCGCGGCCTTACGCATTCCCTTGACGTCGCTGTGCCCCGTCACGCGCTCGACCGCATGCTGCGCCGCGCGTTTCCATAACGATTTCGGTTTCCGCATCTCGTATCGGAGCTTCAGCCCTGCG
>DASQHF010000027.1:0-11730 GCA_035632215.1 Micropepsaceae bacterium | reverse complement strand
ATCGCTTAGCATGCACGCACGGCCGTGCATCCGTTTGACGGATGCACGGCCGTCGCATATTTGGGCGCATGCCTAATCCGATCATCAATCCCGTCATTCTCTTGTCGCCCATCGAGAACGGCTATGTCGCCTACGATCCGGTGGGCGACAAGCTGCACGAGCTCAACCCGATGGGCGCGCTCATCACCGAACTCTGCGACGGGACGAAAAGCATCGAAGAGATTCGAGAGCTGGTGCGCCCTCTCGTTCCGGAGGGGAAAGTCGCGGAGATCGACCGCTGGATCGATCAAGCGCTAAGCGCCGGCTTGCTCGCATGGCCAGGGGACGCGGCATCGAGAGCACGCCAGGTGTCCGTCGAGGAGCTCTCGGCTCTCGCCAAGCGTCTGCGTGAGGCGGGCAAGGTGAGAACGGCATATCTCTGCCGCAAGCGCGTGACGGAGCTGAACCCCGAGGACCCGAACGCCTGGTATCAGCTTGGCGACATCGCGCATATCTGCGGCAAGCGCGACGAAGCCCGCAGGGCCTACGAGAAATATCTCGAATCCTATCCCGACGACGCCGAGCTTCAGCATGTGCTGGTCGCGCTTCGCGACCAAGCGCCGCCGCCACGCGCGCCGAACGAATGCATCGAGCAGATCTATAAGGGCTTCTCCGCCTATTACGAGAAGCAAATGCGCGAGGACTTGAGCTACACTGGGCCCGAGCGCCTGGACGAAGGCATGAAGGCCGTGCTGGGCGATAAGCGCGGCCTGAAAGTGCTCGATCTCGGTTGCGGTTCGGGCCTTTCGGGCACCGTGCTTAAGGATCGCGCGGCCGAGCTCACCGGGGTCGATCTGTCGCCAGAGATGGTCGCGCTCGCACGCGGGCGCAATCTTTACGACAAGCTCGAAGTCGCCGAGATCACCGAATGGCTGAAGCGCAACCAAGAAACATACGACCTCATCGTCTCCTGCGATTGCCTCATTTATTTCGGCGATCTTGGGCAGGTGGTCGTGCCGGCGGCCGCGCATTTGAAACCGCAAGGCGTGATTGCAATCACCATGGAAAAAGGCGCTCGCCCGCCGTTCCAGTTAACCGATTCAGGCCGCTACGCGCATCATCCCGATCACGTCCGCGAAGTAGCCAAGCGCGCGGGCCTTACCGTCGCGCGGCTGGACGAAGGCTTCTTGCGTATGGAGTACGGGACCGAGGTGATCGCACTCTATGTCGTGCTGACCAAGCCCTCGGCTTGATTCCCTGCTTGCCCGAACTCGGCTAAGCTCCGCACCATCGGTTCGGAGGACACAATGACGCGTCTTATCGGCCTCGGCTTCGCTCTCATCTTGGCCGCCACACTGCCGGCGGCAGCCCACCACTCGCTCGCGCCCTATAACCGCTCGACCGAGCGCTCGATCGAAGGAACCGTCAAGGCGCTCGACTGGTCCAATCCACATGTGCGGATCATGCTTCTGGTACCGACCGCGGACGGTGCCAAGCAGTGGGATTTCGAGGGCGGCAGCGTCGGTCGCCTCTCCAATAGCGGCTACGTCAAGAGTGCGATCGGGTTGGGAGACAAGATCACCGTTCTCTACAATCCGCGCCGCGATGGCAGCATCGGCGGCTTCTTCACCGGTGTCGTGACCGCCGATGGAAAATCCTACCACACGCGCGGCTTTGGCACAGGAGAGGCCGTACCATGACCAGAATAGGGACCGCGCTCGGCTGCGCCCTCGTGGCGGCATTCGGCGCCGGACAGGCGCTAGCTGCCGATGCGTTGCCGCCGCCCGGCTTTCATCATCTCGAGCTGAACTCAGTCGATCCTGATGCCGCCATCGCTTTCTATGTGAAAGAGTTTCCGTCGACCTCGAAGACGACATGGGCCGGCATGCCGGCGCTCGCCTCGCCGAACAATGTGCTCGTCCTTTTCAAGAAGGTCGATAAGCCGCCCATTTCCGATCCCCAAATCACCGCCTTCTGGCATTTTGGTTGGCATGTCACCGATGTACGCAAGAACATGGCGGATTATCTGCAGCGCCGCGAAGTGACGCTTGCCCCGTTGTACACGACGGACGAAGGCGGCTCGGTCCTCGTCAGCAGCGATTCCTGGCCGGGCACGGGGGGGATTCTGGGCTTGACCAAAGCGCAGATCGCCGATGCGCGCGCCAAGGGCGTGAAGCCCCTGGGCGGCGCCGGTTTCGCCTACCTCAACGGGCCGGATGGAACGCTGATCGAATACCAGGGCAACATGCCCAAAGAGCGTTTCAATCACGTCCACATGTATCAGGAGGATCCGTTCTGCGCCCGCGTCTGGTACCAGACGCATCTGAACGCGCCCTCGCCGCAGACACCTGCAACCGCGCCGAAATACACCGAAGCCAATTGCAAGGTGGCGCGCTCGGCCGACCGCACCTGGCCCGCGCTAGAGCGCCAAGGCATGTTCCGCACGCCGACCACCGGCGTCACCTTCGGCGATGTGGCGATGAACTGGTACATGCGCCAGACGGACGCGCCGCTCGTTTCCACGCGCGGGCATCTGATGGACCATGTGGGTTTGAGCGTCGCCAATCTCGATGCTTGGGCGGCGAAGCTGCGCGCCGAAGGCGTGAAGTTCCTCGAGCAGCCTCACAAGCTCGGCGACACCCGCGCCTTCATGATCGAAGGCCCAAGCCGCGAAGCGATCGAGCTCGTCGAAGTGAAATAAGGCCTACTGTATCTCGCCGAAAAGACCGGTTAGGCCGGCGAGGCCCAGAGCAACTGGCGCCGAAAGCCACGCGACGGCAAAAAGAGTCATTGCCCGCGCGGTCTTGGACCTGTGAATCAAATACTCTGAAGAAAGGTACGCGGTCCGTAGGTCTTCTGCGCTTGGCCAGAAGATTGCTCGTAATTTGCCTGCGTCCCGTGGCAAAGCGCGAAAATAACTGATCGCGGACTTGATCAGGTGAAAGAAGCCGTAAAAGTACGCGCCGACGCCGATCAGAAGAACGGCCGAAATTAGAGAGATTGCAATGGCGCCGATAATGCTCATGGCCAAAGGGGCGTGACAGCCGCGTTTACCTCTCCAGCGCCGGCGGGGTCCTGCCGCTGTTGCCGCCCGGCGGCGGAGCAACGACGGGCTTCTCCACTTCGGGCTCGGACGGCGCCGGCGACGAATAGCGTTGCAGCCAGCGCATCAAGAGCGGCGTCAAGCTGTTCAAGCCTAGCCCGCCGTCGCCGCCAAGGCTGAGGGCGAGATTCTCCGGGATGAAACGTTGCGACCCAGCCGCGAGCGCCTTCGTCACGTTGACGACCGTCGTCTGATCCTTGCCGATCGCCTGCTGTTGGGCCTCGAGGCCCTTGGCGACCGCCAAGCCTTGCGCCTCGGTCTCGACTGCTTTGGCGCGCCCGACATTCGTCAGCTGATAGGCATCGCCGTCGGCTTGGGCCTTGATCGCCTCGGCGCGGTTCTTGGCAATGTCGATGCCGACCGTCGATTTGGCGAGATCGGTCTGCATGTCGGCGCGCCCGCGCGAGGCCTCTAGCGTGAGCCGCTTGTCCTGCGCTTCCTTTTCGGCGGCGTAGGTCTTCTGCTGCTGGTTCGCGATCTCGCGCGCGGTCAAGACTTCCACCAGTTGGGGCGGGAAGACGACGTCCTGGATGTACACGCCGCGGGTCTCGACCCGGTATTCTTTGAGCTTGCCAGTGACGTAGTCCTGCGCTTGCGACTGTACCTCGTCGCGCTTCTCGATGAAGTCGATCGCCGGCATGCTCTGGAGCTTGTCGCGGAAATGGTTGCCGACGGCGGCCTGCAGCACCTCGTTGACGAGATTCTTCATCGAGCCGACGGTCGAGATCACCTTCGCCGCCTCGGTGTCGGGCACGTGGATCTGGACCTGGAGGTCGATGTTGAAGACGAAGCCTTCGCGCGACTTGGCGACGATCTGCTTCAGATCCTTGTCGAGGTTGTGCGCGGTCGAAGTCGCTTCCGCCCAGTTGAGCGTCAAGATGAAGGTCGGCACCACCTCGACGCTGTAGCAGCGCGGATTGACCGCATATTTGCCGGTGCGCAGCGGCTCCTGCCAGATGCCGCGGTGGCCCGGGCGGACGAGCGCGCCGAACTTGAAGTCCGCGCCCGACGTGTCTTCGGTCGCAAGCCCGACATACGCCTTCACCACCGCCACCTCGCCCTGGTTGATGACGAGCATCGGGACGAGCTCGACCGCGACAAGGAACGGATTGAGATTGTACGCGCCATAGAGGAGCGGATCGTGCTGCAAGCCGATGCGTCCGCCTTTCTCGAGGAAGGTCTGGAAGTCCTGGTAATTGTTGTGGACCTCGTTCTTAACCGAGAGCATCGCCTCGACGAGGTCGCTGTCCTTGGTGTTGGGCCGGCGCTCGAGCTCGACGATGTCGTCGTAATCGCCCAGGCGATTGGCGATGGCGCCTTTGGGCAGCGGCATGCCGTCGAGCGTCGTCACAATTCCGATCATATCGACGATCTTGCCTTTGCCATCGTCGTCCTGGAATTTTTGCGGCTGGATGCGCACGACGTTCAGCTGCTCGGGATTGAGCCCGAAGGATTGCGGCCCGAATTTTCCCGTCAGCTTAGCGAGGTAGGCGTATTCCTCGGCGACCGGTACGCCGTATACGCGGGTCTTGGTGATGACCAGGAAGCCCACTGGGTGAATGGGCGCCACCGTGCCCGGCGAGAGCACCGGTCGCTGAACGCCTTTTTGTCCGCCCTTGGCGACAAAGCTTTCAAGGTCCTGGAAGTTGCCGAATTCCGGCTTGTAGATCGCCGACTTCGCGCCGATGGGAAGTGGCCCTCCCGCTTGCGCTATGACGACGCCGATCTGTCCCGCGGGAATCTGCACCATCGGATGGCGCGAGACCGTGAACACCGGCCAGAATTTGAAGCGCAGGCCGGGCATCAGGAGCTGCGCCTGGTATCCGGCTTCGCCGGCAAAGGCGACGGGACTGCCGCCCGTAAGGCGCTTGAAGCTGAAGCGCTTGCGGACAAGCCCGACCGAGGTTGGGCCGATGGTCCAGAACGACTGCCACACGACGAACAGTGCGCCGGCGACGAGGATCCAGCTGAGCCAATTGCTGCCGGTAAGCCCGAACAATGCGGACAGGAAAGTCATCGTAAGCCCCTTTTATCCTGCGCTTCACGTGGGAAGTTTTTTCCGGCGCTAAACGAACCCATCGGCGCAGAGTCGTTTTTATGGATTTCGAAAAACTACGATCAGAGCGCCCCACACAGCGATCGGTGAAAATATGGGTCGCGTGACGACCGAAAACAAGTAACGCCTGGCGTGATTGTTAAGAGCGCGAAAAACCTCGGGAAACCCGAACTACTTCGCATCGCCATCCTTAGGCGACACGGTCCTGTCATGTCGCGTCAATGAGTCGTGAAATGACATTGCGGAGACCACAATGCTGACCAAGACGTTTTTCCTATTGACCAATCGCTCGCCGCGCGGACGCAAGATCGCGTTCCGGATTCTCTTTGAATATCTCGCGCGAAAACATCGAAATTTCACGCGATGGACGCAGATGAACTACGGTTTTGCCGGCGAGTCGGAATCAGGACACACGGTTTCGCTCGATCCCGCCGACGAGTGGGAGCGTTACTGCCATCAGCTTTATCATCGCATCGCTGGAAACGCGGACCTCGCCGGTAAGGATGTTGTCGAGGTCAGCTGCGGCCGCGGCGGCGGGGCTGCATTCATCCACCGTCATTTCAAGACGAGAAGCGTGATCGGAATCGATATCGCCGAGAACGCGATCGCATTCTGCCGGCGCAGGCATCTCTTACCGCAGTTGCGGTTCCTCCAAGGTGATGCCGAGGACATTCCGCTTTTCGACGAGAGCGCCGATGCGCTCATCAATGTCGAGGCGTCTTTCTGCTACGGCGATATCGATCGGTTTTTCGCCGAAGTCCGGCGGGTGCTGAGGCCGGACGGTCACTTCTTGTATGCCGATTTGCGTTCGCCGTCGGAGGTCGAAGCTCTCGTCGGGTCATTGCGCAAATCCGGGCTCGAGATCCTCGAATGGGAAAATATCACGGCAAATGTGGTGCATGCGCTAAAGCTCGACTCGGCGCGACGCCGCGAGCTTGAGCGCGCCAATGTGCCCTGGTTCCTTCGGCATGCGATCAGGACGTTTGCGGGGGCGCCCGGAACGCGGATCCCGTCGGCGCTCGAAAACGGCGATCTGGTTTATCTCGTTTTCAAGGCGCGCAGGCCTCCGGTACGGGATGGTTCGGCGATGGTCCAGTTGGCCGCCTAGCAGGCGGCGGCCTGACTAGGCCCCGAGCATGCGGATGCAGAGGTCGGCCGCCGTCGCGGCGGACTGGGACAGCGATCCCTTCAGGCGCTCCAGAATGCGCGAATCGATGGCCATCACGACGGCGCCCACGACGAGCGCGGTCTTCAGCTCGAGGTCACCATGCGGAATCTCGCCCCGGCGCATAGCTTCGCCGATAACGAGACGGAAGATCGTGTAGGGATTGCCGCGCGAAGAGGGCACGCGATCCATGTGCTGGTGACGCGCGCGGAAGACATAGGTGACCAGAAGCCAGTCCTCGTCGAAGCGGCGAAAGACATATTCGATCATGGAGCGCATCTTGGCAGGGAGCTTCGATTCACCCATCGCACGACGTCGCAGCTCTTGGCCGATATCGTTCCAGCCGTCGATGAAGATGCGCCAGGCAAGCTCCTCCTTGCTTGGGAAATGGTTGTACATGGCGCCGAGCGAAAGACCGGCCTCTTCCGCAATATCGCGGATCGACGTCTCGGCGATGCCCTTTTCGACGAAGTGCTTCAGGGCCGCACGCTCGATCCGTTCCTTGGTCTCGGCGGTCTTCTCGCTCCTCCGTTCCATGGAACTCAACTCGCTCGGCTTTGCCCGTTCGGGATTACACTGAACAAACATTCATTCTAAATCGCCCTCGAACGCGTTGCAAGTAAAGCTTTCGGTCAGCTGCCGAGAATGGTGCGCAATTGCCGGGTGCAGAGAGGCATCACCGCCCCCGATCTGAAGGCCCGCCACAAAAACTCATGCGGGCCACCCCGATAGCTGGCCGGCATCTCGTCCTTTTCCTTGTCGAAGCGCCAGCCAGAAGCCCCGTAGCGGCAGGAAAGGCGGTGGATGGCCTCGGCCTGGGCGGAAGGCGAGAGATTTCGGAGGTGCGTCTCCGCAAGCGTCCGGAGCGCGGCGTCGCGCGCCCGGATGCTTGCTTCCATGCGCCACGGAACGCCGCCGCGCGCGTTCCGCACGCCAAAGGCCTCGTTCAACGAGGGGCTCTTCTGATCGAGAAAGGACTCGAGCGACTCCGCGAGCCAGGAAGCGAGCGGTTCGGGTAGGGGCTCATGGCTTTTACACAGATCGGCCAGCGTTCGCATATTTGCAATGGACTGAAGCATGGGAAGACCTCCAAATGCGGCGGGGCGCTACATTTTATGAACAAACGATTGTTCACATTCTCGCCATGAAAAAAGACGCACGACGCGCCTGAGTGAATGAGTGTTCATTTATAATGCAATCTAATGCCGTCGCTGTCAAGCCGGCGCTCGCATGGATCTGCCGTGCCGCTCTAGACGTCTGTTTTCTCTGCGCTTTCTCCGGCTCAAAGCCGGGTTTCCCATCCGGCAGCTTGGCAACGCAGACGGCTTCGGATTGCCTGGATGTACGATGGAGCCTTCGAGGGGAGGGGCAGTATGAAATCACGACATCTCATCCGCCGGCCGGGAGCCGGCCAACGCCGCACGGGCCTTGCGGCGGGACTCGTGCTTTGCGGGCTTTGGACGGACGAAGCAGCTGGGCAGAGTCCGGCGCCCATGGCCCCCGAAAGCACGCCCATCGAGACGGTCCTGATTACGGCTCAGAAACGCGGCGTTGCCGAAAGCGAGCAGGTGGTGCCGATTGCGATTTCCACCTTCGATGCGCGGGCGCTCGAGGATCTTCACGTCCGCACGCTTCAGGACCTTACCACTGCCGCGCCGAACGTCACCCTGTCTGATGCCGGCACGATCCCCAGTTTCGCGAATTTCGCGATCCGCGGCCTCGGCATCAACAGCTCGATTCCGTCCGTCGAGCCGGCCGTTGGCGTCTTCGTTGACGGAATTTATCAAGGTATGTCCGCTGGTACCGTGGTCGATCTCTTCGATGTCTCGGACGTCGAGATTCTGCGCGGTCCGCAGGCAACGCTCTTCGGCCGCAACACCACTGGTGGTGCGATCCTGATCAACACCAGGCGTCCAGGCGATCAATTCTCGGTCCACGGCCGCTTGAGCGTCGAATCGGGCCTCGAGGAGGAAGGCGGGCTCAGCGTCGAGGGACCGCTCGCGGAGAGTCTGAAGGCGAAGCTCAGTTTCTCCTACGACGATGATTCAGGTTGGTTCACCAATACCTTCGATGGGAGAAGCATGGGAGCTCGTCGTACGGGCATCCTGCGGCCGACATTGCTGTGGACCACAGGCCCGATCGACACGACGCTCATTTACGAGCACGGCTGGATGAATGGGCAGGGGGCAGTGGCGCAGAACCCTGCCTACTTTCACGGCTTCACCATCGACATCAACAATCCGGGCTACAATCGGCTCGATTGGGACGCGGTCACGCTCGAATCGATCTGGCACGAGGGCGCGGGCGTCGTCACCAACCTGTTCGGCTATCGCCGTCTCGATCAAGGCGCGTCCGACGACATCGATGCGCAGCCGACGACGCGTTTCCACGCTTTCGACAAGCTGCAGCAGCATCAGGTAAGTGATGAGCTGCGGTACGCGGCTCGCTACTTCGATCGGCTCGATATCACTGCCGGGCTCTACTACTTCAACCAGTCGTTCAACTATCTCGAGCGGCGCGTGCTCTTCGGCGGCGCCATCGATTCGACACTCGGCGGAAGAATTGACGACACCAATTACGCCGTCTTCGCCGATGCTGAATATCACCTCGTCCCGAGCTTCGGCGTAATCGCGGGCGGCCGTTTTACCCGCGAAGAGAAATCAGCCCTTATCGCGACCTTCGTGCCCTCAACCGCCGGCTCGTTGTGCAACTTTGACACCGAGATCTGTCGCTACAACTTCCCGGGGCCGCGATTTCCGGGCGCCCCGGGCAACGATCACTGGGACAACTTCCTCCCCAAGCTCGGTTTCGAGTGGCAGGCGCAGGACGACCTGCTCGTCTACGGCAGTTGGTCGCGCGGTGTGCGAAGCGGCGGCTACAATGTGAGGAATGCGAGCTACCTGGTCACGATAGCTCCAGGCCCCTACGGGCCCGAACGCCAGGACGCTTTTGAGCTTGGTTGGAAAAGCGATTGGCTCAACCGTCGTTTGCGCATAAATGGCGCGCTTTTCTATGATCAGATCAGGGATTTGCAGCGAGATCTCAACTTTCCAGATCCTGCCACAATCGTTGTGCAGACCACACGGAACACGGCAGATGCAACGATCAAAGGTACGGAGGTCGAAGTCCTTGCCGCGATCACAGAGGGCCTCATCTTGAACGCGAACGCGGGCTACACAGAGGGCTCCTATGACAGAGTCTTTATCGATCTTAATAATGATCACCTGATCAATGCGGTCGATCTCGGCCTCGATATCCCGCGGCTTTCGAAGTGGAGCTATGCGTTCGGCGCGAAGTATACGCGGCCTATCGGCAACTACACGGTTCAGCTTAAAGCCGATTACGGTTATCGCTCGCGGGCCGCCGCTACCGACGACAATACTGCTTTCCTGACGCCCATCGAGAACTTATCGGCAGCCATTTCCGTGACATTGCCAAGCGAACATTGGACGATCTCGCTCTATGGGCGGAATCTGTTGGACAAAGTGACGGACGGCATTGTCACGCCACTGCCGCTACAGGTCGGAGGTGGCGCTTTTCGTACCTTGAACGAAGGCCGTGTCATTGGAGCGGAAGCAACCTTCAAATATTGACGCTGCTGGCTCCCGCACCACACTCGCGCGCGCCCCGAAGGCGCTGTAGCATCCTTCCGGCTTGACGGGAGGAACGAATGCGGCAGATCGGAATGGGATTCTTCGTGGGGCTTTCGGCGATCGCCTTGGCTGCGCCTATGGCGCGCGCCGATACGTTTCTCGAGCAAGCGGCCGAACACCGTTTCCAGCTCGATTTCCACGTGCCCGATGCCGCGCTCTCAAAGATGTTGCCTCAAGGGTGGACGCCGCAGGTTGCAACGCAGGGGCCGGCGAAGGATGCGAACATCCGGATGATCTTCATCGACCGCATGACGATCGTGGGCAGCGACGGCAAGCCGGTAGGCAAGGGCTCGAACCGGATGGCCTATCTTGCGGTGCCGGTGAAACAGACGAACGGCAATCTCGCGGGTCAGATGATCATTGCGGGCCTTAGTGAGGATCCGGCTGCGGCGCCAGGCGCTTTCGGCAACTACAAGCCCGCGACCACGGCTAAGATGGCGCGCACCGAAGGCGCGTCGAACGGCGCCGTGATCGTCGATGAGGACTGGGATTTCGCCGCCGCGAGCGGCGAGCGCATGCAGGTCCATGTCAAATACGAGCGTGCGCCAGCGACCAAGGGTGGCGGGGAGGTCAAGTTCTTCGACCCGCGCGATCCTTCGAAGTACCAGGTCTTCAAGACGGAACAGGCGATCGACATCACGCGCAACGCGACGACGAATCCACCCGACCATGTCAAGGAGTTCTCGTACAAGGTGAGCGGTGGAAGCTTGGGCGCGCTCTTCAACGGGACCGAGAAGGTTTTGAGCTGGGATTCCTTCCCCTGGTACAACCGCACCGTCTCAACGCCGTAAACTCCCAAGATGTCTCTCTATCAATATGCCGGCTACACGATTTTTGCGGGGGGTGTAATCAGTTGGCTGGTTGCGACCAAGCACTTTCTCGTGCTCGGCGCCGAATTGCAGCGCGCCCGTAAAACTGGAGAGGCCAGCCACATTCCTCTCGGCCATGGAGGGTTGCCCACTGTTGTCCTCTTCACGAAGAATACTTTGCCACGAGTGGAAAACGACCGTAGAAAATTTGTTCGCGCCCTGAGCTTCTTCGCCGGCTTTTGAGCAGCTGGGATGCTGCTAATCGCCATGTTCGGTCCTCAGCATTAAAGGCGATAGTAAAGTTCGCCTTCCCGCCTACGGCTTCGCGTTCAAGAACCCGAGCATAATCGTGTTGAATTTTTGTGCCGCCTCGAGATGCACAAGGTGGCCAACGCCATCGATCACTTCCACGCGGCCCTGCTTCATCTTGGGCGCGAGCGCTTGCGCGAGCTTCGCGTTCTCGCCCATCAGGCCCCGCTTCTCCATCGGCGCATAGGCGCGCCCCGGCGCATTGTGGTCGTTCGCTCCCATGACGAACAGAGTGGGCTGCGCGACGAGCGGAATCTCGTACACGACGGGCCCGCTCCAGATCATCTGATAGGTGTTCACGAACGCGCGCAGCCAGCGCGGATAGTCCGCGCTTTCCTTCAACCGCATTCGCGCGTCGATAAAGGGCGTCACTTCGTCGGGGGGCAGGGTGAGCGAATAATTGGTCACCAGCTGGCGACGATAAGACTCCGCATTGAGCTTGTCCTCGTCCGCCATGATCGTCTCGGTCGTGACGGGAGGAACAAAGTTGCGATAGTCCTCGAGCCCTATCGGCGCTTCCAGCAAGAGGCGGTTGACGCGCTCCGGATAGCTGCGCGCGATCCTGACCGCCAGCATGCCGCCCATCGAGTGCGCGACGATTTCGACGCGGGCGAGCTGAAGCGAATCCAGAAGCGCGACCGTATTGCGGGCAAGAA
>DASQHF010000026.1:0-6630 GCA_035632215.1 Micropepsaceae bacterium | reverse complement strand
GCGCGTCTGCGCCGCGAATGACTTTTTGCGCGTGCGGACGCACGCGCGCTGGGTCCCCCGCTTTCGCGGGGGATGACACAGCTTTTTCGCGGGGGATGACACAACTTTTGGGCTCCACGACACCTCCGGCATTTCCGTGTAGGATCGGACGAGACCCGCGAACGGGCGCCCGGGAGACGAGCCGCATGGCCAAAACAGTCGACGTCGCCGATGTCATCGACGCGCAGAAAGTCAGCTTCTATCAGTGCCTGATCTGCTTCATGGCCTGGTTGACGCTGTTCCTCGATGGGGTCGACAACCAGTCCATCGCCTATGTCGGACCGGCGCTGACCAAGGATTGGAGCCTCGCCAGAGGCGCGCTGCGCGACGTGTTCTCGATGGGTGTGCTTGGCGTCGCCATCGGCGCGCTCATCATCGGGCCCTTGGCCGACCGTTGGGGGCGCAAGCTCGTTACCGTCGCGACCGTCGTCTATGTCGGACTGTTCTCGCTCCTCGTGACGCAGACGCCGCAGATCGCCGCGCTCGTCCAGCCCATTTGGCCCAACGCCACCAACTTGTCGACCTTGAGTGTGCTCCGCTTCTTCACCGGGCTTGGCTTGGGCGCCGTTGTCCCCTTGGGCGTCGTGATCGCGAACGAGTTCGCGCCGAAGCGCCGCCGCGCCGCGATGGTGACGCTGATGGGCTGCGGCTACGCCATGGGGTCGGCTTCGGGCGGCTTCGTCGCTTCGCACCTCGTGCCCGCCTTCGGCTGGCCGGCGCAGTTTTATCTTGCCTCGACCCTCACTCTTTTGATGGCTGGCGTGCTCTCGATCTGGCTGCCGGAATCAATCCGTCTTTTGACGGTCCAAGGCAAAACCGAAGGCATCATCAGGATTTTGCGCAAGATCAATCCGGCCCTCTCGTTTTCGAGCGATACGCAATTCGTGCTGCGTCAGGAGCTGCGCGAGGCAAACGCGAACCGCTTCCGCCCGGCGCGTCTGTTCATGGAAGACCGCACGACGACCACGATCCTGATCTGGCTCTGCCTGTTTATGAACACGCTAGCGCTGAATTACCTCAACAACTGGCTGCCGACGCTCACGAGCGAAACCGGCCTCGCTGAAGCACGCGCGCTCCAGGCGGCGGCCTTCCTGCAAGTGGGCGGTATGCTCGGCGTGATCACGCTCGGCTTCTTGGCCGATTGGCTCGGCTTTCACCGCGTGCTGGCGGGCTCCTTCGTCTTGGGCGCGATCTTCATCGGCCTTATCGGTACGGCCGGCGGCTCTTTCTATCCGCTCGCCGGCGCCATCTTTGCTTCGGGCTTCTTCAACATTGGCGGCCAGATCACGCTCGCGGCGCTTGCAGCGACGCTTTATCCGACGGACTTACGCTCGACAGGTGTCAGCTGGGCGCACGGCTTTGCGCGCGTCGGCTCGCTCTTGAGCGTGCAGCTCGCGGGCATCCTGCTCGCGTTGCACTGGCCCTTGCAGACGATGTATCTGCTCGTCTCGATTCCGATGCTGCTTGGCTGTCTGTGGATCGTCCTGCTCGCGAATGTGCGCGCGAAACGCGCGCCCGAGCTCAAAGCCCAGAGCGCCATGGCCTGATCAAGTCACGTCAACCGAAGAGAGAAGGAATGTTCGCTCAGATCAACCACACCGCCATCATCAGCCACCAATATCCGATGCTCGGGAAGTTCTACGAGGCGATGTTCGGGCTGAAATATTCGAGCTTCCGCGTCACCGATGCGCCGATCTATGCCGATGGCTATGTCGGCATGCAGCTCATCCCGCGTCGCGACGGCTATGTCGGCGGCATCGATCATTTCGGCATCGTCGTGGACGATGTCGATGTCGTGCTTGATCGCATGCAGAAGAAGCACAAAAAGGCGAACATCGTGAAGCGGCCCTCGACGCGGCCCTTCGCCGCCTATAGCGGCCACGATCCCGACGGCAACGTGTTTGATCTCGCGCAGAAAAAGAACGACACCCGCGTCGACCTCTATGCGCAGCAGGCGAAAGACGGCTGGAACCAGGATCGCTATTTCAACAAATTCGCCATCCGTACGCCGAACGCGGAAGCCTGCGCCGAGTTCTACGCCGACGTGTTCGAGTTCCAGCCCGTCAATCGGAAGACCGATACGGGCTACCACCTGACCGATGGGCGAATGACGCTCTCGATCCTGCCTTGGTCGATCCCGATCTTCGAAGGCATGTCGATCAAGCGTCCCGGTCCCGATCACATGGGCTTCCATGTCGAGAATCTCGATTCCTTCAAGAAGCACGTGACCGAGGTCGCGGGCATGAATCCCTATCTCGCGCCGATGCCCTTGGGCGGGAGCAAGGAGTCGGACGTACGCAAGCACTTCTTCGAGCAGAGCGCGACGGGCAAGTGGCAGATGGCCGATCCGGACGGCAACTGGCTCGACATCACCGACGAATAGTCGTGCAGCGTGATGCCTTGAACCTACCTCCCCCTTGTGGGGAGGTCGACCTCCGCCGCGGCGCACGCCGCGAAGGAGGGCGGGTGGGGGGAGCGGTCTAGAAACCGGGCCGAATGGCGCAGTCGAAACTCCTCGACATCAATGAGCTGATCGAGCGGCAGAAGCTCGGGCGATTCCAGATCGCGCTCGGCGCGCTCCTGCTCCTCTGCATGTTCGTCGACGGCTTCGAGGCCCAAGCGCCCGGCTTCGCCGGGCCGGCAATCATCGAGGCCTGGAAGATTCCACGCGCTTCGCTCGGCCTCGTGTTCGGCGCGACCAATTTGGGTGTCATGCTGGGCGCGTTCGCCCTCGGCTTCCTCGGTGACCGCACCGGGCGCAAGCGTGCCATTGTCGTGGGCTGTCTCGTTCTCGCATTCTTCAGTCTACTGACGATTTACGCGAGCGATATCGCGACGCTCAGGCTGCTGCGGTTGGGATCCGGCCTCGGCGTGGGTGGCGTGCTGCCCTCGGTGATCGCGCTCGGGACCGAATATTCGCCAAAGAAATATCAGGCGACGATGGTTTGGTTCCTGC
Source organism: Micropepsaceae bacterium (assembly GCA_035632215.1). GTDB lineage: Bacteria > Pseudomonadota > Alphaproteobacteria > Micropepsales > Micropepsaceae > CAIYRG01. The sequence goes on along the minus strand of DASQHF010000026.1, from coordinate 3,635 downwards.
TGATCGGGTACCAAGCGGGCGCGAGCTCGGGCGCCATCGTGTCCACGCTTCTCATTCCGGACTATGGCTGGCAGGTTATGTTTCTTGTCGGCGCGCTCTTGCCGCTTGGCACCGCCGCCCTCGTGCTCGTGGCGCTTCCCGAATCCCTGCGTTTCCTTTCTCTCGACAATGGGTCGCATGCTCGCGTGATCGGTATCGCAGCGAGGATCGAGCGCGGGCTTGCACTCGAGCCTGACTGTCGCGTCATTGTCCATGAAGAGAGCAAGCCCGGCTTGAAGGTTTCGCATCTGTTTGCCGACGGCCGGGCCGCGTTCACGTTCGCGCTGTGGTTCGTTTATGTTGCGAACCTCATGGCGCTGCAGTTCCTGGTCACCTGGCTGCCGACTGTGCTCGAGAGCCCAGGAGTATCGCGCGACGAGGCGGCCATCGTATCGGTGCTGCTCCAGGCCGGTGGCATCTTGGGCGGACTTGTCCTCGGACGCTTGCTTGACAAGGGCAGCATCGTGCCGATTGCGGCAGCCTTTGCGCTCGGCGTGCCGATGGTCGCGCTGATCGGCTCCGCCAGCGGCTCGGCATCGCTGCTTGCGCTCGCGACCTTCGGCACCGGCTGCGCCATTCTCGGCGGACAGACCAACTTGAACGCGATCGCCGGCCGCTATTACCCGACATTCATTCGCTCGAATGGCGTCGGCTGGGCGAACGGGGTGGGTCGTCTTGGCTCCATCCTCGGGCCCGTCATTGGCGGAGTGCTGATCGGTCTCGATCTCCCCATTTCGCAGCTCTTCCTCTTCGCCGCGATCCCGCCCTTCTGTGCCGCGATCGGCTGCTTCGTGATCGCGCGCTTGCAGGCGCCGCCGGCACCCTTACCCTCTCGAAATGCGCTGAGTTGAAAGGAACGATCATGTTCGCGCAGATCAATCACATGGCGATGATCAGCCCGCGTTACCCGATGCTGGGCAAGTTCTACGAAGCGGTGTTCGGACTGAAGCCCTCGAAAACGAGCCGCCCCGCCTCCGCCATCACCATCGGCGATGGCTATGTCGGCCTCAATCTCATTCCGCGCCGCGATGGTTACGTCGAAGGTCTCGATCATTTCGGCATGGTGGTCGACGACGTCGAGCCCGTACTCGAGCGCATGCAGAGGAAGCACCGCCGAGCCAACATCGTGAAGCGGCCTTCCGCGCGTCCCTTCGCCGCTTATAGCGGCCATGATCCCGACGGTAACGTCTTCGATCTTGCGCAGAAGAAGGACGACACCCGCAAGGAGGTCTATGCCGAGATCGCCGCTGAAGGTTGGGCGCAAGACCGCTACTTGAACAAGTTCGCCATCCGCACGCCAAATGCGGAAGAATGCGCGGCGTTTTACCGCGACGTGTTCGAGCTCGAGCCGGCGAACAGCAAGAGTAACGCGCCTGGATATCACCTGACCGATGGCCGTGTGACCCTCTCGATCATGCCGTGGTCGATCCCGGTGTTCGAGGAGATGTCGATCAAGCGGCCCGGACCCGATCACATCGGTTTTCATGTCGAGAACATCGATGCGTTCAAGAAGCACGTCGCCGAAGTCGCCGGCATGAATCCCTATCTCGCGCCGGTGCCCTTGGGCCGGAGCCCGGAATCGGACGTGCGCAAGCGCTTCTTCGAGAAGCACGCGACGGGCAAGTTCCAGATGACCGATCCCGACGGCACCTGGATCGACATCACGGACGAATAATTGATCCCCCCTTCGCCTCGCACGAAATCGTGCTCGGCACCTCCCCCGTAAACGGGGGAGGAAAACAAGGCGTGTGATCGACTTTCCTCCCCCGCGTGCGGGGGAGGTGCCCGCGTAGCGGGCGGAGGGGGGAGAGTGCTAGAAGGACCCCGCACAGCTATTGAGGAGTAGGAGCATGAGCACGGACCTCATGACTCGGCCCAAGGACAAGTTCGTTACCGTCGACGGTCTCAAATTGCGCTACATCGAAGAAGGCTCGGGGCCTGCCGTGATCCTTCTGCACGGGGCATCTCTCGGCTCTTCCGCCGATGTCTTCATTCGCAATCTCGAGCCCCTAGCGCGCGCTGGTTTCCGCGCCATTGCTTACGATCAGCCGGGCTTCGGCCTTTCCGACGTTCCAAGCGACCTTTCCGCCGCCTATCGCCGGGACTCGATCCCGAAATTCATGGAGGCCCTAGGGATAAAGCGCGCCGCTCTCGTCGGTCATTCGCAGGCGGGGAACCCTGCGGTCCAGCTCGCGCTCAAAGACCCTGCGCGCTACTCGCACATCGTCGTGCTCGGAACGGGAAGCCTCCTGCCTCCTCTGGACGGTGCCGGCGAGAACGAGGGCGCCGTGCAAGCCCGCCTCGAGCGCCGCATGGCTAACGCTGAACCCACGCTCGAGGACACTCGCAAGCTCTTGGAAGCCAATCTCTTCCATCACGAGCTGATCACGGAGGAAGAGCTCGAGCTCCGCCATTCGCGCAGCATCGGCCAGAATTTCGCAGCCTTCGTCGCCCGCAACAAGGCCGCCGAAGCAGCACCCGCGAAAGAAGCGAAGACACCCATCTGGCAACGCCTGACTGAGTTGCAGGTGCCTCTCCTGATGATCTTCGGCCGCGAGGACCGCGCCAAGGCCGCCGAACGCGCGACGCTGCTGAAAGAGAAATACCCGCAGCTCAAGGTGCACATCGTGAACGGCTGCAAGCATCTCGTTCCCTGGGACGCGGCGGACGAGTTCGTTCGTCTGGCTGTCCCCTTCTTGAAAGCTTGAGCCGACGCATGACCACGAAGACCATCCAATCGGGCACCGTTTCCGACGCCTATCTCGCGATTCTCGCCGACCGCGGCATCGATTATCTCTTCGCCAACGCGGGCACCGACTTCGCGCCGATCATCGAGGCTTACGCCAAGGCGCAGGCGCTGGGGACCAAAGTGCCGCAGCCCGTCACCGTTCCGCACGAGAACGTCGCCATCAACATGGCGCAGGGCTACTACGTGCGCACCGGCCGACCGCAGGCGGTGATGGTGCATGTGAATGTCGGCACCGCGAATGCGATGTGCGGGCTCATCAACGGCTGGCGCGGCAATATCCCGGTGTTCTTCACCTCCGGCCGCACGCCGTACTCGGAAGAGGGCGGTCTTTCGGGCCAGCGCAGCATCGATATCCATTGGCCGCAGGAGATGCGCGATCAGCGCGCCATGACGCGCGAATTCATGAAATGGGATTACGAGCTCCCCAACGCGCAAGTGTTGGAATCTTCGCTCGATCGCGCCCTCAACATCGCCATGACCGAGCCGCGCGGGCCCGTCTACATGACGCTGCCGCGCGAGGTGTTGGCCGCGCCCATCGAGAACTTCCACTATGCCTCGCCCTCGCGCCACGCGACGCCGTCCAATCCCTATCCCGACACGAACGCGATCGAGAAAGCCGCGGATTTGCTCGCAGCCGCAGAAAACCCGCTGATCATCACCAACAGCGCGGGGCGCGAGGAATCGGATGTTGGCAAGCTCGAAGCGTTCGCCGAACGCTTCGCGATTCCGGTGATTCAGCGCAAGCACCGCTACATGTGCCTCTCGCACAATCATCCGATGAATCTCGGCTACGATCTGAACGACTATTTCGACAATGCCGACGTCATCGTGGTGCTGGAATCCGATG
>DASQHF010000025.1:0-2992 GCA_035632215.1 Micropepsaceae bacterium | reverse complement strand
GCCATCTCTATGGCGAGGCGCATGTCAGCTATGTCCGCAACATCACGGATGTCGACGACAAGATCAACGCGCGCGCGCTGCAAGAGGGCGTGTCCATCCGCGAGGTGACCGAGCGCACGGCAAATCAGTACCACGAAGATGTCTCGGCGCTGGGCGCGCTTCCTCCCACCCACGAGCCTCGCGCGACCGAATATGTGCGACAGATGATCGCGATGATCGAAACGCTGATCGCGTCGCGTCACGCTTATGTCGCCGAAGGCCATGTGCTCTACGAGGTCTCGTCCAAGCCCGATTACGGCAAGCTCGCGCGGCGGTCCTTGGACGAGATGATCGCGGGCGCGCGCGTCGAGGTGGCGCCCTACAAGAAGAATCCCATGGATTTCGTGCTGTGGAAGCCTTCGAAGCCCGGCGAGCCGTCATGGCCCTCGCCCTGGAGCGAAGGGAGGCCCGGCTGGCACATCGAATGCTCGGCGATGAGCGAAGCGCTTTTGGGCGAAACCTTCGACATCCATGGCGGCGGCATCGATCTCGTTTTTCCACACCACGAGAACGAGATCGCGCAGTCCGAAGGCGCGCATCACGATCATCCGCTGGCGAAGGTCTGGATGCACAACGGCTTCCTTCAGGTCGAAGGTGAGAAGATGTCGAAGAGCCTGGGGAATTTCTTCACCATCTGCGATCTCCTCCGCGATTGGCCTGGCGAGGTGCTCCGCTTCAACATGCTGCGGACGCATTACCGCCAGCCGATGGACTGGACGGCGCAGGGGTTGAAGGAGAGCTGGAACATTCTCGATCGCTGGTACGGCATCGCCGAACCAGTCGCGTCTCCGCGAATAGAGGAGAAATTTCTCGCCGCCCTTTGCGACGACTTGAACACGCCGCTGGCTTTCGCGGAACTGCATCAGAGCGAGGACGCGGCGCTTGCGGGCGGTCTCGGACTGATGGGCTTTTCAGCCGTTCAGGACCGCATCGCGGCAAAGCCAGCGGTGGATGTGGTTGAAATCGCGGACGCGATTGCTGCCCGGAACGCCGCGCGGAAAGCGAAGAACTTCAAGGAGGCCGACCGCATCCGCGATGAGCTCGCGGCCAAAGGGATCGTGCTCAAGGACGGCCCGCAGGGAACCACCTGGGAGGTAAAGCGATGAACCTCAAGACGCGAAGGTCCCCCTCACCCGCTCGGGATGTCGCTCCGCTCCATCCCTCACGACCCCCGATCAAGCCGGGGGCAGGCTCTCTCCCCCTACGGGGGCGAGGGGAATCGACACTCGAATCCCCTCGCCCCCGAAGGGGGAGAGGGCTAGGGAGAGGGGGGAACGCAGATGTTGCGGTACCCGCGAAGGGCCGGAAGGGGGAAGCTTTCGAGTGAGCCGCGAACGCGTTTATCTCTTCGACACGACGCTGCGCGACGGAGCGCAGACGCAGGGCGTCGACTTTTCTGTCGAGGACAAGCGCACGATCGCGCTCGCATTGGATACGCTTGGCATCGATTACGTCGAAGGTGGCTGGCCCGGCGCCAATCCGACCGACACCGCCTTCTTCGCCGATCCGCCGGCATTGAAGCACGCCCGCTTCACGGCCTTCGGCATGACAAAGCGTTCCGGTCGCAGCGCCGCGAACGATCCGGGGCTGGCCGCGCTTCTTTCCACCAAAGCGCCCGCGCTCTGCATCGTGGGAAAAAGCTGGGACTTCCAGGTCGATGTCGCGCTCGAGATCCCGCGAGCCGAAAATCTCGACAACATCTCCGAATCCATCGCCACGATCGTCGCCAAGAAACGCGAAGCGCTGTTCGATGCCGAGCATTTCTTCGACGGCTACAAGGCCAACCCCGATTACGCGCTGTCCGCGCTCAAAGCGGCGCACGACGCGGGTGCGAATTTCCTCGTGCTCTGCGACACGAACGGCGGCACGCTGCCCGAGGACGCGTATCGCATTGTCTCGGAAGTGAAGTCCCGAATGCCCAAAGCCAATCTCGGCGTTCACGCGCATAACGATACCGATCAGGCGGTCGCGGTGAGCCTAGCGGCGCTTAGAGGCGGCGTGCGCCAGATCCAGGGCACGCTGAATGGGCTGGGCGAGCGTTGCGGCAACGCGAACTTGTGCTCGGTGCTCGCCAATCTGATGCTGAAGGAGCCCTACGCGTCGCAATACGAAGTCGGCGTCTCGCGCGAAGCACTCGCGCAGCTCACCCATGTCTCGCGCTTGCTGGACGAAATCCTCAACCGCGCGCCCGCGCGCCACGCGGCCTATGTCGGACCCTCGGCCTTCGCGCACAAGGGCGGCCTGCACGTGTCCGCGGTGCAGAAGGATCCGCGCACTTACGAGCACGTGCCGCCGGAATCGGTCGGCAATCGCCGGCACATTCTGGTCTCGGATCAGGCCGGGAGGTCCAACATTCTCGCGCGGCTCGCGCTGTTGGGCATCGAAGTGAAGCCCGACGACAAGCGCATCGCGCGTCTCCTGGACGAGGTTAAGAGCCGCGAGTTCCTAGGCTATGCCTATGACGGCGCGGAGGCCTCGTTCGAGCTTCTGGCCCGGCGCGCGCTCGGCCAAGTGCCGTCCTATTTCACGGTGGAAAGCTTCCGCGTCATGGTCGAGCGCCGGCACAACGCGATGGGCGAGCTCGTCACCGTTTCCGAAGCGGTGGTGAGATTGAATGTCGGTTCCGAGATTTTCCACAATGTCGGCAGCGGCAATGGCCCGGTGAACGCGCTCGACCACGCGTTGCGCAAGGACTTGGGGCGCTATTCGTCCTATCTCCAGGATCTAAGGCTCGTCGATTACAAGGTGCGTATCTTGACCGGCGGTACCGAAGCGGTGACACGGGTGATGATCGAAAGCGCGGATTCGCATGGCGCGCGCTGGTCGACCGTCGGCGTCTCCGCCAACATCATGGACGCGTCCTTCGAGGCGCTCTCCGATTCCATCTGCTACAAGCTGTATCGGGATCGCGCGCCGGCGTAGTGCGGCGGGGGGGGGGGGGGGGGGGGGGGGG
>DASQHF010000024.1:0-3501 GCA_035632215.1 Micropepsaceae bacterium | reverse complement strand
AAGCCGTAGGACTGGTCCTTGTAGCGCCAGTGCGCCGCCACCCCCTCCTCGGCCACCAGGTCCATGGCCTCGGTGCGGATCTGCATCTCGATGCGCATGCCCTTGGGGCCCACCACCGTGGTGTGCAGCGAGCGGTAGTTGTTGCGCTTGGGCGTGGAGATGAAGTCCTTGAAGCGCTCGGGCACCATGCGCCAGGTGCGGTGCAGGACGCCCAACGCGCGGTAGCAGTCTTCCACTGACCCCACGACCGCGCGGAAGCCGAAGACATCGGATAGCTGCTCGAAATTGAGCTGCTTGTCTTTGAGCTTGCGCCAGATCGAATAGGGGCGCTTGGCGCGGCCCTGGACCCAGACTTCGATCCCGGCTTCCGCGAGCTTGCGTTTGATTGCGTCGGCGATGCGGGCGATGCGCTCGGAGGACTGCGCATCGAGCTGCTCCATGCGCTTGACGATGGATTCGCGCGCTTCGGGATCGAGCTCGGCGAAGGAAAGGTCCTCGAGCTCCTCGCGCAAGTTCTGCATGCCGATCCGGCCCGCCAAAGGCGCGTAGATCTCGATCGTCTCTTGCGCGATGCGCTGGCGCGTGTCGGGATTCTTGATATGCGCGAGCGTGCGCATGTTGTGCAGGCGATCGGCGAGCTTGACCAAGAGCACACGGATGTCGTTCGACATCGCGAGCATCAATTTGCGGAAATTCTCCGCCTGCTTGGTGCGTTCGGAAAAAAGCTCGAGCTGGGAGAGCTTGGTGACACCGTCGACGAGGCCCGCGATCTCGCCACCGAAATTCTCTTCGATGTCCTTGATGGTCGCGGAGGTGTCTTCCACCGTGTCGTGCAGAAGCGCGGTCGCGATGGTGGCGGTGTCGAGCTTCAGATCGGTCAAAATGCCGGCGACTTCGAGCGGGTGCGAGAAGTAGGGATCGCCCGAGGCACGCTTCTGCGGTCCGTGTGCCTGCATGGCGAAGACGTAAGCGCGGTGGAGGAGCTCTTCGTCGGCGCCCGGATCATAAGCGCGCACGCGCTCGACGAGCGCCGTCTGCCGCATCAGCCGATTGCTGCGCCGGAGAGTCACCACAGCGCCGCCCCACCAAGCGCGCGTCCATAGCCGAATCTAATCCAACCGTCCGAACGACGAACGAGTCCTTCATCGCCTGGGTGGCCCGCGTGCGCGGGCCATGACAGGAGAGCGTCGTTACTCTTCGTAGTCCGTCGTATCTTCGGGCTGGGGCTCGGCGCGGCGCTGTGCTTCGGAGGTGAGCGCCCGAAGGAGCTCTTCTTCGGTGAGCTGCCGATGGAGCATGTCCTCGGTCGCGGTCTCTTCGGTCGGCTGCGTCGTTTCGGGCTCGTCGACCTCGGCGTGGCGCTGGAGGCTCTTGATGAATTCCTCGCGCAGCTCGTCCGACTTGAGCTCCTTGCCGGCGATCTCGCGGAGCGCCACGACCGGATTCTTGTCGCGGTCGCGGTCAACGAGCGGATCGGCGCCGCCGGAAAGTTGGCGGGCGCGGTGTGCCGAGAGCAGCACGAGATCGAAGCGGTTTGGTATCTTGTCGACACAGTCTTCAACGGTAACGCGGGCCATCCCGAGTCCTCATAAAAGCGCACAGAGTCTTACAGGATAGGCAACTTGCTGCGCCGCGGCAAGAGGGGGAGCAGGATGTGCTTCCGCCGGGACCCTTTGCATTAGGGCTTTTCACCCCAATCCTATTTCGCGCCAGTCTCTCGGATAGTCGCAATATCATCTTCGACGAACGGGATATCGGGAAGCCGGCGGACCCGGGTGAGATTCCCGGAGTCGATCAGCACCTGGTCGAATTGCCTACGGTCCACGAGCTTTACAGCGACGACCGTGTAACCCATCCCAGTTTCGTCAAGGTGACGGACCGTCTCGGCCCACTTTCCAGAGAATTGGAACGAACCCGGTCTCATCGAGCGCCCGTTGAACTCCGCTATTCCGGTGCTGGGGTCGCGACGGGTTCGCCTTTGGGGATGATGTAGACAGCGAGAATTTTCATGGTTGAAGAGCCGTTCAAGACGCTGTGTCGGACCTTGGGCTCGAGGCGGAAGCTGCCGCCCGCCTTCACATGCTGTTTCTTGCCTTCGATGACGAAATCGCCCTCTCCTTCCAAGACATAGGAGATCTCGACACCGGGGTGGGTGTGACGCGCGACGACTTTGCCGGGATCGATGGTGGTGACCGCCATCACGGTGACGTAATTGCTGCCGGGCACTTCGCTCCGCTGGAGCTCCTTGCGGTCGGGGACGTAGCCGGTATCGGCGGCATAGCTGCTGGCTCCGGCGAATAGCGCGACGAGCGCTGCGGCGGAAACGATCTGCTTCAACATTTTCAAAGCCTCCGGTTGAAACCTTGTGCGCGCGGGTTAAGTCTGACGCTGATGCCGCGGCTTCTCGTCCATCATAACGCCTCTTTCCCGCGCGGTCGCGCGCGGCGTGCGGTTTTGCGGCGGGTCCGATACGCGTTTGCGTCCGTCGCGGACTGGTTCCGGCGCTCGTGGCTGGTGGCATTTCCGTCACCGACACCGCCGTCTCCGGGCGCTCCGCCCCTCAAGAGACGGGTGGGTGTGCTTACCGAGGGCGCCGTGTTGAGCGAAAACTTGGACGTAGTAGCGAAGCACCGCGTGCGGTGAGGCCTGTCCCGATCCCCCTAATCTGTGGGGAGCGATTCGACCTGTACCGGAGTCGCCGACCGGATCAGCTCATCCACCGTTCGACCGGAAACGGGATGGCGCCAATGAGCCGCGACATCGCGCAAGGGCATGAGCACGAACAGCCGGTCGTCGAGGCGCGGATGCGGCAGCGCGGGCGGTCCGTCCTCGACCTTGCCTTCATAATCGAGGATATCGAGATCGAGCGTGCGCGGGGCGTTGGGGCGTCCGCGTTTGCGCCCGAATTTCGCTTCGACCTCGTGGAGAAGCTTGAGCAGTGCGCGAGGCTCGAGCGCCGTCTCGATGAGAGCCACCGCATTGACGAAAGGGGGGGCACTCGGATCGGGCCATGCCGCACTGCGAAAAAACCGCGACCGAGACACGATCGTTACGCCCCGCCGGCCAAGCTCCGCAAGCGCTGCCATGAGTGTCGCCCTGGGAGGCCCTGCTTGCGATGAAAGATTCGAACCCAGTCCGATCAAAATCATTTGCCGCTCTTTCCGGCCCTCAACACTCGCGGTAGAAACGTTCCCATTACGCATGGGCAATTTGACAGATAACGATTTTGAACGGAGGACATAGATGCTGTTCTACCCGCAGGAAAGGATCGCGCTTTTTGTCGACGGAGCCAACCTCTACGGCGCCGCCAAGGGGCTCGCCTTCGACATCGACTACAAACGCCTGCTCGAGCTCTTCGCCCGCAAGGGTCTTCTCGTGCGCGCCTTTTATTATACGGCGCTCGCCGAGGATCAGGAGTTCTCGCCGCTTCGCCCCTTGATCGACTGGCTCGATTACAACGGATTCACGGTCGTGACCAAGCCCTTGAAGGAATACACCGAC
>DASQHF010000023.1:0-6887 GCA_035632215.1 Micropepsaceae bacterium | reverse complement strand
AGATCGGAGAGATGAACCATCCCGTCGATGTCGCCGGGTAAGCCGACGAACAAGCCGAACTCGGTGATGTTCTTGATCTCGCCTTCGAGCACGGTGCCCGAAGGATGACGCTCGGCGAAGCCGACCCACGGATTCTCCATGCACTGCTTCAAGCCAAGGCTGATGCGGCGCTTGTTGGAGTCGACCTCCAAGACCATCACCTCGACCTCCTGGCCAGGTGTCACGATCTTGTTGGGATGGACGTTCTTCTTCACCCAGCTCATCTCGGAGACATGGACGAGGCCCTCGACGCCCGGCTCGAGCTCGACGAACGCGCCGTAATCAGTGACGTTCGTGACCTTGCCCTTGAAGCGCGCGCCGACCGGATATTTCGCGCCAACACCTTCCCACGGATCAGTCTGAAGCTGCTTCATGCCGAGCGAGATGCGCTGCGTGTCCTGGTTGACCTTGATGATCTGAACCGTGACCTGTTGGCCGACGGAAAGAACTTCGGTCGGATGCGATACGCGCCGCCAGGCGATGTCCGTTACATGCAGCAGTCCATCGACGCCGCCCAAATCCACGAAGGCGCCGTAGTCGGTGATGTTCTTCACCGTGCCCTCGAGCACCTGGCCTTCGGTCAGGGAGGCGACGAGCTCGGAACGCTCCTCGGCGCGCTTCTCTTCCAAGACCGCGCGGCGCGAGACGACGATATTGCCGCGCCTGCGATCCATTTTGAGGATCTGGAAGGGCTGCGGCATGTTCATCAGGGGACCCACGTCGCGCACCGGTCGCACATCGACCTGGCTTCCGGGGAGGAATGCGACCGCGCCGTCGAGATCGACGGTAAAGCCGCCCTTGACGCGGCCGAAGATCACGCCGGTGACGCGGCCACTATCCTGGAACGCTTTCTCCAGACGCGTCCAGGATTCCTCGCGCCGCGCCTTATCGCGCGAAAGGACAGCCTCGCCCAAGGCATTCTCCACGCGCTCGACATAGACTTCGACTTCATCGCCCACCTTCACATGCACGGACTGGCCGGGTGCCGAGAACTCCTTGACCGGCACGCGGCCTTCGGTCTTGAGACCGACATCGACAACGACGAAGTCGTTCTCGACGGCAACGATGTGCCCCTTCACCACCGATCCTTCGGCGGGGGCGCGTTCGATGAAGCTTTCTTCGAGCAGGGCCGCGAAGTCGTCGCGGCTCGGGGTGGAAATGCTTTCTTGAGCTCTGGCCATGAGTACTCCTTCTAAAGTTCGTGACCGGCCGCGGACGATGAACGCCTCGCGAACCGTTCCGGCTTGATGCCGGGAAAGGGAATGGGATGATCGCGGGTCTACTTGCGCGACGCCGCCGGGCCTCCTTAGCCCCTGGGGCGGGCCGCGAGCGCTGCCTTGACCTTAGGATCAACCAGGGCAAAGGCCGCCGCGAACGCCGCGTCTATATCCAAATCGGAGGTGTCGAGCAAGACGGCGTCGGCAGCCTGGCGCAAGGGCGCAACCGCACGCGAGCGGTCGCGTTCGTCGCGCGCCATGAGGTCGTTCATGACGGTGCGAATATCGGGCAAAGGCAAGGGATTTTGGGCCTTCCCGTACTCGGCCTTGAGTTCCTTGTAGCGCCGCTCGGCCCGAACTTGCGGCCGCGCGTCGACGAAAAGTTTCGCGGCGGCATCGGGCGCGATCACCGTTCCGATATCGCGCCCATCGATCACCGCGCCGGGCTTCGCTTCGGGCGGATGCGTGGCAAACGCGCGCTGGAATTCAAAAATTGCGGCGCGCACGCCGGGAATGGGGGCAACGCGCGACGACGCTTCGCCGACTGCGGCCGACCGCAGCCGTGGATCGTTGACCCGAGACGGATCGATGGCGCGCGCCGAGCGCACGGCGGCTTCGGTGTCCGATGGGTCGCCGCCTTGATCGAGCACGTCCATAGCGACGAGCCGATAGAGTGCGCCGGAATCGAGATGAGCGAAGCCGTAGTGCTTCGCCAGCATGCGCGCGATTGTGCCCTTGCCGCAGGCGGCCGTCCCGTCGATCGCGATCACGACCGAACGCATCAGGTGAGGCTCGAATTTACCTCCCCCTTGTGGGGAGGTCGGCGAGCCTCTTGCGCGATAGCGCAAAGGCGAGGCGGGTGGGGGGAGCGGTCGAAAAATCCTGCCAGAGTTTCGAAGCAAAGCGCTTGGTGAGACCACACCCCCCACCCGGCCTTCTTCGCGCGTGCGCGCTCACAAGGCCGACCTCCCCACCAAAGGGAGGTAAGGATGGAGCACGCGTTTGCTTGCTCAATCATGCACGACTTCCCTAATCTCGGCTCCGAGATCCCGCATGAGGGCGGAGAAACTCGGGAAACTCGTCGCGATCATCGTGCCGTCGTCGACGCGCACGGGTTCCTTCGAGGCGAGCCCCATGACGAGGAAGCTCATGGCGATCCGATGATCCATGTGGGTGAGCACAGTGCCCCCGCCCTTCACTCCATCCGCGCCCACGCCATGCACGATGAGCCCGTCCGCGAGCTCCTCGAACGTGACGCCGTTGGCGCCTAATCCCGCCGCGACCGCGGCGAGGCGGTCGCTTTCTTTCACGCGCAACTCTTCGAGGCCGCGCATGATCGTGTCGCCTTCGGCGAAAGCAGCAGCGACCGAGAGCGCGGGGTACTCATCGATCATGGTCGGCGCGCGCACGGGCGGGACCTCGACGCCCTTTAGCGCCGAATGTTGAACCACAAGATCGCCGATTTTTTCGCCGCCATCATCGCGCGCATTGCGGATTTCGATCTTGGCGCCCATCTCGAGGAGGGTCTCGATCAGCCCGATCCGCCGCGGATTCAGCATCACGCCTTTCAAGGTCACATTCGAGCCCGGAACGATGAGCGCGGCGACGAGCGGAAAGGCGGCCGACGACGGATCGCTCGGAACGGCAAGCGTCACCGGACGCAGCTCCGCCTCGCCCATGACCGAGATGGCGCTCGAACCATCCGCCATCGGCTCGACTTTGACTTGAGCGCCGAAGGCTTTGAGCATGCGTTCGGTGTGATCGCGCGTCGCCGCGCGCTCGATGATGGTCGAGCGCCCGGGAACATTCAGAGCGGCCAAGAGGAGCGCCGATTTGACCTGAGCCGAGGCCACGGTCATGCGGTACTCGATAGGGACCGGTGACGTAGCGCCATGCAGCGTGACGGGAAGAAGACCGCCTTCTCGCGCATCGGCAACGGCGCCGAAGAGCGCAAGGGGCTCCAGCACGCGGCGCATCGGACGCTTACGAAGCGAGGCATCGCCGGTGAAGATCGTGGTGATTGGCGTCGTGGCGACGGCGCCCATGGTCAAGCGGACGCCGGTTCCGGAATTGCCGAAATCGAGCACGTCCGAGGGTTCCGTCCAGCCGGCGACGCCCACGCCGTGCACGCGCCAGGCTCCTTCCTTCGACCGAACCACGTCGGCGCCGAGGCTGCGCATCGCTTGCGCCGTGTTGAGCACGTCCTCGGCCTCGAGCAGGCCGGAAATCCTGGTTTCGCCAACGGCAAGCGCCCCGAAGATGAGGGCGCGATGCGACACCGATTTGTCGCCCGGAGCCGTCGCCTCGCCTTTAAGCGCCCCGGTCTTTCGGGCGGTCAGCGGCTTGAATTTTTCGGTCTGCTCCATACCTTGAGTGGCTCGCGAAACCTCAAGGATTGCCTATAGCAATAGGCTGTCCGGTCAAGCCCGGCCTTCGGCTTTGACAGTCCTGGCGCTTCGTGGCAAACCGACCGGCCCTTAGTCCACTTTAGGGAAAAACCATCTTGATCAAGCCTGATCTCGGTACCAAACGCGTCTGCCCGAGCTGTGCAGTTCGCTTCTACGACCTGCAGAAACGCCCCATCGAATGCCCGAAATGCGCCTTCACCTTCGAGCCTGAAGCGCTGTTGAAACAGCGTCGCACCCGCGTGCCGGAGCCGGCGCCGAAGGTTGTTGAAGCGCCCGAGCCGGAAGCCGAGGACGAGGAAGTCGAGGAGGCCGAAGCCGAAGAGGTCGAGGAAGAGGCCGCAGCCGGCGAGGAGCCTGAGGAAGCGGAACCTGCCGCGGCGGAAGAGCCCGCGGCGGAAGGCGAAGCCGAGCCGGAAAGCGAAGAGGCCGAGCCCGCGCCGCCGGACGAAGGCGGCGAAGCGGAAGAATTCGAGGAAGAGATCGAGGACGACGAAGAGGAAGACGACAATCTCCTCGAGGAGGTCGAAGAGGAAGAAGACGACGTCTCGGGGATCATCGACACGGACATCGAAAAAGACGAACCGTGAGCAGGTATCGGGCATCAGGGATCAGGTATCAGATTGAAAAGATCTGATCCCTGATTCCTGATCCCTGTTTTCTGAATGGGGCCATAGCTCAGTTGGGAGAGCGCTTGAATGGCATTCAAGAGGTCAGGGGTTCGACTCCCCTTGGCTCCACCACCCGCCTTCGCCCGCTTTGCGGGCTACGGCTCTGCAAGCCGCTTGAAGGTGAAGGCTGCCGCGCCGTAGCGCGATAGCGCGAAGGCGGGGCCCTGCACCCGCGAGGGGGATTCCGATAATTCAAAAAACATTTGTCACGCCCGGCGAGCGCGAGCCCTTCGCGAGCGCGGGACACCCAGACACTCCTGGGTTCCCTTCCCTCGCCGCGCTTCGCCCGGCTCGCCGGGAATGACAGACTTTTGGACCTGGCGCGACTATTTCCCGATATCGGAATCCTGCGCCTTCTTCACATAAGCCTGGACGTCTTCGTCGAGTAATAGGCGCGCGGTCTTCAGGCCGTTCGCGGCGTTGGTGACCGCCGTCACGTACGCATCGTGCGCCGGATAGCGCTCCTCGATCGAGAGCCGCGGATCGTTCGTCATCATCCGCTCGGCTTTGGTTTTGCTGAGCGGAATCATCTGGCCCGCAGCATCGCAGCCGTCATCGCCGCTGTTCGCGCGCAGCGCCCAGCCCGTATAGGTGGCGAGCGGCACCTGAACGTCGGGAATGCGGATGCCGGCCATGTCGTTGCCGTCGGCATCGGTCTTCGGAACGAGCGCCGGGTATGGCGTGCCGACGAGCTTCGGCGGCAGCGTCGTCATGATGCCTTTGTCGAAGTCCGGGCCGTAATCGAACAGATCGCCCGTGTGCATGCGGCCGTTATAGGTGACGCCCTGAAGCTTCGGGAAACCCTGCCCCGCTTGCGGCAGCGGCGGGACGAGCGTGCCTTTGGCGGCGCTGGGCACGCGGCTCTCGGGCGGCTCGGTTCCCTTCGTCACCCACTCGTCCATGTCGACGAGAAGCGCGCGCAGGACCGCGTTCGGAGTCAAGGGATTGCGCGCCTGCTGGCAAATGCCCTTGCCCGTGGTCGGGAAAGCGCCCGCGTGATGCATGCTGGCGATGAAGTAATTGCGGACATTCGCCGGCATGTTGGTCAGGTCCTTGCCCTTGGTATCGACGAGTCCGACCGCCATGTCCTTGGACCAATATTCGTTGGCGGAATTGGTCTCGAAGATCTTCGGGCAGGTGTTCGACGCCGTGCAGCGCGCGAGGCGCCCGTCGGTCTTGCCGGTCACCGCGTCCTTCATCACCTGATTGGTGAAGGGCACCTGGAATTCCGGGAACCAGCGCGCGATGTGCTGGCGGTGCGTGCGATCGCCCTGGCTGAAGCGGTAATTGACGAAGATGCCGGTCGCACCGCCGATCCAATTGGTCATGCCGTCGACGACTTTTTTGCCTTGTTCGTCTTCGTTGAAGCCGAGCCAGAGATAGTCGTGCAGCGCGCGGCAGGGTTGCGACTGGCAAGCGGTGTAGACGTATTGAATTGCACCTGCGAGCGGGTTCGCGGTTCCGGCGTCATCCTTCTGCGCGTTGCGCAGGAAGGAGCCGACATCGCGCAAGGCGGCGAAGCCGAGACCGCCGACGAGCGGATCCTTCGCCTGATAGACAAACTCGTAAAGCGCACCGCGCTGGAAGGCGGTGCCTTCGGGCAGGAGATGGATGGACTTTCCCTTCTCGTCGAACTCCCACTTGTCGGCCGGCACAGCCACGGGCGTGTCCTCGTAGCGCGTGCGCACCGTCAGGACCGCTTTCGACTTGTCGAGGCTCGCGGCGGCGTAGGTAAGCTCGCCTTCCATGGTCTTCGCGTCGTCGACGACGAATTCTTCCATCGACGGGCCGACGATGGGCGAGCCGTCGGCGTTCTTTGCCACCGGCACTTTGATCGTGAATCGGCCACCGCCCGTAGGCGCGGTCGCGTCCCAGCCCGCTTCGAGGATGACGTAGCCTTTTGTCATCAAGAAGCCGTTGCCGGCATCGGTGGATTTGGTCGGATCGTTGCGCTGCACGCGGCCTTCGGTCATCAGCGCATAAGCCGGCATGTTGCCGCGGTTGTTGGCCTCGAACCACAGGCGGTGATTGCCGTTCGCGCTGTTGATGGGTTTCAAGATGTAGAAATCGGTGTCGTATTCGACCATGCCGCGCGCGTTCCTGGGCGCGTTGGCAATATCGACAATGACGGCGTTGCGCTTGTCCTTCGGGTCCACTTCGCCATAGGCGCGGCCGACGATCTTCTCGTACTGGCCGACGGAACCGAAGCTCCTGCCCTCGAAAGTCGGGGACTCGACCTTCTTGATCTCGAGCTTCACGACGCGAGCTTGGGCGGTTGTGATACCGAGCGCGGCGAGATAGAGCGCGAGGCCCGTGGTGCCTAAAGCGAACGAGGCGATGGACTTGAGCGCGGACGTTCTCATGATTTCTCCCCTGGGCTAAAAGCCCTGCTTTCTGCGCCGGAAGATACGACTTCTCGGCAGGGCCAGAAAGCGGCGACATGTGTCCGCGCGATTTAAAAAAATGTGTCATGGCCCGGGCGTGAGCACAGCGAACGCACCGGGCCACCCAGTCGCGGCGCGTCTGCGCCGCGAAAAAAGACTTCATGCGCGCGG
>DASQHF010000022.1:0-3899 GCA_035632215.1 Micropepsaceae bacterium | reverse complement strand
AGGAATAGAGCGCAAAGCCGCCGAGCTTGCCCACGATCTGCGGCAGCACCGTCGCCACGATCGTGACCTCGATCGCCGACATGAACAGCGACAGCATGATGCAGACGAGGACGAGCGGGCGGCGCGAGCTCGCCGGAGCGGTCGACATTTCAGATTTCGCGCGTCGATATCCCGCGCGACTCACGGTTCAGTTTCTTGGCAGACGGGTTCTAGCTGGCGCAGAAGCCGTCAGCAACCCGAACAATTAGCTCGCGGGAGCGCGGCCGCGCCGCTCCCCTTCGGGTCAGGCGAGGGGGAGCGGCGGGCGCTGCAGACGGTAGGAGGAGGACGCCGTTACTGCAGCTTGAACGTCACGACCGCATCGGCCGTGGACGGAACCGGTGTCGAGCCGCGCATCGCCGGTTGGTAGCGCCAGTGCGCCTTCACCCACTCGATCGCCGCTTCGTCCAGCCGCGAATGTCCGCTCGAGTTTATCACCATCGCTTCGCTCACCGCGCCTTGTGTCGTGATGGTGAGCTTCAGCCGGAGCGTTCCCTGTTCGCCCAAGCGCCGCGACACCGGCGGATAGTCCGGCGTCGTATGGGTCGCCAAAAGCGCGCGAGCCGGGGAGAGGGTGAGCTGCGGGGTCAGCTCAATTGATGTCACCCGTTGGGGTGGCTGCGGCGGCGGGGTCGGCTCGGTGATTGCGTTCGGCAAGGGCTCGACGAGTTGAATCTGCACTTCCGGCGTGATCGTCGTTTGAACCTGAGGTGCTTCGAAGTTGGGTGGAGGCGGCGGTGGTGGAAGTGGCACCGTCTCGTCCGCCGGGAGCAGTCTTCCGATGAACGGCGGCACGACGGCCGGTTTGGGTGCAACGCCCAAGGTGACAAGGAGCACGTAGACCAGCGCGCCTTCGATTGCGGCAGCAAAAGCGAGGCCAACGATACGTCCGAATGGTGATGTGTTCGCGCGTGTGCGGCCGACTCTGAACGCGCCGGCCTGTTCTCTTACCATGATCATGAGTTGCCCTCCGGGCAGACAATCCGCCGTTTCCGGCACGACCCAGCTCAACTCAGCCCCTGGAAATAAAATTACGCGCCCATTGCGGCGGAATTGTGCACAATTGCCGGGTTTGGGGTCTTAGACGCAGCCGCGCTATAGCAATCCAGCGAGCTGTGTCTATCTAGACACAGAGCGGTCGGTTGGAATTTAAGTGGCAGAGAGCTCTCAACAATTCGTCGAAGAGCTGGAGCGGCAGGCGGAACGGCGGCCGAAAGCGAAAACGCTCGCACCGTTGCGCGCGCTTGGACCCCTTCTCCGCCCCTACCGCCTCATCATCGTCGCTGCTGCGCTCGCTCTCCTCATCGCGGCCGGCGCTTCGCTCGCGCTCCCCGTCGCCTTGCGCGGTGTCATCGACCACGGATTTTCCGCTGCAGATGCCGAGAACATCAGCCGCTATTTCCTCGCTTTGATCGGCGTTTCCGCCCTCATGGGGATCGCGTCAGCGAGCCGGTTCTATCTCGTCACCTGGATCGGCGAGCGCGTCACTGCGGACGTGCGCGACAAGGTCTTCAGCCACGTGCTCTCCTTGAGCCCGAGCTTCTTCGAGATGACGCGCACCGGCGAAGTCCTCTCGCGGCTCACCGCCGATACGACTCTTGTGCAGACGGTCATCGGCTCGTCCGCCTCCTTCGCGCTGCGCAATCTCGTGCTTGCCGCCGGCGCGATCGTGATGATGGTAGTGACCAGTCCCAAGCTCGCCGCGCTCTGTCTGATCGGTGTGCCGCTCGTGGTGGCACCGATCGTTCTCTTCGGGCGCCGCGTGCGCAAGCTGTCGCGCGATTCGCAGGATCGCATCGCGGATACGTCCGCTTACGCCGGCGAAGTTCTGAACGCGATCCTGACCGTGCAGGCTTTTACGCACGAAGACGTCGACCGCGCGAAGTTTCACGACGCGGTTGAGGAGTCTTTCATCGCCGCCATTCGGCGCACAAAGATGCGCGCAGTGATGACTGCTCTCGTCATCTTCGTCGTGGGCGCGTGCATTGTCGGCGTCTTGTGGGCGGGCGCCTCCGATGTTCTCGCGGGGCGCATGACCGGAGGCGAACTGTCGCAATTCGTCTTCTATGCCGTGTTCCTGGCCACGGGTATGGGCGCGGTGAGTGAAACCTGGGGCGACGTGCAGCGCGCCTCGGGCGCGACCGAGCGCCTGATGGAGATTCTGGCCGCGGAGCCTACGGTCAAGACGAGCACCGAGCCCGTCGCTCTGCCCAAACCGGCGAAATGCGCCGTGCGTTTCGATGGCGTCGTGTTCCGTTATCCGACGCGGCCCGATGCCCGTGCGCTCAATGGGGTCTCGTTTTCTGTCTCGCCGGGCGAAGCGGTTGCGCTCGTGGGGCCTTCGGGGGCAGGGAAATCGACGGTGTTCCAGCTTCTCCTGCGTTTCTTCGATCCGCAGGAAGGTCGCGTCATTTTCGACGGCGAGAACATCGCCGATGCCGACCCGCGCGAGCTCAGGCGGAACATTGCGCTCGTGGCGCAGGATCCGGTGATCTTCGCGGGCACCATTGCCGACAACATCCGCTACGGTCGGCCGGATGCGTCCGAGGACGAGGTCGAGCGCGCCGCTGTTGCCGCAGCCGCCGACGAATTCATCCGCCGGCTGCCGGAAGCGTACAACACTGCGCTTGGCGAGCGCGGGGTGACGTTATCGGGCGGCCAGCGCCAGCGGCTCGCCATCGCGCGCGCGATCCTGCGCGACGCGCCGTTGCTTCTCTTGGACGAAGCGACGAGTGCGCTCGATGCCGAGAACGAGCGCTTGGTGCAGCAGGGTTTGGCCAATCTCATGAGCGGCCGCACCACGATCGTGATCGCGCATCGCTTGGCCACCATCCAGCGCTTGAAGCGCATCATCGTCATGGATCAGGGCCGCATCATCGGCGAGGGCAGCCACGCCGAGCTTATCGCGCGCGGCGGGCTCTATGCGCGCCTCGCCTCGCTCCAGTTCGACCAAGCACGTGCGCTGGCCAGTTAGCATCGGAGGATTCAAGGCAAGGGAGCAATGATGGCTGCCAACGTGAAGGTCGTGGTCAAAGTCACGGCGCGTTCGGACACGATCGAGAAAATCCGCGCGATCGTGCTCGAGCTCGTAACAGAGTCGCGCAAGGAGCAAGGCTGTTTGAGCTACGAGGTGCTCCAGAATTTAGGCGAACCGGAAGTCTTCGTGCTTTACGAGGAGTGGGCGAGCGCAGGCCACCTCGACGCCCACAACAAGACGCCGCATTTCCATGCTGCGGTCTCCCAAGCGCAACCGCTGCTCGGAAAACCGCTCGAAGTAGGCAGATACAAGAAGATCTAAGTGCGGCCAGAGACGTTTTTCTTGCAACTCTCAAACGCTAATTCGTCGTTTGGGCGCTTCGTTTCGCTCGGCTTAGATCCCAATGTGATTGGAAAAAACGCGCCGCCCATGAGAGATTGAGGCGGGGCGAAAGCCCTCTTCAGCCATCCCTCCATGAGGCCAAAGGGATGGTGGAATCCGTTACGTAGGGGATCTCGCGCGCAAGGGGGCAATCCATGCGCAAGTCGCTTTCGTTCGGCCTCGCATCCGCTTTTCTCTGGTTCCTGTCCTCGCTCGCGCCGAGCTATGCCGAGCAAGTGCTATCGCAGCAGGCGGCCGATCAGACGGCGAGCGCCGGACTCATCATCAACGTCATCTATGACCGAAGCGTCGCAAAGGCGCCTCGCGGCTTCACGGCGGCCATCGCGCAGGTGGTGGATTATTTCGAGGCCCATTTCGCCAACCCGATCACCATCACCATCAATGTCGGCTACGGCATGATCGCCGGCGGAGCGTTACCGGCCGACGCGCTCGGCGCCAGCGAGGCCGTCGTCGAGAGGGTTCCCTATGCGACCCTGGTCTC
>DASQHF010000021.1:0-39200 GCA_035632215.1 Micropepsaceae bacterium | reverse complement strand
CCGCGCGCATGCACGCCGGCGTCCGTGCGGCCCGCGCCGGTGACGGTTACGCGCTCGCCGGAAAGCTTGAAAATCGCTTCCTCGAGCGTCGACTGGACAGACGGACCGTTGTCCTGCCGCTGCCAGCCCATGAACGGCCCGCCGTCATATTCGACGATGAGGCGATAGCGCGACATCAGGCGACCTTCTCGCTAGGCTGCAACGGAAAGCCGCGCAGGAAGGCGGCATAATCCATCGCTCCTTTGCCGGCGCGCTGCACGGAGAGCGGCTTGAGCGCGCCCTGACCGCAAGCGATGGAAAGATCGCTCAGCACTTCGCCCGGCGCGCCGGAGCCTTGCACGGGTTCGGCCAAAAGAAGCTTGATCCGTTCGCCCTTCACATCGAACCAAGCGCCGGGGAAGGGTGAGAGACCACGGACGTGGCAGTCGAGTTCGCGCGCGGACCGCGTCCAGTCGATGCGCGTCTCCGATTTTTCGACCTTCTTGGCGTAGGTAAGCCCCTCGTAGTCCTGAGGCTGCGCGTGGGCTTCGCCCTTCTCGAGCGCGGCGAGCGCATGACCCATGAGATCGGCGCCGAGGCGCGCGAGCTCGTCATGCAGCTCGCCGAAGGTGCGCCGGCCGATGGCGACCCGCTCGGTCAAGAGCACCGGGCCGGTGTCGAGCCCCTCCTCCATGCGCATCACCATGACGCCGGTTTCGGTATCGCAGGCCAAGATCGCGCGCTGGATGGGAGCAGCACCGCGCCAGCGGGGTAAGAGCGAGGCGTGGAGATTGAAGCAGCCGAGCTTGGGGGCTTCGAGGATGGGTTTAGGGAGAAGAAGCCCATACGCGACTACGATCGCGGCATCGAGCTTCAACGCCGCGAAGGCGTGCTGCTCTTCCGATGGCTCGAGCGAAGAGGGGGTGCGCACGAAAAGGCCTGCGGCATCAGCAAATTTGTGCACCGGCGATTTTTCTTCTCCCATGCCACGGCCCTTGCGCTTTGGCGCGCGGGTGTAAACGCAAGCAATGTCATGCCCGCTGCCGATCAGCTCGGCCAAGGTCGGCACCGCAAAGTCGGGCGTACCCATGAAGGCGAGACGAAGCGTCATGGCCGGACACTAAATCGCTTTGCGCCTGGATTGAAACGCGATCACTTCCTAGACCCCCACCCGCCCAGCCGCATCGCTTCGCGAGCGCCTGGACGTCCTCCCCCTTTCATAGGCAGGGGTCAATCTTCTTCTTTGCGCTTTAGCTTGGCTGATTTGCGCAGCGCGATCGAGCGCTTGAGCTTCGAGAGATGATCGATGAACAGGCGACCGTTGATGTGGTCGATCTCGTGCTGAAGGCAGGTGGCGAGAATGCCTTCGGCCTCGATCGTTTGCGGCCGGCCCTTCTCGTCGGTGTATTCGACAATGACGCGCGAGGGGCGTTTCACGTCGTCCCAGATCTCGGGCACCGAAAGACAGCCTTCGTGATAGGTGGTGAGGTCGCCGGACGCGCTCGTCACGCGTGGGTTGATGAGATAGATGGGCTTCGAGTTCGGACCGCCGGGATCGAGATCGATGACGGCGACGCGTTTGGGCACACCGACCTGGATCGCGGCAAGCCCGATACCGCTCGCGTCCTTCATCGTCTCCAGCATATCGGCCATGAAGCGGCGGAGCTGCGAATCCACCTCTGGAACCGGCTCGGAAATCAGCTTCAGCCTGGGATCCGGGGCTTTGACGAGGGGAAGGATGGCCATCGGGCCGGGGAGATAGGAGAAGGTCCTCATCCGGTCAAGAAGCGGAGAACCCTATCCAAGGGGCGGGATTCGCGTAACCCTTTGCGCTCAAGCGAATCAGAGAGACGCATGGACAGTTGGGTGCTCGTGCTTGTGGTGGCGGCGGTGGCCGCGGGTTCCGGCCTCACGCTTTACGCCCTGATGAAGGTGTCCACCGCGCTCAAACGGGCGGAGGACACGAGTCTTACGCAGGCCGGCACTAGTCAAGCGGTCTTGGAAGCCAAACTGCGCGACTTAACGGCCGCCCAAAGCGAGATCGCCGGCCGCTTCAGCCAGCTCGGTCACCATATCGAGGCGCTCGACAAAAGGCTCGGCGACAACTTGAAAGAGACGGCGTCCAAGACGGCGGAAGTGTTGGGCGGCTTGCAGGCGCGCTTGAGCGTTATCGACGAAGCGCAGAAGAACTTGACCGACCTTTCCGGGCAAGTCGTGAGCCTGCAGCAGATTCTCGCCAACAAGCAGGCGCGCGGCGCATGGGGCCAAGGCCAGATGGAAAGCATCATCCGCGACGCGCTGCCGGCGAGTCTTTACGAATTCCAGGCGCGGCTTTCGAATAACAACCGCCCCGACTGCGTTATCCGCGTGCCGGGATCGCATGGCGCAATCGTTATCGACGCGAAGTTTCCGCTCGAGGCTTTCGCCGGGCTCAAAGCCGCCGCAACGGATGGCGAGAAGCGCGCGGCAGAAGCGCGCGTGCGAACGGATGTCGGCAAGCACATCCGCGACATCGCGGAAAAATACCTGATCACCGGCGAGACGCAGGCCCCGGCGATCATGTTCGTCCCCTCCGAGTCCCTATATGCCGAGCTACATGACGGCTTTGCCGACGTGATCCAAAAAGCGCAGCGCGCGCAAGTCATCGTCGTCTCGCCGAATATCCTTCTGCTCGCAATCAACACGGTCCAGACCGTGATGAAGGACGCGCGCATGCGCGAGCAGGCCAACCTCATCCAGCGCGAGGTCGGGCTGCTGTTGAAGGACGTCGAGCGCCTGACCGAGCGCGTCGATAATTTGCGGCGTCACTTCAACCAGGCGGACGGCGACTTGAAAGAGATCGTGATCTCGGCGGGGAAAGTCTCCGACCGCGCGGACAGAATCGAGAAAGTCGAGCTGCAACAGACAGAAAGCGTGCCCTTGCCTGCGCCCGCCAAAGGCGCGCCGGCGCTGCATTAATCTATGCGAATGGACGACGCGCCTTGAAAGCGGCCGACAGCGTGCCTTCATCGAGATAATCGAGCTCGCCGCCGACGGGAACGCCATGGGCAAGCCGCGTCACCTTCACGGCCAAGGGCTCGATCGCGTCCATCAGATAATGCGCGGTCGTCTGGCCTTCGACGGTCGCGTTCATCGCGAGGATCACCTCGCCCGCGCCTTCCCTTAGGCGCTCCAAGAGCTTGGGCAGATTGAGGCGCTCCGGCGTGATGCCGTCGAGCGCGGAAAGCGCGCCGCCGAGCACGTGGTAGCGGCCCTTGAACACGCCGGCGCGCTCGAGCGCCCAGAGGTCGGCGATGTCCTCGACCACGCAGATCACGCCGTTTTCCCGATCCAGATCACGGCAGATGGCGCAAGGATCGGTGGTGTCGAGATTGCCGCAAGTCGAACAGGTCTTCAGCGCCGCCGCGGCCTTGGCGATAGCGTCGGCGAGCGGCTCCAGAAGGGTTTCGCGCTTCTTCAGAAGCGCGAGCGCGGCACGGCGCGCGGAGCGCGGCCCAAGCCCCGGGAGCTTGGCCAGGCACTGGATTAAGCGCTCGATCTCTTGTCCTGCGGGCGATCCGGCCACGGGCTAACTCACGAGGACTCGTCGTCCGAGGGTTCAGGCGGAAGCGTGTCGCTCGCCTTGTCGCGCACGGCGACGATCTCCGCGCCTGGGAAGGCATCCAGCACCGCGCGCACGAAAGGCTCCTGCGAAACCGCGTCCTTCTTCGCGCGCTCGGCGGCGAGCCTTTGTTCGACGATCGTCGGCGCGCCCCCATCGGAGGCGAGCGTCACGATCCAGCGCTCGTCGGTCCAGTCACGCAAGCGCTGGGCGAGATCGCTCGCGAGCGTCCGCGGCGCTTGCTGATTGGGGCGGAACTCGATGCGGCCGCGCTCCAAGGAAACAAGATGGACATTCGTCTCGAGCTGCGTCGCTAAGAGCCGCGCGTTTTTGTTCTTCGCGAGCGCAACGATGTCCTCGAGCGTGCTGAGCTCCAGCCGCGGCGCGGTGCTTGGCGATTGCATAGGACTTGGCTGCGGCCGCGATTCGGCCGGCTGCACCATCGCCTGCATGCGAGGACCACTCGGGCCGCGCGAGGGCGGTGCGCTTGGCACTGAGGCGGGCGGATGCTCGCTCAAGTCGCGCACCAATCGCTCGGTCGGCGGCAGATCGGCCGCATAGGAAAGCCGCACCAGCGCCATCTCGGCCGCCGGATACGGATTGGCGGCGTCGCGCACTTCGATGAGGCCTTTCAACAGCATCTGCCAGGCGCGGGTGAGCGAGGAGACGGAAAGCTTCCCCGCCATGGTCACGGCGCGCGCGGCTTCCGCCGAGCCGCCGTCGAAGAAACCTTCCGCGCCTGGCGCGACTTTAACCCGCGTCAGGAAATGCACCGTCTCGAGCAAATCCTGCATGACGACGAGGGGATCGGCGCCGGCATCATAGAGCGACTCGAACTCGGCAAGCGCGATCGCGATCTCACCCCCAATGAGCTTCTCGAAAAGATCGAGCACGCGCCCGCGATCGGCCAAGCCCAGCATCTCGCGCACGGAGTCCGCGGTGATCGTTTGTGCGTTGCCGTCGGCGTTGTGCGCAATCGCCTGATCCAAGAGCGAGAGCGCATCGCGCACCGAACCTTCGGCCGCCCGCGCGATAAGGCTGAGCGCCGCTGCCTCGATGGCGATCTTTTCTTTTGCCGCGATCTCCGAGATATGAGCGCTCAGCACCTCCGTCTCGATGCGGCGCAGATCGAAGCGCTGGCAGCGCGACAGCACGGTCACCGGAACTTTGCGGATCTCGGTGGTGGCGAAGATGAACTTCACGTGCGGCGGCGGCTCTTCGAGCGTCTTCAACAGGCCGTTGAAGGCCTGCTTCGAGAGCATGTGGACTTCGTCGATGATGTAGACCTTGTAGCGGGCAGATGCGGGCGCATAGCGCGTGCCCTCGATGATCTCGCGGATGTCGTCGATGCCGGTGCGCGAGGCGGCGTCCATCTCCTGCACGTCCACATGGCGCGATTCCGCGATCGCCGTGCACACCGGGCACACGCCGCAGGGATCGATGCTCGGCTTTGTCCGCTTGCCGTCGGGACCCACACAGTTCAAGGCCCGCGCGATGATGCGCGCGGTAGTGGTCTTGCCCACGCCCCGCACGCCGGTGAGCATGAAAGCATGCGCGATGCGTCCCGAGGCAAAGGCGTTGCGGAGCGTCCGGACGAGCGCCTCCTGGCCGATGAGACCTGTGAAGTCGGATGGCCGGTATTTGCGCGCGAGCACGCGGTAGGCCGCACCTTTTGCGGGCGAAGGCTCGGTTAGGCCCAATCCAGGTTCCTGGGTCTCTGCCATTGATCCGCCGGACTTTCGGAAAATTCGGTCAAGGAGGCTGGCGAGCGACCCGAAACTTTAGCTCGTTACGGCTGCTTCCTTCCGGACCTGACCGGGTTGGCGAGTGTCTCGTCCGTCGCCAACCTCCCGGCCCACTATATCAGGCCGAAAAGCCCGCAGGGCAAGGGCAGGAAGCCTCCCGTTCGGTCGAGAAAATTTGCGTGAATTACCGACCCTTTGCCTTCGCCTTGGCTGCCGCTAACGTGAATGGAAACGAACTATTCCCAAGGGCTCCATGATCGCCTTCTCCGGCAATCCGCTCGACCGGGCCAGCGACAAACGCGCCGACGCCGAATGGCTCAAACGAGCCCGCGCGGACGGCAAGACGCGGGTGCTCCCTTTGTGGAAATTGCAGCCGCTGCTGTTGGGCCCGGAAGGGGCGAGCGAAGCCACCGCGCTTGCCTTTGTCGAGGGCGCGCTTGCTAGCGGACTGGGCGATCCGGAAGCCGACGAAGTGTTCCTCGGTCTCGATGACGGCGTCGCCTGTTTCGCACGCGACATCTCGGCCTTGCCCGATCCCTTGGCCGCGGCGCTGGCGAGCTTGGGCCATTTCCGCGATGCGCGTTCGGCGGCTTCGCTCTTGAGCGCTCGGGAAGTGGCGATCTTAGGCCAGGCCAAGGCGCTCATCGACTGGCACAACCGGCATCGCTTCTGCGCCAATTGTGGCGCGGCGACGGCGTCCGCCGACGGCGGCTATCGCCGCCTCTGTCCGGTGTGCAAGGCGGAGCATTTTCCTCGGACCGATCCTGCCGTGATCATGCTGGTGACGGCCGGCGACCGCTGCCTTTTGGGGCGCAACAAGCGTTTCACCGGCGGGCACTTTTCGACACTCGCGGGGTTCGTCGAGCCCGGCGAAACCATCGAAGAGGCGGTGAAGCGCGAAGTGTTCGAAGAGGTCAATTTGCGTATCGGGGAGGTGCGCTATTTCGCGAGCCAGCCCTGGCCGTTCCCGTCCAATTTGATGATCGGCTGTTTTGCAGAAAGCCTCAACCAAGACATCACTGTCGACGGGCACGAAATCCTGACCGCGCGCTGGTTCGAGCGGGGCCTCGTCAAGAAGCTTCTTTCCGGCGAGAGCAACGAGGTGCTGCTGCCGCGGCGCGACGCGATCGCATTCCATCTCGTCCGGACCTGGGCGGAGAAGAGCTGATGGGCTTGAAGGACCGGCTCGATGCGATCGAGGCCGACATCACCACGCTCAATGTCGATGCTATCGTCAACGCCGCCAATTCCGCGCTTCTACCGGGCGGCGGTGTCGACGGCGCGATCCGGCGGCGCGCCGGCGCGGAGCTCAACGAGGAGCTCAAGGGCATCGGCGGCTGCGCCGAAGGCACCGCCGTGATCACGTCGGGCTATCGCTTGCCTTCCGCCTATGTCATCCACACGGTGGCGCCGATCTGGGCGGGAAAACAGGCCGGCCAGAATGCGGTGCTCGCGCGCTGTTATGAAAGCGCGCTTAAACTTGCCGAGGCGAACAACATCCGCAGCATCGCGTTCCCCACTATCGGCACGGGCGCCTATCGCTGGCCGGCTGATACCGCGGCGAAGATCGCCTTCGACGCGGTGGTAGCTCACTTGCGAATGAGCGAAATCCCTGCCGCCGTAACCTTTTGCTGCTTCTCCCGTGTCGACCGCGAACGCTATGCGGACCTCATCGCGGCGTTGCGGGAGTAGCCGTTTCACTCTTCCGAAATGCCCGGAACAGGCGTCTAATCGGCTAAATTTGTTATCCCGAGGAGAGGAGGATTTTGCCATGCCAAGTCGTTCCGCCATTCGGTTCGTCGTCATCGCCGGGCTTGCCTCTGTCGGCACGCTCGCGCTCGCTCAGGCGCCGGGCCAGGCGTTCAGCGTCAAGAAGGTCAAAGACAACATCTACTTCGTCGAGGGTGGCGGCGGGAACGCCAGCATCATCATCGGCCAGAACGGCGTCATCGTCGTCGACGCGAAGACGACGCTCGAAGGCGGAAAAGCGGTCCTCGATGAAGCCGCTAAGCTCACGAACAAGCCGATCACCACGGTCATCCTGACGCACAGCGATGCCGACCACGTCAACGGTCTGCCATCGTTCCCGAAGGGCATCACGATTATCGCGCATGAGAACGACAAGAAGGAGATGGAGCAGGCACTCGCTTCCGGCGCTCGCGGCGCACCGCCCAAGGAGTACCAGCCGAACAAGGTCGTCACTCAGAACCGCGAAAACGACACCATCAACGGCGTCAAGCTGACGCTCATCCATATCGCCAACGCGCACACCAGCGGCGATCTCGCGGTCTATCTTCCCGACGAAAAGGTCGCGATCACCGGCGATCTGATCGGGCCCGGCGATCCGCTGATCCATCGCAACAAGAACGGCGAGTCGGAGGGCTGGATCAAGTTCGTCTCCGCACTCGTCCAGCTCGACGCGAACACCTATGTGCTTGGCCATGCCGACCCCGAAACAAAGGCCCAGGTCGAGGCAAACTTGAAGAGCGCGCAAGAAAAGCGGACGAAGATCGCGGCGCTCGTAAAGCAAGGCAAATCCCTCGACGACATCAAGCAGGCATTTGGGGAAACCTTAAAGCCCGGCGCTCCTCCGCCGCGTTTCCCGACCTACACCGAGACCACTTACGAGGAGCTGGCGAAGAAATAAGAGTCCCGGCCGCGACAATCCTTCCGGTTTGCATGCAAGGTTGCTGTAAGCCTTGCCCCGGACACTCGCGCCCCGGGGACAGGGACGTTTCTCCGTCTCTGGTTAGGGAGCCGGGTTGTGGCAATCGGATGGGCTTCTCCCCCGGTCCGATTCTACTCCAGAGGCCCGGCTCCTGATCCCCTTAAGCGTCATCCGACCAGGCTGCGGCGGAACGGATGCGCAGGGTAGACACCGAGAATCTTCAAGGACGACGTGAAGAAGCGCAGCTCCTCGAGCGCGAGCTTGACGCTCCGTTCTTCGGGATGACCGTCGATGTCGGCGTAGAATTGCGTCGCGTTGAACGAGCCTTCGAGCTGATAGGATTCGAGCTTCGTCATATTCACGCCGTTGGTGGCAAAGCCGCCTAAGGCTTTGTAGAGCGCTGCGGGCACGTTGCGTACGCGGAAGATGAAGCTCGTAATCACCGGCTCGCCGGTGTTGTCGCAATCTTCGAGCTCGCGCGACATCACGAGAAAGCGCGTGACGTTGTGGTCGGCGTCCTCGACGTCGGCCTTCAAGGTGACGAGACCGTAGATCTCCGCGGCAAGGGACGATGCTATCGCCGCGAGCGAAGGGTCCTTCACCTCAGCCACATGGCGCGCCGAGCCGGCCGTATCCGCCCAAAGCTGACGCTTCAGCCCCATCTCGCGGATGATCTTGCGGCATTGGCCAAGCGCGGGCTCCTGGCTCACCACCGTCTTGATCGAGGCGAGCGTCGCACCATGTGCGCCCAAAAGCTGATGCCGCACACGATGGAAATGCTCGCCCAAGATGTAGAGCGGCGATTCGGGCAGGAGGTGGTGGATGTCGGTGATCCGTCCATGCAGCGAGTTCTCGATCGGGATCAGCCCGAGGTCGACTTGGCCGTCGCGGATGGCGGTGAAGGCATCTTCGAATGTCGGCGCGGGGATAGCCTCGCAATAGGGCAGCGCCTCGCGAGCGGAGAGATGGGAGAAAGACCCAGGCTCGCCCTGGAACACGACGCGGCGCGCCTTCTTGACGCGAGAAATGTCGCTCATCCGTAAAATCCCGGTTTCAGCAAGCTTTGCGCGCGTTCCAAATCCTGAGGAGTGTCGACGGACAAGGGGACCTCGTCAACGCGCGCGACCTCGATATGGAAGCCCGCCTCGAGTGCGCGCAACTGCTCGAGCTTTTCGCGCAATTCCAGCGCCGAGGGCGGAAGGGTCACGAAGCGCGCGAGCGCCGCGCGCCGAAAAGCGTAGATGCCGACATGATGAAAGAGAACGCCCTCGCCCCATGGCGCGCGGGCGCGGGTGAAATAGAGCCCGCGGCCGCGTGTGCCATCCGGCTCCCAAGCGACGACGGGTTTCACGACATTGGGATTGTCGGCATCGGCCGGATCGACGATCGGCGCCGCAAGCGTGGCGATGTCGGCGCCCGAATGGGCAAGCGTCTGCGCGACGAGCTTCACCGCCTTGGGATCGAGCGTGGGCAGATCGCCTTGCAGATTGACGACGGCGTCGAATTTCCCTTCCGGATCGTATTGGTCGAGCGCGGCATGGGCGCGATCGGAGCCCGAAGCGAGATCGGGATCTGTCAGAATAGCGTGGCCGCCGGCGCGCTCGATGGCCGCGACGATGACCTCATCGCCGGCCGCGACCAGCACGGGGCCGACGTGCGCGAGCTTCGCCCGCTGCCAGACCCGCACGATCATGGGCTCCCCGGCGATATCGGCGAGCGGCTTGCCCGGAAGCCTGGTCGAAGCCATGCGGGCGGGGATGACGACGATCGTGTTCATGGCAAGCTGTGTGCCTTAAGCGGCGCTTGGCCGCAATGACCCTTGACGGCCCGTTAATAATGTCGCCCTCATTCTCGCCGTTCGCGTCAAACAACTTCCGGAGCCGGCATGGACTCGTTTGAGTGGAACAAGATCATCGGTGCCGTATTGGGGACGATCCTGTTCGTGCTCGTCGTCCATGTTTCGAGCCAGGCCGTGTATTACGTGCCCCCACCCGCGAAGCCCGGCTATGCGGTCCCGGGCGTCCAGGCCAAAACGGAAGCACCGGCACCGGCGGCTGCGCCCGCCGCGGAGCCTCCGCCCGATTTTGCGACCGCGATCCCGGCGGCGGATGCGATGGCGGGCAGCATGATCGCCGAGCGCTGCGCCGCGTGCCACGACTGGTCGAAAGGCGGCCCCAACAAGATCGGTCCGAATTTGTACGGCGTCGTCGGCCGCCAGCGCGCGAGCCAGCCGGGCTTCGAATATTCGCCGGCGATGAAGATGAAAGGCGGGACTTGGACCTACGACGACCTGTTCCAATTCCTGCGCCAACCGGCGACCTTCGTTCCAGGGACCAAGATGACCTTCGCGGGATTACCCAAAGCCTCCGACCGACTGGACGTCATTGCCTTCCTGCGCACGCAGGCGGACATGCCGGCACCGCTGCCGGCTGGAAAGTGATGATTTTCTAGAGGCGCCTGATAGCCCGAACTGGGAGGCCTTCACGGGTGTCCGTTCGCGCTTTCACCTCGGACAATGGCTCGAGCGACACCTGCATGGCAAAGCCATTCGCATGAAAGAGGCGCTCGCCATCGAGCATAATGCCGACATGACCCTTCCAGAAAACGAGATCGCCGCGTTTCAATGGCCCATCGAGGGCAACCGGCTCGCCTAACGCCCTTTCCAGCATGTCAGTGTCGCGCGGGCTTTGAATGCCTCCGGCTTCGAGCGCGGTTTGGACGAGACCCGAACAGTCGAGGCCCCAATGCGTTTTGCCGCCCCAAAGATAGGGAACGCCCAAGAAGCGTTCCGCGACCGCGACCCAATCGGGCGCTTTCCAATCCATCGCGGCGACATGGCCGGCGAAGAGGTAATGCCCGTCGGCCAGCCGGAGGAAGCGCCCCTCCTCCTTGGCCACCGCCACTTTCGCGTTCATCGGCAGCATGTCGCGAGCGGCACTGGTGGAATCGGCAGCGGACAAAAGCGGGGTCGAGAGCGCGGTCACGCGATGCGCCGGAGCTGCGATCTGCGGAAGGAGCGCCTCCGCCTTCAAATAGCCGACGTAGGCGTCGCGTTCGATCTGACCCCACGCCCAGCCGTCTTTCTCGTCATAAACGGTGAATCTTTCCCCGAACAGAAGCTGGGTTTCCTGACCGGCATCCAATGAAGGCGCGGCGCGCAAAGGCACGACGCCACGATGGGCGCGCGCGACCCGTCCTTCGGTATAGCGCGCGGCTTCGATCCGTCCCTTTAAATGCGCCGCGGCGACGTCGGGCCGCGCCGGCGTGGTGCGGGGGTCGTATCCTTCGCTCACGTCTTCTTGCCGTAACGTTCCGCGATGAGCGCGAAGAGCGCGCGAATGGTGTTTGCCTCCGCGCCCTTGCGGCGGCCGGGCTTGGGGCGGTCGGTCCAGGCCGGAATGTCGAAATGGGCCCAGCTCGTGGTTTCGGTGATGAAACGGTTGATGAAGAGCGCCGCAGTGATTGCGCCCGCGAGCGCGTAGTCCGGCGCGTTGTTGACGTCGGCGATCTGGCTGTCGACGGTCGGTTCGTAGGACCGCCACAAAGGAAGCCGCCAGAGGGGATCATGCTCGCTCGTGCCGTGACGCATCAGGTCGCTGGCAAGCGCCTCGTCGTCGGTGAAGAAGGGCGGAAGCTCCATGCCGGTGGCGGCGCGCGCGGCGCCGGTCAAGGTCGCGAGCGAGAACATCAGCGCGGGACGCTCGGCGTCGGCTTCGGCTAGGGCATCGGCCAGCACTAGACGTCCCTCGGCATCGGTGTTGCCGATCTCGACATGAAGCCCTTTGCGGCTCGGGATCACGTCGCCCGGACGATAGGAGGAACCCGAGACGCTGTTCTCGACCGCGGGAATCATGACCCGCAGGCGCACGGCGAGCTTCGCAGGCATGATCATCTGCGCCAGGCCCAGTACGCAGGCTGCGCCGCCCATGTCCTTCTTCATGGTCAGCATGCCGGACGAATTCTTGAGATCGAGCCCCCCCGTATCGAAACAGACGCCCTTGCCGACCAGTGTCACTTTAGGGTGCACTTCCGCCCCCCAGATAAAGTCGATCAGGCGCGGTGCACGGCTGCTCGCTCGGCCGACCGTATGGATCATCGGATAATTCGCGGTGGTGAGCGCATCGCCCAATATGACGGAGAGCCGCGCGCCGAAACGCTCGGCAACGATGCGCGCCGCGGCTTCGAGCTCTTGCGGCCCCATGTCATTCGCCGGCGTATTGATCAGATCGCGCGCAAAGAACACGCCATCGGCGATGCGCGAGACAGCTTCACCGTCGACGCCGGGCGGGATCACAAGACGGGCGACTTCCTTGCGGGAGACTTTCTTAGCCGCGCGATAGCGATCGAAACTATAGCTCCCGATCGCCCAGGCATAAGCAGCGCGCGCACCTGCGAAGGCTTCCGGCACATCGGAAAGCGCGTAGCTACCGGGCGGCAGGCGCTCGGAAAAAAGCGCGAGCGCGTGCGGGTCGCGTCCGGCCCCCAGACCAAGCACGGCCGAGCCCAGCCGCGTGCCGTCCGGAATGAGCGCGAGCTCGCCGTCTTTCGCGGCAAATCCGATCGCCTTCAGCCAGCTCGATTCTTGAGGCGGACGCGAGTCGAGGAAGCGCTCGAGATCGTTCTTCAAGACCGCATGAACGGGGATCGGTTTCTCGCCGCGCGATTGGCTTTCGAAAATCTCCATCATAACCGCAAGCACCCGTGCTGGAAGGAGCCCTTATAGGAATGGTAAGACCGCTCTGCAATCGGCGAGAGCCGGACGTGACCGCGCGCTATACGCTCTTCATCGGCAGCAAGAACTGGTCCTCGTGGAGCCTCCGCCCTTGGCTCGCGATGAAGATGGCGCACATTCCGTTTGAGGAAGTGCTGGAGCGCTTGCGCACGTCCGAGACGAAGGCCCGCATCCTTGCGCACTCGCCGTCGGGCAAGGTGCCCGCGCTGAAGATCGAGGGCGACGGACCGACGATAGTTGTCTGGGATAGCCTCGCCATCTGCGAAACGATCGCCGAACGACACCCTAAAACCATGCTGTGGCCTTCAGATCCGGGACTGCGCGCGGAAGCACGCTCGATCGTCGCCGAGATGCATTCGGGTTTTCCGGAGCTGCGCAAAGTGCTTCCGATGGAGGTCGCAGCGCGCCATCCAACACCGGCGCTCTCCGATGCCGTTCAAGCCGAGATCGCGCGGGTGATCGCCATCTGGACGTCGGCTCTGGGTCGCAACCGGGAGGGAGGTTTCCTGTTCGGTCCTTTCACGATTGCGGACGCGTTCTACGCGCCCGTGGTCACCCGTTTCGAAACCTATGGCGTGCATCTCCCGGCAGCGTCGCAAGCTTACGCGCAGCGCATCCTGGCGCTTGCTCCGATGCACGAATGGCATGTGGGGGCAAAGCTTGAAGCGCACAGAATCGCGGCCGGTTGATTACGACTTCTTGGGCGGGGGCGGAGCGGTCGTTGGAGCGGAAGCAGCGGGCTTCGTCGGCGGCTTCAAGAGTCCCGCTTCCATATAATAGCGCGCCGCGCCCGGATGGAGCGGCGCCGCCGCATTGTCCGTGGCCAAATTGGGATCGAGGAAATGCGTTCCAACTTTCCGCGACTCGATCGCGGCACGGTTGAGCGGATTGAACAGCGCCCGCGTGATCCCATAGATCAAATTGTCCGGCTGCGGAACATCCGTGATCCAGAGCGCGTCGACGCCCACGGTCTCGACAGCCGGCGCGCCCGCATAGGTGCCTCCGGGGATGGTGTGGGCCGTGAGATAGGGTTCGCGGCTCAAGAGGCGCTTGCGTCCATCTCCATCGATGGGAACGAGGACCGCCACGCCCTCGTCGATCATCTGCTCGATGAGATTGACCGGCGTGCCGCCAACGAAAAACATCGCGTCGAGCTTGCCGTCGGACAAGAGCTCGATGGCTTTTTCCGTCGAATCGTAGTTGGGAACGATGGACTTTTCCGTAAGGCGATAGGCGCTCAAGACGGCGCGCGCGGTGACGATCGTGCCCGAAGTCTCCGTCGAGAGCGATACGCGCTTGCCTTTCAGGTCCGCCACCGACTTGATCTTCGCGTTCTTGGCCGCGACCAAGTGCACATCTTCCCCGTAGAGGTTCGCGATAACGCGAACCTGCTTCGCCGGACCCGATTTTCGGAACGGACCTTGGCCCGAGACGGCGAGCGCGACGACATCGGCTTGGGCAATCCCCGAGCTTACGCTGCCGGAATTCACCGCCAGCACATTGGCGATCGAACCTTCGGAGGCGCGGGTGGAAACGATCAGACCGGGCGGACCGCAAACGACCTGCGCGGTCTCGCAGCGGCCCACGCCCGGTGGATGACTCAAAAGCGAAGCGAGCACCTCGCCGACGGGGAAATAGGTGCCGCCAGTGGTCCCGGTGGAGATCTGAAAAGCGACGCGTTGAGGCTGGTCCGCGACCTGCGCCGTGGAAGGTACGGCAAACGCAAGCACGGCCGCAAAGGCAAGGGCCGTTCTGATCATGGCTTTGAAGCTAAGCGCTGGCCGGTCCGCTTCCATGCCTAATCATAAACCAGGTTGCTGTGACTGTAATCACACGACTCGCTTTATTTGAGGTGAAAAATCAAGTGATCCGAATGTCGCGCTTAAAGTTTTATTGACGGCATCGCTGCATGTCTCCCCGCCGTCACAGCCCCCTCGGATAAAATTTGCACCGGAAATGAGGGACCGCAGCCGCGGTCCCCGATCGGAGTCGCCTGGATGAGACTTGCGACCTTTAGACAATTCGTGCTCGGAACGGTTTTCACGGCAGCGCTTGCTGGCTGCGCCAGCGAAGACCCCCTCAAATATGGCTCGCCCCCCGAGATCATGGCTCAGGGAAGCTCGGTAGGGGTCGACCTTGATACCGGCCTCGCGCAAGCGAGGGCTGAGCGCCACGATAAGCAGCTGAAATTGGCCAGGGAGACTTTGGCGCGGCTGATGCTCGTGGCTCCCGATAACCCCGAAGTTCTGGGCGAATATGGCAAGACGCTGATCGCAGAAGGACGAAGCGGCGAGGCGCTTAAGTTCCTAGAGCGCGCAGCAGCCCTCGATCCGGGCCAATGGTCATTCCACTCGGCCATTGGCGTCGCCTACGATCTGATGGACGAGCACAGCGAGGCCCAGGCCGCCTATGAGCGAGCGCTTAGCCTCAAGCCGGGCGAACCTATCGTGCTCTCCAACAATGCGATGTCGCACATGGAACTCGGCGACCTCGACACGGCCGAAAAGCTTCTCATGGAGGCTTCCCAAAACGGTGCCGACCCGCTGATCAAGCAGAACTTGGCGACGATCCAAGACATGAAGGCGCGCACACCGCACCGCTCGGTTCCCAATGAAGCGGCTCTCGCGCCCGGCTCAGCTGATGCTGCGCTGCAACCGAGCATGGAAGCCATTCTCGACGTCGCTCCGGTGGTGGATGCCACGCCGCTGCCCGATGATGCCCAAGCACCAATGGCCAGTCCGGACTCCGCGCCGGTCGAGGACGAAAGCTGGGTCGAGGACCAGGCGACGCGGGGCGAGACGATCGCGCTCGACCCGGCCGTCACGGAACCGGTGAAGCCGCAGGCGAAGTCGGTAAAGACGGCCAAGGGCAAGATCGCTGCAAAGAAGGCTACCGCAGCGCAAAGCCAAGCCAGCCAAGAGCAAAGCCCGCCTACTCAAACCGCTTCGGGCAAGTAGCCAGCCGCGAGGACGCGCCGCGACGAACGGCCCTGAGCGCCGGTGGTCAGTAAAGTCCCATGATCTTCAAGGCCGCCGGGCCCAAGATCACGACAAACAGACAGGGCAGGAAGAACACGATCATCGGCACAGTGAGCTTTGCCGGGAGCGCCGCGGCTTTGCGTTCGGCGTCCGACATGCGCATCTCGCGATTTTCGGCCGCGGTCACGCGTAGCGCCTGACCGACCGGCGTACCGTACTTTTCCGACTGAATGAGAGCCGCCGCAACGGCTTTCACGCCCGAGTGGCCGCAGCGATCAGCGAGATTCTGAAACGCCACACGCCGATCGGGAAGGTAAGAAAGTTCCGCTGTCGTGAGACCGAGCTCTTCGGCGAGCTCTACCGACTGGGTGCCGACCTCCTGGGCCACGCGGTTGAAAGCGGCTTCGATGGACATGCCCGATTCCACGCAGATCAGCATCAGGTCGAGCGCGTCGGGGAAGGCGCGCATGAT
The DNA here is from genome assembly GCA_035632215.1 of Micropepsaceae bacterium. Taxonomy (GTDB): domain Bacteria; phylum Pseudomonadota; class Alphaproteobacteria; order Micropepsales; family Micropepsaceae; genus CAIYRG01. The sequence goes on along the minus strand of DASQHF010000021.1, from coordinate 23,025 downwards.
GGAATCGCGGCGGGCCTGGGTGCGATTGCTGACCCAGATGTCGGGCAGGTAATAGCCGAAGAGGGCCGCAGCGAGAGCCGCCATCAGCTTGAAGGTCCAGGGCCAGGACAAGGTCGCAAGACCATAGACATAGACAAGCGCGGCGACGAACACCACGGGCGGCATCAGGAAGCGGAAGAACATGAAGGCGACGAGCGGCCCCTGACCCCGCAGACCCGCGCGGGCGAGCTTTTCCTTCATGCCGGGCGTTTCCAGCATTTTCTCGAGTTTTAAGTTATCGATCGTCTGCTTCATGAAGCCGACGGGCGTCGAACGAAGCTGACCCTTGCGTCCCGCTTGCGCGAAGGCATCGCGCTGTTTCTGGCGCAATTCTTCGCGGCGCTCGTTGACCGCCTTCATGCGTTTCGCCAGTGCGTCGTTCTTCATGTAAGGCATTGTCAGAGTGACAATGGTCGCGAACGACGCGATGAAGGACAGTGCGACGATTAGGAACTCGCGTTCCAGAAGCAGATGGAAGTAGCCGAGGTTGACGTTCATGGGGCGCTCAATATTTGAAGCTGACCATCTTCTTCATCATAAAAATGCCAAGCGACATCCACACGGCGCAGCCCATGAGCATCAGGTTGCCGAGCTCGACGGTGAACAGAGGCTCGATATAGCTTGGCGTGGTGATGTAGATGAGCATAGTCACGCCAGGCGGCAGCGAGCCGATGATCAAAGCGCCGGCCCTCGCTTCCGACGACATGGCGCGGATCTTCCCCTGGAGGCGCTTGCGGTCTCTGAGCACGCCCGAAAGGTTGCCCAGCGCTTCCGACAGGTTACCGCCCGATTTCTGCTGAATCGTCATGACGATGCCGAAGAAGTTTACCTCCGGCGTCGGCATGCGTTCGTACATGCGCTTCAGCCCGTCTTCCATGGTGACGCCGACTTTCAAGCTCTCGTTCAACAGCTTGAATTCGCCGCGAACGGGCTCCTGCATTTCGGTAGCGAGGACTTTCAAGGCTTCGTTCACCGGCAAGCCGGACTTGACGCTGCGCACGATGGTGTCGATCGCGGGCGCGAACTCGCGCGTGAAGGCTTTTTCCCGGCGCGCTTTCAAGAAAGCGAGCACCCAACGCGGGATGCCAAAGGTCACGGCAAACCCTGCAAGCGGCGCGGCATACCACGCCTTCGTCATTAGAAGTGCCACCACGGCCGCGAGCGCGCCGGCGATCACCGACATAATCCAGTACGTGCGGGGCTCGATTTCGAGGCCTGCTTGCTCGATGCGGCGGCGCAGCGAGATGCGCTTCTTCTTGGCAGCGTTTTGCGCCTCGAGCTCCTTGAGCATCGCCTGAACATTCTTGCGGCGCTGCTGGTTCGAATCGGCTGCACCTTTCAACGCCCTGGCGCTCGCCGCCGGCCGCGCGACCGCGGCCATGCGCTTTTTCGCCTTGCCCGACGCCCCGCCCGCGAACGCGAAGGCGACGCCGCCGATCGCGAAAAAGGTGAGCACGCCGACCATGATGTAAACGAGCGAACCAGTCATATCCGTCTTGACCTCAAATCTGCGCGGCGTCGAGGGCTTCGGCGAGCTCCCGGTCCAGGCCGAAGTACCGGGCGCGATCCCAGAAGGCGGGACGCGCGATGCCCGTCCCGACATGCTTGCCGCGGATCTTGCCGGCCTCGTCCTCGCCGTCGATCTGATAGACGAGCAGATCCTGCGTGATGATCACTTCGCCTTCGGTGCCGATCACCTCGGTGACGTTGGTTATACGGCGCGAACCGTCGCGCAGACGTTCGGCCTGGATGATGACGTCGACCGAGCCCACGATCATCTCGCGGATGGTCTTGGAGGGAAGATTGTAGCCGCCCATGGTGATCAGCGATTCGAGACGCGACAGCGCCTCGCGCGGGCTATTGGCGTGCACGGTTCCCATTGAGCCGTCATGGCCGGTGTTCATCGCCTGAAGCAGGTCGAACGCCTCGGGTCCGCGCACTTCGCCCACGATGATGCGTTCGGGACGCATACGCAGACAGTTGCGGACGAGATCGCGCATGGTGATCTGGCCCTGCCCTTCCAAGTTGGGCGGGCGCGTTTCCAGGCGCACGACATGGGGCTGCTGGAGCTGAAGTTCGGCCGCGTCCTCGCAGGTGACGATGCGCTCGTCCACGTCGATATAGGCCGTCAGACAGTTCAAGAGTGTCGTCTTACCCGAACCCGTACCGCCAGAGATGATCACGTTGCAGCGCGAGCGGCCGATGATGGAGCAGATCTTGGCGCCCTCGGGCGTGATCGAGCCGAAGCGGACGAGGTCCTCGAGCTTCAGCTTGTCCTTGCGGAACTTACGAATTGTGAGCGTCGGCCCGTCGAGCGAAAGGGGCGGCGCGATTACGTTCACGCGGGACCCGTCGGGGAGGCGCGCGTCGCATATTGGCGAGCTTTCGTCGACGCGGCGGCCAACCTGGCTGACGATACGCTGGCAGATGTTCATCAGCTGCGCGTTGTCGCGGAAGCGCACGTTCGTCAGCTGCACCTTGCCGGCCACTTCGATGAACACGCGCGAGGCACCGTTCACCATGATGTCCGCGATGTCGTCGCGGGCGAGCAGCGGCTCTAACGGGCCGTAGCCCAAAACGTCGTTGCAGATGTCGGTGAGGAGCTGTTCCTGCTCCGCAATCGACATCACGACATTCTTGATGGTGATGATCTCGTTGACGATGTCGCGGATTTCCTCGCGCGCCGAGTCGACGTCGAGCTGCGCGAGTTGCGCCAGATCGATCGTGTCGATCAGCGCCGAGAAAATCATCGTCTTGATCTGGTAATAGTCGTCCGACCTGTTGTCGACCGCGATCGTCGCGGGCGCGTTCGACGTCGGCGTAGGCGTCGTGCGCGGGGCAGGCGCTGCGGCCGGACCGGCGGCGCGAGCAGGCGCGCTGGACGCGCTAGCGGCCGGCTTCGGCTGCGGCGCGGGCGCCGCAGGCTTTTCCGCGGCAGGAGATGCAGGCGGTGCCGCGCGCTCCGCCCGAGAGCGCCCCACATCCTCGGAGGCGGCACGCTTACCGAACATCGACTAGCTTGCTTTGCGGTTGGAGAGGAAGGGTAGGAACGCCTTGCCGCTCTTCTTCCCGGTCTGACTTACGGTCCTTCCCGTGACGAGCTCCGCCAGCATGCGCATGCCTTCGGACACGCGCGCGTTGGGTTGGACCTCGGCCAGCATCTGGCCGTTGTTACCGGCCGTGCCGAAGAGCTGGGGGTCGAAGGGAAGCACGAGACATGGGTCCATGCCTACGGCAGTGGCGAACTCCTTCACCGGGATCTCCGGACGCTTGGGAATGCCGACCTGGTTGACAACGAGCTTGGGCGGCGCATCGTTGGTGCGCCGGGCCTTGAGCACGTCCAGCATGTTCTTGGTGTTGCGCAGGCTCGCAAGATCGGGAGTCGCCACGACGACGATCTCGTCCGCGGCGCCCAAGGTCTGGCGGGCCCACGACGTCCAGGCATGAGGAAGATCGACGATCACGCAGGGCACCGAATTCCGGACCTGATCGACGACCGTCTCATAGGCCGTCGCCTCCACTTCATAGTCGCGGTCGAGAAGAGCCGGCGCCGCGAACAGCGAAAGATGTTCGCCGCACTTGATGAGGAGGCGGTCCAAGAGCACGTCGTCCAGGCGTTCCGGCGACGCGAGCGCGTCCGCAATTCCCTGCCCCGGGTCCTCGTTGAAGTTGAGACCCGCGGTTCCGAAGGCAAGATCGAAGTCCATGATCGCGGTGTCGATGCGAAGCTGCTCCGCGATGTGCCAGCCGACATTGTGCGCAATCGTGGAGGCGCCCGCGCCGCCGCGCGCGCCGGCAAAGGCGATGACCCGGCCGATGGGCGGAGCCTTGGGATTCACGTAAAGGTTCGAGATCGTCTCGATGACGTGCAAGGGCTCGAGCGGCGCGACCAGATATTCCGAAACGCCGCGGCGGATGAGCTCGCGGTAGAGCTGCACGTCGTTCTGGCGACCGATGACGATCACCTTCGTGCTCTCGTCGCAGACATTCGCGAGCTGCTCGAGCTCGCCGAGCACGGTCTGGCCCTCCCCAGCGGTTTCCACGATGACGAGATTAGGTGTTGGATTTTCGGAGAAGAATTTCACCGCGCCCTGAATGCCACCGCTCTGCACGCCGAGATGGGCCTTCGACAGGCGCCGATCGGTGGCCGCGCGTTCGAGCGCGGCAGAGGTGTCGGGGAATTCCGGAAACGACTCGATCGAGATGCGCGGGACAGGACGCTCGTGCGGGGCTGCGCCGAAGCCGCCATTCGGCGGAGCATCCATATCATCATCATCGTTGGTCGGCGTCTTGGACATGTTCGTCTTTCCCCGTTACTTGCTGCTGCCGCCGCCATTGCCGACGGCAGAAACGGCCCCCGACTGCTCACCCGTCTTCGCGGCAGGCGTCGGTTCGCCCTTGCGGTATTTGTCGAGAACGCTCAGGCGCCTCTGCGCGTCGGACTGACCGCCGGCCTCCGGCGCAAGGAGGTCACGCGGATCGGAAACCATGGCAGCGACGTTGTGCTGTGTGGCGCAGCCGAAATTCGGCGGCGTGCGGTTGGTCAAGGTGAAATCCTCGTCGAACGACCAGTCGCCGCATTCGGGCGACTGCGCCCGGTAGCGGATATAGGTGATACGGACGTCGTCGGCCGCGCCGGGCTGATCGTCATTGCCGACCAAGATGCGCGCGCGCGGGATCCCCATGGCCTCGAGCCTTGCCGCGTATTGGGCCGGCGCGTTGGGGAAGCGGCGCGGCGCAGAAACTGCGATCGAGCCGCTGCCGTGTTCGAGGTAATCCTGGGCGAAGCGCTCGAGCTGACCGCCGGAATTCAGATCCGGATTGCCGTTGGGCGGATCGGCGGGGAGCCGCAAGGACATCATCTGCGGTTCCACCGTGATGGGGAAGCGCACGCTGGGATCCCCGACCTGCCCGGGGCCATTAGGCGCGGTGCTGCAGGCGGCGGCCAAAATGGCTGTCGCCACGGCGCAAAGGCGAAGCATGTTTGCGGGATTTTTCATTGAGCGTCTCCGCTATTGGACGATGTAGCCGACGGCATTCTTGGGAACGTTCGGCGGCAACACGGCAGCCTTGCCGTAAACTGCATTCAGGCGGCCGAAAAAGATGGTCTCGAAATCGGTCGGAACAACGAAGCCGTCGTCGGGCCTCGCCAGCTTTTGGTCGGCGATGGGATCGACAAGATAGGCAGTCACCGTCACCACGAGCTCGCTCTCGTTGTTCTGGAAATCTCGGCTGCGGAAAAGCGCGCCCAGAACGGGGAGATCTTTGAGGCCGGGGAAGCCGTCGAGGTTCTGCTTGTTTTGCTGCTGAAGCAGCCCGCCGATCATCATAGTCCCGCCGGAGGGAAGCTCGACCGTGGTTTCCGCACGCCGCACAGCGAGCGCCGGAATCGTCAGACCGCCGGTGGTCGAGATTCCTTGCAGGATGAACGCCCCCGTGTTGGTCAATTCGCTCACCTCGGTGGAGACTTGAAGAGAAATATGCCCCTTGTCGAGGACGACTGGAGTGAATGCGAGACCGACACCGAACTGCTTGAAGGTGATGGTGATGTTGCCTTGCAGGTCGCGGCCCGTCGGCACCGGGAACTCGCCGCCGGCCAGGAACTTCGCCGCCTCGCCCGAAACCGCCGTCAAGTTTGGTTCGGCCAAAGTATGCACAAGGCCAACCCTTTCGAGCGCCTGAAGCGTAGCCGCCGCCTTGTCGACGCAAGCGGGGTTACCGAAACAGGCAGGCCCAAAATTAGCTCCGGAAAGATCCGCGAGGGCTCGGCCCAAGAGGCTGAATTGATTGTCGGTCGAGCCAACGACAAGTGGAGCGCCGGTCGCATCTTTGCCGATCGCCGCGGCGACGTTCACGCCGAACTGCTTGGCGATCGTACGGTTCATTTCTGAGACGCGTACCTTGATCAGCACCTGGCTTGATTGCCCGATCTTGAGGCCGTTGACGACCGTGTCCGGCTTGTTGCCGGTAAAACGGTTGGCGAGGTCCTGTGCTATCTGCGCCTCACGCACGGTATTCGCGGTGCCGCCCAGCACGACGTTGTCGTTCAAAGCCTCGGCTTTCACCTTCGAACCGGGCAGCTGCTTAGCCAGCTGATCATTGAGATCGGCGACGTCGGTGCCGACGTCGATCTCGATCGTGGCGATCTGCTTGCCCTGAGGATCGAGGAAGATCGCGTTCGTCTTGCCGAGCTTGAGCGCCATGATGAAGATTCGTCTCGGCGTGCGCACGACCGCATCGGCAATCGCGGGATTGCCGACGAAGACGTCCCGAGCATCGGTGTCGAGCTCGAGAATCACCGCCTTGTTGAGCGCGAGCGGAAGATGCTGAGGCATCGCGCCCGGAGTCGCGGCGATGTGGATGATCCGCGAGTCTGTCGCGGGCTGCACCGGTTGCGCGAGGGCGGGGCCGGACGCAACGCCGAGCACAAAAGCGAGAGCCGCAACAGTCTGCCGGAGCGGAAGCAAAATTTTCAATTTCTGGGGGCTCATTGGAAGATTCCCGTGCGCGTTGCGGTCAACGCTTTAGTGATGCCGTAGCGGCCTACCACGACCGAGGCGGCGGTCTTTCTAGCAGCCGCCGCAGGCACGATCTGACCTGGATGATCGGTGCCATCGACGAGCGACCTCAAGGCGAGTGACAGAGTCCCCTGAGCCCGGCCCTGGTTTATGATTTCCGCTTGAGCTTCGGTAAGTTCGAGCGTCGCGGTCTTGCCGACTACCGAGTCCTTGTCCTTTTCCGGTTTCGACGTCTGGTCGATCGCCAAGAAACGAACGTTGCGCAAGATCGTCTCCGACTGGAAATCCTTGTTGCTGCTTCCGCCAGACACGTCATGCGTCAGAATCACGTCGACGCGGTCGTTCGGCAGGATGAAACCGCCCGCGCCGGAATCGGCCGCCACCGGAATGGCGACCGCCCGCATTCCAGGCGTGACTGTCGCGGCGAGGAAGCCTGCCGAGTCGGTATGGACGGTGTTCGCATCGGTGATCGGCTCGCCCGGGACGAGCGGAGAGCGCACGACGGCGCGGGCGATCGCCTTCGACACGTCGGGCTGTGCATCCTTGGTAATGAAGCTGGCGGCAATCGATGACTTCGGCCACGCTTCCCAGCGGACCGAAGCCGCATCGAGCGTCTGGCCCGGCGGGACTTCCTTCGCCGCGACGAGAACGTCGGTGGTGATCGCCGGCGGCGGCAGCGAAGCCTGGACCGCTGGCGTACCGCCGCCGAGCATGCCGCGGACCAGCAGCGCAGCGGCGCCCGCGGCGATTGCCGCGACGGCGAGAATCGCAATGCGTGTTACGTTCATGGATGGCGCTCCTTCGTGGAGCGCAGAGGAACACGGAACGGTTTAGAATTTGATTAATGGAAACAGGAAGAAACGATCTTTCGCGGCGTTTTTTTTGCAGCTCTCGATCAATGCGTCGCGAGTGTGGAAAAAAGCTCGGTGTCGGGCAGCACAAGAAGCGCTGCGGCCGCGAGCGCGACGCCATAGGGAATGCCCGCCTTGGGATCTGCGAGGCGGGCGAGCCAGAACCAGGCGGCCGCCTTCTCGGGCAACGGAAACCGCCTGAGCGCAATCAGCGCAAACGTCAGTACACCGCCTAATACCGAGAGCGCGAGCGCGTATTCGAACAGCACGCCCCAACCGAGCCAAAGCGCGACAGCAGCGAACAGCTTCGCGTCGCCGCCACCGACCCAACCTAAGCCGAAGAAAACCATGCCGACGACAAGTCCCGCGACGCCGGCGAGCAGGTGATAGCCGGCGGCCGAAAGGCTCATCGCCTGCCCGGCGAGCGCGAGCTCGAGAATGAGGACAACGAACTAGCCGATGATCGATGCGGGAACGGCGTTCGGGATGGTGAAGGTGGCGAGATCGCAAACCGCCGCCAAGATCAACAGCGCGGGGAGGAACACCGTCAAGAGAATTGAAATCGCCATCCGCGGTTCGCCTCTTAAATACGACGGCCGCCAAATGGCGGCCGTCGGTTGAGCGGTCTCAGTCTGTGGGGAACGCGAAACTTTTTACGTTCAGCGCATCGCCACAAGAGCGCCACCGACCGCGTTCGCCGCGGCGATGATCGCGATCGCGATACCTGTCGCGATCAGACAGTACTCCATCACTTTGGCCCCCGAACCCGACCACATCTTGAACATCGTCCCCTCAATAACGGCGACGTCGGCTAGACGGCGCCGGCGACGGCAGTGAACGTCGTCGATAATGACGTGCCGACAGTCGTGACCGTCGCGATAATCGCAAGCGCAATCAAACCGGCGATGAGCCCGTACTCGATGGCCGTCGCCCCTGACTGGTTAGTCAGATAGCGCAAGATGAAGTGACGCATGACACCCTCCAAAGTCGACGCAATCAGAGCGCTCCGGCAACGCTGGTAAACGTCGTTGACAAAGAGGTTCCGACTGATGTCACCGCGGCGATAATCGTCACGGCGATTAAGGCTGCGATCAGGCCATATTCGATGGCCGTCGCACCCGATTCGTTGCTGAGGTATTGCTTGATGAAGTTGGCCATAGAAGCCTCCTTAGAATCCAGAGCGCACAATGTAATCGGGACGGTGACGTCCGGGCGATGAGGGCGGCGAGGCAACCACAGTCGACTGCCACCGGACTCATCCCCGGACAACACCCGTCACACCATCGCGCACGTGCGCTCTGGCCGCGCTGTTCTTAGAGCTTGCCGGCGACGGTGGTGAAGGTCGTGCTCAGCCCGGTGCCGACGGCCGTCACGGCTGCGATGATGGTAACGGCGATAAGCGCCGCAATCAGGCCATATTCGATGGCCGTCGCGCCGGACTCGTCGCTCAGATAACGCTTGACGAAATTACGCATGTAGAAGCCTCCGCTCAAAGTTACACCCTGGTTTGTTCACAAAAGTTGGATTTTCTGCTGTGAACGGCGCGACGCTAGCCCGCGTTCGCTTAACAGGGCGTAAAACGTCAAAATCGGCTCCGATGCGCAGAAATCGCCGAAATGCGGCGAGAACTGGAGCTTCCCTGAACAATGTTCCGACCTCCGTTATTTTTCGTTAGGCATGGTGCCTGGTTTTGCTCCCACGGCGCGGCTGCGATGCCCCGAGGAAGCGCAAACGACACCACTTTGCGGATTCTTAAGCCGTTTCCGAATACACCCCGGGGGACCAACTCAGCGGAGCTCCGTGTGTCTCTTTCCCAACACGTCACGGTACCCGTCCATGTCGGCGAGGAAAATCCGGCGGCGGAAAATCCGACGGCCGGCATTTCGATGTGGCGAGCATTTCAGACGACGAAACTCTACGATCTTCTCGCAGCGATTCCCTTGATCGCCTGGTTCATCTACTGCATGCGCTTGCAGCTCGCCGGTGTAGTGGCTCAGATACAGCGCGCGACCCCGAACACGATCGATTTTCAATTTGCCGTGTTCCTGCTTGCGCAGATTGCAGCATTCTTTTTCGTCTTCGTCGTTTTTGTGCTCGTTGTCCTGCGCCGTCCCGCCGGAGCGAAAGCACGCGGCCTCATGCCCCGCTTCTTCGCCTTCGCAGGCGCTTATCTAGGCTTCGGAATCGTTGCGTTGCCGCAGCACGAGCTCGGCACTACGCTCTCGCTCGTCTCGTTGCTGCTCATCCTTGGCGGAGTCGGATATTCCATCTTCGCGATTCTCCACCTCGGTCGGTCTTTTAGCGTAATGGCGGAAGCGCGGCGTCTGGTGATCGACGGGCCTTACGCGGCGGTACGTCATCCGCTCTATCTTGGAGAGGCCATATCCACGCTGGGTCTCGTGTTACAGTACATCTCGCCAGCTGCCATCCTTGTCGCGGCGGTGCAATTCGCGTTTCAGCTCAAACGCATGCAAAACGAAGAACGCGTGCTGTCGAATATGTTCCCCGAATACGCCGCTTATGCGTCACGCACCGCGCGGCTGATGCCCGGCATTTATTGAAAATTCGATTGCATCGAGCTGCCGGGCACGTCTTTACGCGCCATTTACGGCGGAAGCGTAGCCTCCCCGCAAACGTCCAAAGGAGCCCCGACATGACGAGTTTCATCCGTTCTCTCGCGTTGCCGGCGGTCGCCGCCGCGCTGTTTGCCGCCGTCGACGCGCCGGCGGTCAAAGCCGCGGAGGTAAGCATCCTGATGGACGAGGCGCGGCTTGTGACGCTCTCACGACCGGCCAAGACGGTATTCACCGGCAACGCAATGATCGCTGATGCGACGATCGTTGACCCCAATCACGTATTCGTCAGTGGACGGAATTTCGGCTCGACGAACCTGGTCGCGTTGGACGCAGAAGGACACGAGATCTCCAATACCCCGGTAACCGTGCTTGAAAGAGCGGGCGTCAGGGTGACCCTCACGCGCGCGGCCGACAGGCGGACTTTCGGCTGCGCGAGCGGGCGATGCGAGGCTACGCCGACGCCCGGCGACGATTACCCGTGGTACAGAGATATGCACAGTGAAATCGATCTCCGTCTGGCCACCAGCCTGAAGTCGGCCGAGCAGTAATTCCTTCGTCTCGTCTGCGCGCCTTGCCTCACCGGCGGGCGCGCAAATGGTCGACAGCAGCGCGCGGCGGCGCGCTCCGCCGCTTCCAAAGAAAATTTCCTGTATTCTTCGTTCGAGCCGAATCAGCGCGGAAGGATGGCGCGCGGCGAATGGCGAAGAGGCGCACGCCGGGGATAGGCGCGCATGTCGCGCGTTTGCTGTTGGCTGCCTTTGCGACCATCATCGTGCTTGGGGGCGCGGCCGCGTCTTTTATCGGATTCAGCGCTTCTCTCGAGCGCGAATTCGGCAATCCGGCCGATCGCCTGGAGCGGCTTTCACAGGCATTCCTATGGTCCGAGGCGGCCGGCATCGTGGCCTTGTCCCTTCTCTCTTTCGTGCTCTTTGCACTCGCCTGGTACTTGCGCGAGCGCTTGATCGCCCCCTTGGAAAAGCTCAGGCGCAGTCTGCTGACATCGGCCGCGGGGATCGGCGACGAGCCGATCTGGGGTCTCGCGCGCCGCGATGAAATCGGCGCGCTTGCGAGGGCTGCTGAAAGCCTCCGCCTCTCGCTTGATCGGACGCCTTCCCGTGCCGTGCTCACGCGCGTGCCGGAAACCGCGGAGCGGTTGATGCGAAGCGCCGAGCGCCTCGAGCAGCAGCTCGTCCATCTCCCTCAGATCGCCGAACAGATGCGCGAGCGCGTCGAGGAGGCAAGCTTAAGAGCGGCAAAGGCGAGCCATTCGGCTGCGGAGGCAGCTGGTCTCGCCCGCGAGGCGGTGGCGCGCATCGCGCCGCGGGAGACGAGCGAGGCTGTCGCGACGCTGGCAACTATCCAGAAACCGCTCCTGGATGCGATCGCGCGCTTCGAAGCGCGGCTGAACGTCTCGGATGGAACCTCAACGAGGGACGACGCCGCAGTGTCAAATCTTGGCCTGTTTCTGCACGCCAATTCCGAAGCTGAGGAAACTTTTCTCAGTCTGCCCGGGCCGTCGGACTTCAGCCACGCCACGCAGCGCCCGGTCATGGAACCTGTCGCTATTGAAGCGGGTGCTCCTGTCGTCATAGCAGCCGACGGTTCGACGGTGCTGGAGGGCCTGATCGGAAATCTCGAGGCGCTCGAGCGCTTCGCTGGCGAGCGCAAAGCGATCGCCGAAGACGAGGCGGTTGCCTTCATGGCGGCGCTCATCGAAGCCATCGACCGGCTGAATTCCGTGGCCGATCGCATCTGCGCCACTGCGGATGAATCGGCCATCCGAGCCGCCGAATAATCGGCCCTAAGGAGCCTGGCGCAAGCGAACGAGCCCTTCCTGGGCCACCGATGCCGCAAGCGCACCGTCGCGACGGAAAATCATCCCCCGATTGAAGCCGCGCGCGCCCGATGCGCTTGGGCTGTCCTGAACGTAAAGCAGCCACTCGTCGGCGCGGAACGGCCGGTGAAACCACATCGCATGATCGAGGCTCGCCAACTGGAGCGAGTTGTTGAACAAGGTCAAGCCGTGCGGCAGCAAGGACGTGTCGAGGAGCGTCATGTCGGAGGCATAGGCGAGCACGCACTGATGCAGCGCCGGCTGATCCGGCAACGAACCGACTGCCCGAACCCACACCATCTGATGCGGAGACCGCTTGCCCTCGGCGAAGCGATTGCGGGGCTCGACGGCGCGAATCTCGATGGGGCGGGCGCGCATGAACCATGCACGGGCGCGCTCCGGGAGATCGCTTGCGACTTCGATGCGCCATTCGCGTTCGGTCTTCAAGGAATCGGGATCCGGGACGTCGGGCATGGGCAGCTGATGCTCGAGGCCTTGCTCGGGCACTTGAAAGGATGCCGACATGGTGAAGATCTGGGCGCCGTGCTGGATCGCGACGACCCGGCGCGCGGAGAAGCTCGTTCCGTCGCGACTGCGATCGACCTGATAGAGGATCGGCGCCTTGGGATCGCCCGGGCGGATGAAATAGCCGTGGAGAGAATGGCAGATGCGGCCTTCCACGGTCCGGCTCGCCGCCACGAGCGCCTGTCCAAGCACCTGACCGCCGAACACTCTTTGCCATCGGTCCTTGGGCGAGAGGCCGCGGAAAATATCGGTATCGATGTCTTCGATATCCAAGAGCGCGAGGAGCGCGGTCAGCGTCTCCTGAGCGTGCGCGACATGTTCGGCCGGATCGGTGCTCATCGCGTGTCCTTAGTGCGCGCAAGAGGTTAGGACAAGTCAGTTGTGACCGTTTAGCGGGGCGCAGCCGGTAGCCAGCACACGGCTTCACCGGAAAGTCCGCTCAGCAATCGCGTGAGCCGGAGGCCTCTCACGAAGAAATCAACTTCACGAAACAGAACGGATTTGCTAGCCGTTCCCTCCGCGATCGGCACCTGTTTACTCCCACTCCGCCAGCTCGCGGGAGGCAAGGCAAGAAGCCGCTGATGGCCAACGTTCTCCTCCAGCGCGCCGCGCATCAGCAACCCTTGTCCACCAAGCGAGGGGCTCTGGAGCGTCTCTTCACGCTGATGTTCAAGGGCTTTGTCTACAACCAGATCTGGGAAGACCCGGTCGTGGACCTCGATGCGTTGAAGCTGAAACCGGAGCACCGGTTGATCACGATCGCATCGGGCGGCTGCAACGTCCTGAACTATTTGGTAGCCGGACCGGCCCATATCATCGCCGTCGATCTCAATCCCAACCATGTCGCGCTGACGCGGCTGAAGCTGCAGGCGCTCGAGCACCTCGCCGACCACGAGTCTTTTTTCCGCTTCTTCGGCATTGCCAAGGACAGGGCCAACCGCCGGGTGTTCGACACCTTCCTCGCCGAGCGTCTGGACAAGGAAACGCGACGCTATTGGGAGCGCCGGATCCCTTTGCGCGGTCCGCGCATCAACATGTTCGCACGCAACCTCTATCGCTACGGGCTGCTGGGACGGTTCATCGGTATCCTGCACGCGCTCGCCCGTCTCAAAGGCAAGAAGCTCGAGGAGATCCTTTCGGCCCGCACGATCGAGGAGCAGCGTGAGCAATTCGACCGAATCATCGCGCCCTTATTTGACAACCGGCTTGTGCGTGTCCTCTCGCGGATGCCGGTCAGCTACTACGGGCTCGGAATTCCGCCGGCGCAATATGACGAGCTGGTGGCTTCCGCCGCCGACGGCAACCCGGTGACGACCTTGCGCGAGAGAGTCGAGCGTCTCGCTTGCGACTTCCCCATCGCCGAGAACTATTTCGCCTGGCAGGCTTTCGGACGGGGCTACGACATCGAGCGGCGGATGGCGATCCCGGATTATTTGCGGGCGGAAACCTTCGATGCCATCAAATCTCGAGTCCATCGCGTCGAGGTGTATCATGCCTCGATGACGGACTTCTTGAGGGGTCAGCCCGCCCGCTCGCTCCATCGTTTTGTGCTCCTCGACGCCCAGGATTGGATGACGCCCGAGCAGATGGCGGCCCTCTGGACCGAGATCGACCGCGCCGGCGATGAGGAGGATGCGCGCGTGATCTTCCGCACGGCGGGAACGGATACGCCGCTGCCGCGGAAGCTTGCCGCCTCTCTCCTCGCCCCATGGGTCTATCTCGAGGAAGAGAGCAAAAGCCTTCACGCGCGCGACAGATCGTCGATTTACGGCGGATTCCACATCTACGCGCGTCGCAAAGTCTCTTGAAGGCCTCCCCTGCCCGCGAGCATGAGGCGCAACACGGCGCGCTGATGGACGGCGTCTATCGCTATCAGCGTCACGTCTACGATCTTACGCGCAAATACTTCCTGTTCGGCCGCGATCGCATGCTGAACGAAATGCGTCTGAAGCCCGATGCCCGTGTTCTCGAAATCGGCTGCGGCACGGCGCGCAATCTGATCAAGCTGGGGAGTATAAATCCCACGGCCGATCTCTATGGACTGGACGCCTCCGATGCGATGCTCAAGACCGCGACAAAGGCGATCGCGCGCGCCAAAATGTCGGATCGCGTACATCTGACGCGCGCATTCGCCGAGAGCGCATCGCGGGAGCTCTTCGGGTCGGAAGCAGGCTTCGATGCCGCGATTTTCTCCTACAGCCTATCGATGATTCCCGACTGGCGGGCGGCGCTCGTTGCGGCGGCCGAAATCGTGGAGAGCGACGGCACGATCCGCATCGTCGATTTCGGTGACTTGAAGACCTTGTGGCCTCCCTTAGCGCACGGCTTGCGGGCGTGGCTCACCTGGTTTCATGTCTCGCCGCGCGTCGAACTGCTCGGCGTGTTGGAAAAAGCCGCGGAGAGCCGCGAATGCTCGCTGCGCATTCTCCCCTTTCGCTATGCGTTCATCTTGACCGCGAGCCCCGGCGCGATTCGCGCGATCGCTTCGGGCGGCTGAGATGACCGACCGGTTCAAATCCGCCGTCTAACCGGTGCTTCCCACGGACGGAACAGGCCCGAAAAACGCGAACGCCGGCCGGTTGGCACCGGCCGGCGTCTGGAAAGCCCCTGCGGCGGGCTTATTTTGCGGTGGCCAGGCCCTGGCCCTGCGCCGGGATCACGGACGTGGCCGGCTTCGCCTTGGGAGGCGTCGGCTTGACGACGCCCGCAGTGCGGAACTGGCACGGAGCGAATGCATCGTCGACCGAGGTCGTCTGCGTCGAGACGAATGTTTTCAAATTGGGCTTCGATTCCGACAGGGCCGTGTCGAACGTCGCCTGCGCGCTTGCGCAATAACCGGTAATGTCACCGATGCTCTGCATCGAGGCGGCATTGGCGAGCTTCGTCTTGAAGGCGTGGTAATCGGCCGTTCCGGTCTTGCCGTTCAGACGGCGGAAGAAGTTCTGCAACGCCTGGTCGGAGGACTGGAGGTCCTTCTGATACGAAGTGACAAATTTATTGTAGGCATCAACGGCGTGGCAGGACAATGCGGCAACCATCAGACGCTGCTGAATGGCCGCGGTTTTAACAGCGGTCATGTCCTCGGGTTGCGCGCAACCCGCGGCGGTCGCCGCGAGCGCGTTTTCGGCCATGCAGGCTAGCATAAGTACGGCGGCGCCAGTTTTGACGATTTTACGCATACAATCTCCCGTCGTGGGTTGAACCCAACGCGCCAATCCGTGGAAGCAACGTTCGGAGCAGCGCTACGTCTATGCCCATCGAAACTATACCATCAGGCCGATTTCCTACCCAGGCGAAATTGATCTTTCCTTAAGCGGGAGTGTGCCCGGTGTAGGCGTTTTGAACAAAACGCAAGGCACAATCGGATGAAAGCCGGAAAATGCGCCCCTTTTCGCCTGACGCTCGTTGCTATATCTCTCCGCGCCCGTCGCTTGGGTAAAACTCGAGCGAGGAGAACGCCGACCCTGAGGAAGTTTGATGGCTTATAAAGTTGCAGTCGTTGGCGCCACCGGCAATGTCGGGCGCGAAATGCTTTCCGTACTGGCCGAGCGCCAGTTTCCGGCAAGCGAGGTAGTGGCTTTGGCCTCGACGCGCTCGGTCGGCGTCGACGTCTCGTTCGGCGATTCGACGCTCAAGGTGAAAGCGCTCGAATACTACGATTTCGCCGGCACGAGCATCTGCCTGATGTCCGCGGGCTCCTCCGTGTCGAAGGAATGGTCGCCGAAGATAGCTGCCAAGGCTGCGATCGTGATCGACAACTCGTCTTTCTGGCGGATGGATCGGGACGTGCCCCTCATCGTACCAGAGGTCAATGCGTCCGCGCTGGACGGCGGAATCAAGAAGGGCATCGTCGCCAATCCCAATTGTTCGACCGCTCAGATGGTGGTGGCCCTGAAGCCGCTGCACGATGCCGCGCGAATCAAGCGCGTCGTGGTCTCGACCTATCAATCGGTCTCCGGTGCCGGCAAGCAGGCGATGGACGAACTCTTCCGCCAGACGCGCGCCGTCTTCGTCGCCGACCCGATCGAGAAGGAAAAGTTCACCAAGCAGATCGCGTTCAACGTGATCCCTCACATCGACGCCTTCCTCGACTCCGGCTTCACCAAGGAAGAGTGGAAGATGATGGTCGAGACGCAGAAGATCCTCGACCCCGACATCCAGGTCACCGCGACTTGCGTGCGCGTTCCCGTCTTCATCGGCCACTCCGAGTCGATCAATGCGGAATTCGAGCAGCCGATTTCGGCCGAGAAGGCGCGCTCGATTCTGCGCCAGGCGCCGGGCGTTCTCGTCGTCGACAAGCGCGAGGACGAAGGTTACGTGACTCCCGTCGAGGCGGCGGGCGAAGACGCCACTTATGTCAGCCGCATCCGGAAGGATCCGACGGTCGAGAACGGGCTCTGCTTGTGGGTGGTTTCGGACAATCTGCGCAAGGGCGCGGCGTTGAACGCGGTCCAGATCGCGGAAGCGCTGATTAACCGCAAACTGCTAAAGTCGCCGGCGTGAGAATCGAATCCGCACCCTAATGCCCACTCCGATCGAGCGTTATCAGGCCCTGCTCCACTCCGGGCGCTTCCAGCCAGACGCGGCCCAAGCCCGCGCGGCACAGGCCTTGGAAAGACTTTACCGCGAGCTCAAGGACTACCGCCCGGGGCGCAGGCTCTTTTCCTTCGGCGCCAGCAATCCCGATTCCGCGCCCAAAGGGATTTACATCCATGGCGATGTCGGACGCGGCAAGTCCCTGCTCATGGACTTGTTCTTCGAGAGCGCGACGACGGAGAAGAAGCGTCGCATCCACTTCAATGCCTTCATGACCGAGACGCATGCCCGCATTCACGAATGGCGCGGTCTTAGCCCGCAGGAACGCCAGCGCCGCAAGGAGTTCGTGAAGGAAGCGGGCGATGATCCGATCGCACCGGTCGCGAAGCGCATTTTTTCCGAGGCGAACCTTCTCTGCTTCGACGAATTCCAGGTGACCGACGTCGCTGATGCGATGATCCTGAAGCGCCTCTTCGAGCGCCTGCTTATCTCCGGAACCGTCATTGTCGCGACCTCGAACACGCCGCCCGAGCGCTTATACGAGGGAGGGCTCAATCGCGGGCTCTTCCTCTCCTTCATATCGCTCCTCGAGGAGCGTCTCGAAGTGATCGAGCTGAACGGTCCGCGCGATTACCGGCTCGGCCGCATGGACGGGCTCAAGGTCTATCTGACCCCGCTGAACCGCGAGGCCGATGCTGCGATGGACGAAGCGTGGCGTCGGCTCACCCAAAGCGCAAAGGGCGAATCCTTGAAGCTCGAGGTCTTCCAGCGAGAGCTCGTCGTCCCTTTGGCCGCCGGCGGCGTAGCGCGCTTTTCCTTCGAGGCGCTCTGCGGTCAGCCGCTCGCCGCGCCCGACTACCTCGCCATCGCACGAAGGTTCCACACCTTGCTGATCGATCGCATTCCAAAACTCTCGCCGGCACAAAGAAACGAAGCTCGGCGCTTCACGCTCCTGATCGACACGCTCTACGATGAAAAGGTCAAGCTCGTCTGCTCGGCGGCTGCGCCACCATCTGAACTCTATGTCGAAGGCGACAATGCGGAGGCTTTTCGGCGCGCCGCGTCGCGCCTCATGGAGATGCAAAGCGCGGAGTATCTTCGCGAGCAGCACGGCGCGCGCGAAGCCGCGACGTAGATCGAAGATCTCTCAACGGCCCGCGAAGAACCAGTAAAGTCGCATCAGCTTCGATGGCTGCTCGGCCTGCATCGATTGCTGCATATCCGCGGTCGCCATCGGCTGAGACTGCGGCATGCCCTCCCCGACCACATAGACGGCGTTCTGCACCGTGGCCTGATTATCCATCTGTGCAGTCGAGGCGCAGGCACACAAGCCAAATGCTATCGCAAGCACAAGGTAGCTGCGCATCTTCACCCTCACTCGTTGATCTTCCCCGACCCTGCGCGATTAGTCTGTATGCGCATGGGTTCTACCCCGATTAACCATGAGCTAACCTTGCTCCACAGTCAAAGCTTTGTTGGTTAAGAAGTTTCACAAATGATGCTTTTGAACCTTCTCACCCTGCTCGCGGCCTTCGTCGCCGCCGCGATCGGCTATCGCTTTCGGGCGCGGATCTTCGCGGTTTTTCGCCGTTTCGAGGCGCGCAATGCAGCGCGACGAATGGAAGAGTTCCGGGCACTGACGGATCGCGACCACCATTACCGGCAAACGATCGCGATTGCCGAAGAGCAGGTCGAACCGGTCTCGAAGATTACCGCGCGCGATGAACGCACGGGTCAGCCCGTACCGCGCTATGTGTTCCTGGGCGAAACCTATGCCGATCTCAAGGAAGCGGAGGCCGCACGTTACAGAGAGGTAATCTCGAAAGCGCGCGAGTTCTACATCGACCTTGATCGTGTGTTCCTCTCGCGCCGAAGGCGGCGCGAGCCGACGGTGGAAGCGCCGCCGCGAAGCGAAACCGACGGCAACCGATAGAAAAGAAAATGGGCCAAGCCCCGCGAAGGACCTGGCCCATTGTTCTTAATCGGCTGGAACGACGGCTCTAGGGAAGCAGTTCGATAAAGCCGATTCGATCAGCCGTGTTACCGCTGAAGAAGATGCGGTTGGGATTGGTCGGATCGATATCGATGCGACGCGGATCCTGTTGCGCGTAAGAGAGCGGGAATTCGGCGAACTCATCTTTCGCCGGATCGTAACGGAAGATCTTGTCGACCTGCTGCGCGCTGACCCAGATGAGGTGGTTCTTCTTGTCCGCCACCACCGAGTACATGCCGAGGCTTGGAGTCTTCGGCGTGTAGACGGTCATCTGCTTGGTCTTGTAGTCGACCTTCATCAGCTTGCCGGCTTCCCAGATACCGACCCAGAGATTGCCGTCCCAGTCGCTGTTCATGCGGCGCGGAAGAGCGTGCCCACCGACGTCGGGAAGCTTGAACTCCTCGACCTTGCCGGTCTTGGGGTCGACACGTGCCATCATGTCGGCTTCGTCCTCGGCCCACCACACGGACCCATCGCCCGCAACCGCGAGACCATAAGCTCCCGGGCTTTCCTTGGTCTGCTTGAAGCTCGGCGCTTCATAGAAATTGAACTCGGCCGTCTGCGGATTGAGCATGCGGACTTCCTTGCCCATGCCGGTGCCCCAAATGGTGCCATCGGGATGGAGCGTGAAGGAATTGCCGCCCGCGCCGCCATGGCCCTTCGCCGTCCACGGATAAACGTGGAACGGAGCCTGGGGATTGGCGCTGTTGAAGGCTTTAGTGTCGTAGCTGAGCCAACGGTTATTGGGCCCATCGGCCGTCCACAGAATGCCTTGGGCATTGATCTGCGGATTGCCGAGACGTTGACGGTCGGCCGGAGCCGGACCAGCGGGCACTCTCACCTCGGTGAAGTCATAGGTCTTCGGATCGAAGCGGATGAGCGCGCCCGCGCGTTCCGCTGCCCAACCCACGCCGCTCGGATCGGAGGCGATGTCATGCGGCTCGGAGAAACGACGCGGGAGGTCGAGCGTGACGACGCGATATTTGAGCGTCGCGCCGCTGGCGAGCGTCGTCGGTAGACGGCCATTCGGATCGTCGCCTCCCGGGAGCGGTTTGAACTGCGAGGACGTGTACTTCACGATCGCAGCCGCTTCGGCGTCCGTGATATCGGGAAGCGATGCCGCCGCCATGTTCACGCGCATGCGCCTGACGGTGAATGTCCAATCGTCGACGGGCGACCGCTTGCTCAAGATGCGTTGTACATCGTGGCAGACCGTGCATTTCTCGGCGACGAGCTGCCGGCCATCGCCTTGCGGCAGATCCTTCGCGTCCTTGGAGACTTTCGCGACTTGAACTTCCGGCACGCGTCCGGGCCAAGCCGGCGTAAGCATCGGGCCGCGCGGATTCGTCAGCGCAACGTCCATGGTCGAGGCCTTGTTCGCCGCGACCGCGACGGGAGCGGAAATGGCGCTCTGATTGTTGCCGCCAATCGCCTGGACCGTGTAGTTGCCCGGTGGCAGATCTTTCGCCGAATAGGCGCCGCCCGCCGCGCTCGGGACCATGAAGGTCAGCCGCTTGTCGGCGTTCTTGAGTCTCACGAATGCGCCGGTGACGGGCTGTCCGGCCGCGTTCTTCACAACGCCCTGCAACGAACCGGCGTTATCGAGCGCCATTGCGGATTGGGCGCCAAGAACGAGCGCGCCGGCCGCAACGGTGAGAGCAAGATTTCTGCTGAGGTGTGTGATCGTCATATGGTTCCCTCCTGGTGGATGTCGCTTAAGCGGCTTCAAAGACGTGCGCGCGTGCAAACCGTACGAGCGCAGCATGAGACACTGAATGCATTGCGCCTTCCATTAAACGGTGACGGCGACCTTAGCACGCTTACCGGTCAATTTGGATGGGAATTTCCCCCTCAAGCCGCCTCGCCCTTGAGCAAGCGTGGCAGACGGCCTACGTCGCCGCCCGCATGGCGCATGAAGAACCGGCGCAAGGGGGGAATTTGATCGACGATCCCGAGACCGAGGTCCCGGGCAAGGCGCAATGGAACGAATTCGTTGGAAAAGAGCCGGTTCAGCCCATCGGTAACACCGGCTAGAACGAAGCTGTCGAAGCGGCGCCAGCGTTCGTAGCGCTTGAGGACGTCAAGACCGCCGAAGTCGAGGCCGAGCCTCGCCGCATCGAGAACCGTCTCGGCGAGAGCAGCAACGTCTTTCAGTCCAAGATTGAGCCCTTGACCAGCCAGCGGATGAATGGTGTGCGCGGCATCGCCAACGAGCGCAAAGCGCGGTTTCACGTAGGCGCGCGCAAGATAGAGCCGCAGCGGATACGACCAACGCGGCCCGACCGGAGCGACCTCACCAAGATGATTGCCGAACCGTGCGCGCGCTTCCTCCGCGAAGGCCGCTTCTTCCAACGCCATTAGCCGCGCGGCATCTGCGGCCTTTTCGGTCCATACGAGCGAGGAACGATTGCCCGTCATGGGCAGAATCGCGAATGGCCCCGGCGGCAGGAAGTGCTCGGAGGCGACGCCATCGTGCGGCTTCTCGTGCGCCATCGTGGTGACGATGCCGGCTTGGGCGTAATCCCAGCCGACCATCCCTATCCCTTGCGCTTCGCGTAAGGGCGAATCGCGGCCTTCGGCGGCAATCGCAAGCGCAGCCTCGATGACCGAGGCGTCAGAAAGTGAGAGCCGCGCCCGATCGTTTCCAATCGCGAGTTCGCGGCCGGCGACACCGGACATGAAGGTGATGCCCTTCTCTTCCTTCGCCGCGGCAAGCATCGCCCGTCTCAAGTGGCGATTCTCGACGATGAAGCCGAGCGGCTCGCCGATTTCCTTGTGATCGAAATGCAGGGAGAAAGGCGAAGGACCGGCGCCGGGGCGTCCTTCGCTCACCACGATGTCGCTGATGGGCTGCGCCTGGGCCTGGACGCGCTCCCAGAGCCCCAACACGCGCATCATGCGAACCGAGGCAAAGGCGAGCGCCGAAACACGCCCGTCGAAGCGCTCATCCGTCAGCTGCTGTGGGCTAAACGGCTCGGCCAAAGTCACCTTCAGTCCACCGCGGGCGAGCGCCAGAGCCAAGCTCAAGCCAACCATTCCCCCGCCGGCAATGGCAACATCGCGTTTCACGGAATCCCCACCCATCTGCAAAGCCGCTGCTCGTTTCTTGAGCGATTTGCGGATTCTGCACAAACCTTGAGCAGAAGGTGTTTGCTCAATTTCATCGCCACCTCTGGTTTTGCCTGATCTCTTTTCAACATCAATCCCTTACCGCAATGCGCAAAACCGGCACGGTTCTTGATTCCCTAATTTGCGGTTGCCGTCGCAACCATCCCGGAAATCAGGCCGAAATGGGGGACCAGCATGAAATTCATCACGGCCATCATCAAGCCCTTCAAGCTCGACGAGGTGCGGGAAGCTCTCTCCGCGCTCGGCGTACAGGGCATGACGGTGAGCGAAGTCAAGGGTTATGGGCGCCAGAAGGGACACACGGAAATCTACCGCGGAGCGGAATATGCGGTGAACTTCCTGCCCAAGATCAAGATCGAAGTCGCCGTTCGTACGGAAATGGCCGCCGCGGTGATCGAAGCCATCACGAGCAATGCCCGAACCGGACAGATCGGCGACGGCAAGATCTTCGTGACGACGGTCGATCAGGTGGTTCGCATCCGAACGGGCGAGACCGACAACGACGCGCTGTGAAACACAAACTACGGATCCAGGGGAATTCACCATGAACAGTTTGACGAAATGGGTGGGGCGTTGCGTGGTCGCCGGCGTGGCCGCCCTGATGGTTATGACCGGCGCCGCTTTTGCTCAGGATCAAGCTGCGCCGCCTGCGGCTCCTCCGGCGGCGGCCGCGCCCGCGGCTCCGGCCGAGGCGCCGGCAGCCGGCGCGCCTGCAGCAGCAGCTCCCGCGGCAGCGCCGATGCCGAAAATCGACTCCGGCGATACGGCGTGGATGATCACCTCGAGCGCCCTCGTGCTGATGATGACGATCCCGGGCCTTGCTCTTTTCTATGGCGGCATGGTGCGCAAGAAGAATGTGCTTGCCACTCTGGCTCAGAGCTTCGGCGCCACCTGCATCATCACCGTCTTGTGGATGATCATCGGCTATTCGATCGCCTTCACGGCGAACCCGAATGCCGGGACCAACGCCTTCATCGGCGGCTTTAGTTACCTATTCCTGGTGCCGATGGGGCTGAATGCGGTT
>DASQHF010000020.1:0-9610 GCA_035632215.1 Micropepsaceae bacterium | reverse complement strand
CATCGAGAAGATGCCCCAAGGGCCGGTCAATGTCGCCGACGGAAAGGTCGTACCGCCCAAGCGCGGCGAGATGAAGCGCTCCATGGAGGCGCTCATCCACCACTTCAAGCTCTACACCGAGGGCTATCACGTGCCCGCGGGTGAAGCGTATGCCGCGGTCGAAGCGCCCAAGGGCGAGTTCGGCGTCTATCTCGTCTCCGACGGCACCAACAAAGCCTATCGCTGCAAGATCCGCGCGCCGGGCTTCCCGCATCTACAGGCGATGGACTTCCTCTGCCGCGGCCACATGCTGGCCGACATCTCGGCCGTGCTCGGCTCGATCGACATCGTGTTCGGGGAGATCGACCGGTGAGCCTGCGCCGCCTTCATCCCGAGCAGCCCAAAAGCTTTGCCTTCACGCCCGAGAACACGGCGTGGTGCGAAGAGCAGATCAAGAAATATCCGCCGGGCCGGCAATCGTCTGCAGTCATCCCCATCCTTTGGCGCGGCCAGGAGCAGGAGGGCTGGGTCACCCGGCCGATGATCGAAGCGGTCGCGAAGATGCTGGGCATGCCTTACATCCGCGTGCTCGAGGTCGCCACCTTCTACACCATGTTCAATCTCTCGCCCGTGGGCGAGCATCTGGTGCAGGTCTGCACCACGACGCCCTGCTGGCTCAAGGGCTCCGCCGACCTCGTCGCGGTCTGTAAGAAGCACATCCATCCGCATCAGCACACGATCTCCACCGACGGGAAGTTTTCCTGGATGGAAGCGGAATGCTTGGGCGCTTGTGTGAATGCACCGATGATGCAAATCGACAAGGATTTTTACGAAGACCTGGACGCGCAGGCGGTGGAACGAATCCTCGAGGCGTTCCGGCGCGGCGAGACGCCCAAGCCCGGACCCCAGAATGGACGCCATACCTCCGAGCCGATCGGTGGCGCGACGACGCTGAAGGAGCTCTCCTGATGCTCGCCGACAAAGACCGCATCTTCACCAATCTCTATGGCTTCGAGGACTGGGGTCTTAAAGCCGCGATGAAGCGCGGCCAGTGGGACAACACCAAGGCGATCATCGACAAGGGCCCCGAAGCGATCGTCGACGTGATCAAGAAATCGGGGTTACGTGGCCGCGGCGGTGCCGGATTCCCGACGGGGCTCAAATGGTCCTTCATGCCGAAGGAAGTGAAGGAGCGGCCGCATTATCTCGTGGTCAATGCGGACGAGTCCGAGCCCGGCACCTGCAAAGACCGGGACATCATGCGCCACGACCCGCAGACGCTTGTCGAGGGCTGCTTCATTGCCTCGTTCTCGATGCGCGCAAAGGCTTGCTACATCTATATCCGCGGCGAATTCATCCGCGAGCGCGAGCGGCTCCAGGCGGCGATCGATCAGGCCTATGAGGCCAAGCTCATCGGCAAGAACAACATCCACGGCTGGGATTGCGACATCATCCTGCACCACGGCGCGGGCGCCTATATCTGCGGCGAAGAAACGGCGCTCTTGGAAAGCCTCGAAGGCAAGAAGGGGATGCCGCGATTGAAACCGCCGTTCCCGGCGAATGTCGGCCTCTATGGCTGTCCGACGACTGTGAACAATGTCGAGTCGATCGCTGTCGCGCCGACCATTCTGCGCCGTGGCGCGGAATGGTTTGCCTCCATCGGCCGCCCGAACAACACCGGCACAAAAGTGTTTTGCATCTCGGGCCACGTGAACAAGCCTTGCAACGTGGAAGAGGCGATGAGCATCTCCATGCGCGAGCTCGTCGACCGCCATGCGGGCGGCGTGCGCGGCGGCTGGGATAATCTGCTCGCGGTGATCCCCGGCGGCGCCTCGGTGCCGCTGATCCCGAAATCCGTCTGCGACAACGTGCTGATGGATTTCGATGCGCTGAAAGAAGTCCAGTCCGGCCTCGGCACCGCGGCGGTGATCGTCATGGACAAATCGACCGATATCGTGAAGGCGATCGCGCGTTTGTCCTCGTTCTACCGCCATGAATCCTGCGGCCAGTGCACGCCCTGCCGCGAAGGCTGCGGTTGGATGGAACGGGTGATGAATCGTCTCGTCGTCGGCGATGCCGAGGTGGCGGAAATCGATCTCCTCCTTGAAGTCACCAAGGAAGTCGAAGGCCACACCATCTGCGCGCTCGGCGATGCGGCGGCGTGGCCGATCCAGGGACTCGTGCGCCACTTCCGGCCCGAGATCGAACGCCGGATCGCCGCGTACGGCTTGCGCACGCAAGTCTCGCAGGCGGCGGAATGACGGCCATGTGGAACCGGGAACGCACAGTCGTGGCAGTAGCGGGCGGCGTGATGCTGATCGCGGTCTCGACCGTGTTCCTCTATAGCCACCGCCAGGCGCTCTTCGGCGCGCCCGCGCAGCAGACCGCGGCGGCGGAGGCAAATCCCAACGGCCTCAACATCCCGTCGATCGAGGAGATGTGCAAAGCCGCGGGCGCCACGGACGCAAACATGAAGGCGTGCCAGTCCGAAGAGTCCGACGCAGCCGAATTCGTCATCGCCTGGATGGGCTTGAACAACTTCATCAACGACGGCTCGATCGATCTCGAACAGATCCAGCTCCAGGCTACGTTCCCCGATCCGCCAGATCCCGGCTTAGGTCTCGATCCCAGCTTGGATCCGAACGCGGACCCGAACGACCCCGGCCAGCCGAACATCGATCCTGCGACCGGCGAGATTGTCACCGAGACATTCGATTCGCCGGCTGAGATCGCGCTCTTCTGTTTGATGGAATCGAATGACTGGCTGAAAATGCACGACTGCATCTCGCGCTACGACCCCTCCAGCCGTCTCGGCGGGCAATAAAGATGGCGAAGCTCATCATCGACGGCAAGGAGATCGACGCCGATCCATCGCTCACCCTCTTGCAGGCGTGCGAGATGGCGGGCGCCGAGATTCCGCGCTTCTGCTATCACGAGCGCCTCTCCATCGCGGGCAATTGCCGCATGTGCCTGGTCGAATGGGTGGGCTCGCCCAAGCCGCAAGCCTCCTGCGCGCTTCAGGTGCGCGACATTCCGCCCAATCGCGACGGGACGCCGGCGAAGATCAACACCAATTCGCCCGTGGCGCGGAAAGCGCGCGAAGGGGTAATGGAATTCCTGCTCATCAACCATCCGCTCGACTGCCCGATCTGCGATCAGGGCGGCGAGTGCGATCTTCAGGATCAGGCGATGGGCTATGGCCGCGCCGCCTTCAACCGCTACCGAGAGAACAAGCGCGCGGTCGACGACAAATATATGGGCCCGCTCGTCAAGACGATCATGACGCGCTGCATCCATTGCACGCGCTGCATCCGCTTTGCCTCGGAAGTCGCGGGCGTCCCCGACTTGGGTGCCACCGGCCGCAGCGAGGACATGGAGATCACCACCTATCTCGAGAAGGCGATCGCCTCCGAGCTCTCCGGCAATGTGATCGATCTCTGTCCCGTGGGCGCGCTGACCTCCAAGCCCTATGCCTTCACCGCGCGGCCTTGGGAGCTCAAGAAAACCGAATCCATCGATGTCATGGACGCGCTCGGCTCGAACATTCGCGTCGATTCGCGCGGCCGCGAGGTCATGCGCGTGCTGCCGCGCGTAAACGACGCGGTCAACGAGGAATGGATTTCGGACAAGACGCGTTACGCCTGCGACGGGTTGAAACGGCAGCGTCTCGATCAGCCTTACTTGCGCAAAGGCGGCAAGCTCGAGCCGGCAAGCTGGAGCGTAGTCTTCGCCTCGATCGCGGAGAAGCTCAAAAAAACGCCACCGCAGAAGATGGCCGCGATCGTCGGCGATCTTGCCGCGGCCGAGGAAGTCAAGGCGCTCAAAGATCTGATGCGCGCCTTCGGGGTCGCCAATCTCGATTGCCGTCAGGATGGCGCGAAGATCGCCGGCTCGCCGCGCGAAGGCTATCTTTTCAACTCGACGCTCGCCAGCATCGAAGCCGCGGATGCGGTTCTTCTCATCGGCACCAATCCGCGCTGGGAAGCTCCGGTCTTAAATGCGCGTCTCCGCAAGATGTGGCTTACCGGGAACGTGAAGTTCGCGAACGTCGGTGAAGCCTACGACCTCACCTATCCCGTGCAACAATTGGGCGCGAGCCCGAGCGTGTTCGAAGAGATCGCGGTGGGCACGCATCCCTTCGCGCAGGTGTTGAAAGACGCCAAACGCCCGGCGCTCATCTTAGGTCAGGGCGCGCTCGCGCGTCCTGACGGTGCGGCGATCCTCGCGCTTAGCGCCAAGATCGCTGGCGCGACCGGCATGATCGGGCCCGCGGGTGCGCCTTCAGAAGGCGGTTGGAACGGTTTCAACGTGCTGCACACCGCGGCTGCGCGCGTGGGCGCGCTCGATCTTGGCTTCGTCCCGCAAGCGGGCGGCCGCGACGTCGCCGGCATCCTCGACGGCGCCTCGAAAGGCGAGATCGAGCTTGTCTATCTTCTTGGCGCCGATGAGATCGTTACGGAGCGCCTGGGCCGCGCCTTTGTGATCTATCAGGGCACGCATGGCGATGCCGGCGCGCATCGAGCCGACATTGTTCTTCCTGGCGCCGCCTACACCGAGAAATCCGGTCTCTATGTCAACACGGAAGGCCGCGTGCAGCTCGCCAATCGTGCGACGTTCCCCCCCGGCGATGCCAAGGAAGACTGGGCTATCTTGCGGGCGCTCTCCGAAGTCGCAGGCAAGAAGCTCCCCTATGACAGCATCGATGCGCTGCGCGCCGCGATCATCGCCGACGCGCCGCATTTTGCGTCGCGCGACGAAGCGCCCAAACACGCGGGCGCGGATGCGAGCCTGTGGAATTTCGGCACCGCCGGCAACGTCGATAACCAGCCGCTCCATTCGCCGATCGCGGATTTCTATCTCACCAATCCGATCGCGCGCGCGAGCGAAACCATGGCCGAGTGTTCGCGGCTTTTCGTGAAGCCCATGCGCGAGGCGGCGGAGTAGGGCGATGGCGCTGGTCAATCTCTTCCAGAGTTGGGGCATGCCTTACGGCGTCGCTTGGTTCTTTTCCCAGGCGATCCTCATCGTCGTGTTGACGGTCGCGCTCCTCGTGATGCTCGCCTTCCTGCTGCTCTTCGACCGGAAAGTGTGGGCGGCGGCGCAGCTCCGCCGCGGGCCTAACGTCGTCGGCGTGTTCGGCCTTCTGCAAAGCTTCGCCGATTTCATCAAGTTCGTGCTCAAAGAGGCGGTGATCCCGGCGGGCGCGAACAAGGGCGTGTTCCTCCTGGCCCCGCTCATCTCCTTCACGCTCGCCATGGCCGCCTGGGCGGTCGTGCCGGTGGGACCGGGTTGGGTGGTCGCCGACATCAATGTCGGGATCCTCTACCTCTTCGCGATCTCGTCCTTGGGTGTCTACGGCATCATCATGGGCGGCTGGGCGTCGAATTCGAAATACGCCTTTTTGGGTTCGCTGCGCTCCGCGGCGCAGATGGTCTCCTACGAGGTCTCGATCGGCTTCATCCTGATCACTGTGCTGCTCTATGCGGGCTCCTTGAACCTGTCCGCGATCGTGCGCGCGCAGGGTCCCGATATCCGCGGCTGGTTCGTGTTCTCGCCGCTCCTCTTCCCGATGTTCGTGCTGTTCTTCATCTCGGCGCTCGCCGAGACCAACCGCCCGCCTTTCGATCTTCCCGAAGCGGAATCCGAGCTCGTTGCCGGTTTCATGGTGGAATATTCCTCCACCCCATACCTCCTCTTCATGGTCGGCGAGTACATGAACATCGTGCTGATGTGCGCCATGACCTCGATCTTATTTTTCGGCGGCTGGCTGCCCCCTCTCGCCGTGCTCGCGTTCATTCCGGGTGTCGTGTGGTTGCTGATCAAGGTTTGGATTTTCTTCTTCATCTTCGCCATGGTGAAGGCGATCGTTCCGCGCTATCGCTACGACCAGCTGATGCGGTTGGGTTGGAAGGTGTTCCTGCCGATGTCGCTCGGCTGGGTCGTTGCGACGGCCGGGTACGTCCTGTTTTTCCGCTCCGCTTGAGGTGTCGTGATGGCTTCGCTCAACCGCATGCTCCGCACCGTTCTCTTGTGGGATTTCGTCTCGGGCTTCTTCTTGGGGCTGCGCTACTTCTTCGCTCCCAAGAAGACGCTCAACTATCCCTTCGAGAAGGGCCCGTTGTCGCCGCGCTTCCGCGGCGAGCATGCGCTGCGCCGTTATCCGTCGGGCGAAGAACGCTGCATCGCCTGCAAGCTGTGCGAGGCGGTGTGTCCCGCCCAGGCCATCACCATCGAGGCTGAGCCCCGCGAAGACGGCAGCCGGCGCACGACGCGCTACGACATCGACATGGTGAAGTGCATCTATTGCGGCCTCTGTCAGGAGGCTTGTCCCGTCGACGCGATCGTGGAGGGCCCGAATTTCGAGTTCTCCACCGAGACACGCGAAGAGCTTTACTACGACAAGGCCCGATTGCTCGCGAACGGCGACCGCTGGGAGCGTGAGATCGCGAAGAACCTGGAGTTGGACGCACCCTACCGTTAACCCACCGCTTGCCCCTCTTTCACCCGTTTGCCTCTTGCAAAGACCGTTGATGCTTCAAGCTTTGGCCTTTTATGCCTTCTCGACCGTGATGATCGTTTCCGCGCTTGCGGTGATCATCGCGCGCAATCCCGTGCATTCGGTGTTGTTCCTGATTGTCGCCTTCGTCAACGCGGCAGGGCTGTTCGTGCTTTTGGGCGCCGAGTTCCTCGGCATGGTGCTCTTGTTCGTTTATGTCGGCGCGGTCGCGCTCCTCTTCCTCTCCGTCGTGATGATGCTCGATGTGGATTTCGCGGCGCTGAAAAAAGGCGCGATGCAGTATCTCGTCTTGGGCATCGGCGTTGGAACTATTCTGTTCGTCGAGTTTATCGCCGCGTTCGTCGGCTGGAAGTTCGGGGTAATCGGGCCAACGTCACCGACGCCGTCGAACGTCAGCAACACCGAGGCGCTCGGCCATATCCTCTACACCGACTACATCTTCTACTTTCAGACCGCGGGACTGATCCTGCTCGTCGCCATGATCGGCGCCATCGTGCTCGCGCTCAGGCACCGGCCCGAAGTGCGCCGGCAATCGATCAGCCGGCAGGTTGCCCGCGAGCCCGCCAAAGCCATCGAGCTCGTCGACGTCAAGCCGGGGCAGGGGGGATAAGATGCCCATAGATCTCTTTCAGTATCTCTTCGTCGCCGCGCTTCTCTTCACGATCGGCGTGTTCGGGATCTTCATCAATCGCAAGAACGTCATCGTCATCCTGATGTGCATCGAGCTCATTCTGCTCGCGGTGAACATCAATCTGGTCGCATTCTCGGCCTTCCTCCACGATCTTACCGGTCAGGTCTTCGCGCTCCTCGTCTTGACCGTTGCCGCCGCCGAGGCAGCTATCGGGCTTGCCATTCTCGTCGTCTATTTCCGGAACCGCGGCACCATCGCGGTCGAGGACATCAATCTGATGAAGGGATGAGTTGAGCTAGCCATGTACCAGGCCATCGTCTTTCTGCCGCTTCTAGGCTCGATGATCGCGGGACTGTTCGGCCGCGTCATCGGCCGGCACAATTCCGAGATCGTCCCCACCGCGCTCCTCTTTATCAGCGCCGCGCTCTCCGGCTACGCCTTCTATGACGTCGCGATCTTGGGCCACGGCGCCATCGTTTCGGTGGCGCCTTGGATCACGTCGGGCGACTTCAACGTCGACTGGACCTTGAGAATCGACACGCTCACCGCCGTGATGCTGGTCGTGGTCACCGGCGTCTCGTCGCTCGTGCATCTTTATTCCATCGGCTACATGGAAGAGGACCCGCACACCCCGCGGTTCTTCTCTTATCTCTCGCTCTTTACCTTCGCCATGCTGATGCTGGTGACGGCGAACAATCTTCTCCAGATGTTCTTCGGCTGGGAAGGTGTCGGTCTCGCCTCCTATCTCCTGATCGGCTTCTGGTATTTGCGCCCGTCGGCGAATGCCGCCGCGATCAAGGCCTTCATCGTCAATCGCGTCGGCGATTTCGGCTTCGCGCTCGGCGTGTTCGGCTGCTATGCCGTGTTCGGCTCGCTCGACTTCAACACCATCTTCCAGCTCGCGCCGACGGTCGCCGGCAAGACCTTCCCCTTCGCCGGGCACGACTTCGACATTCTGACCACGCTCTGCATCCTTCTTTTCATCGGCGCGATGGGGAAGTCGGCGCAGATCGGCCTGCACACCTGGCTTCCCGATGCCATGGAAGGCCCGACGCCGGTCTCGGCCCTCATCCATGCCGCGACGATGGTGACGGCGGGCGTCTTCCTCGTCTGCCGCATGTCGCCCTTGTACGAGATGGCGCCGGTCGCGCGCGATCTCGTCGCCATCGTCGGCGCGACGACGGCCTTCTTCGCGGCTTCCGTGGGCCTGTTCCAGAACGACATCAAGAGAGTCGTCGCCTATTCGACCTGTAGCCAGCTCGGCTACATGTTCTTTGGCGCGGGTGTCGGCGCTTACGGCGCCGGCATGTTCCATCTCTTCACGCATGCCTCGTTCAAGGCATTGCTCTTCTTGGGCTCGGGCTCCGTCATCCATGCGATGCATCACGAGCAGGACATGCGGCGCATGGGGGGATTGAAGGACAAGATCCCCTACACCTACGCCATGATGATCGTGGGCACGATCGCGCTCACCGGGCTCGGGATTCCCTTCACCCCCATCGGAGGTGCGGGCTTCTACTCCAAAGACGCGATTCTCGAAGCCGCCTTCAACGCCCACACGAATGTGAGCGAATTTGCCTTCACGCTTGGGATCGTCGCGGCCGCGATGACCTCGTTCTATTCCTGGCGTCTCATCTTCATGACATTCCACGGTCATCCCAGAGGCGACCACCACGTTCACGAGCACGCGCATGAATCGCCGTCCACGATGATGGTGCCCTTGGTTGTGCTGTCGATCGGTGCGCTTCTAACCGGCGCGCTCTTTGCGAAGCTCTTTGTCGGCGGCGCGGCAACGGATTTCTGGAAGGGCGCGGTCGCGCTGGCCGCGAAAGGTGAAGCGGAAGTACCGGTGTGGGTCGGTCTCGCGCCGTTCGTCGCCGCGATCTTGGGGGTCGCGATCGCATATTACTATTACATCCTGCATCCCGAGCTGCCGCCGCAAATGCCCGCGCAGGGGAACATGAGCTACACCTTCCTCTACAACAAATGGTACTTCGACGAGCTCTACGACCTCCTCTTCGTCCGTCCGGCAAAGCGCATCGGCCGCTTCCTGTGGAAGGTCGGCGATGGTCTGATCATTGATGGACTCGGACCTGATGGCGTCGCCGCGCGCGTGCTCGATGTGACGAAAGGCGCGATCAGGCTCCAGTCGGGTTACGTCTATCATTACGCCTTCGCGATGCTCTTCGGCGTCGCCGCGCTCGTCACCTGGTTCCTGTTCTCAGCCGGCAGGGCGTGATGGCGGGCTTACCCATCCTTTCGATCATCGTCTTCCTGCCCACGGTGGCGGCGATCGTCATTCTTCTCCTCAAGGGCGATGAAGAGGGCGTGGCGAAGGCGTCGCGTAACATCGCCTTTGCCGCCACCATGATCGATTTCGCCTTATCGCTCCGGCTTTGGGGGGCCTTCGATCCGGCTTCCGCCGACTTCCAGTTCGTCGAAAGCGCGTCCTGGCTCGGCGGCGGCATCACCTACAAGATGGG
>DASQHF010000019.1:0-2466 GCA_035632215.1 Micropepsaceae bacterium | reverse complement strand
GCCGGTCCTTCGACTGCTTTCTTGATGATCGCGATGCCGACCTTTTCGTCCTCGCCTGCGCGCATATTGTCGAGCGCGGCTGACGAGCGAATCAGCGCTACGCCGCCGCCCGGCACCACGCCTTCCTCGACTGCGGCGCGGGTTGCATGAAGGGCGTCCTCGACGCGCGCCTTCTTTTCCTTCATTTCCATTTCGGTGGCCGCGCCGACGCGAATCACCGCGACGCCGCCGACCAGCTTGGCCAGCCGCTCCTGCAGCTTTTCGCGATCGTAGTCCGAGGTGGTTTCCTCGATCTGCGCGCGAATCTGCTTGATGC
This sequence comes from Micropepsaceae bacterium, assembly GCA_035632215.1. Lineage (GTDB taxonomy): Bacteria > Pseudomonadota > Alphaproteobacteria > Micropepsales > Micropepsaceae > CAIYRG01. The sequence goes on along the minus strand of DASQHF010000019.1, from coordinate 2,150 downwards.
GGCCCTCGATGTCGGCCTTTTTGCCGGCGCCGTCGATAATCGTGCAGTTGTCCTTGTCCACGACCAGGCGCTTGGCGCGGCCGAGGTCGTTCAGCGTGATGTTCTCGAGCTTGAGACCGAGTTCTTCAGAAATCGCGCGGCCGCCGCTCAGGATTGCTATATCTTCGAGCATCGCCTTGCGCCGATCGCCGAAGCCGGGCGCCTTGACCGCGACGCACGACAGCGTGCCGCGAATCTTGTTCACGACCAGGGTCGCGAGCGCCTCGCCCTCGATATCCTCAGCGATGATCAGGAACGGCTTGCCGCTCTTGGCGATGGTCTCGAGGATGGGCAGCAGGTCCTTCATCGAGGAGATCTTCTTCTCGTGAATCAGAATGTAGGCGTCGTCCAGCTTCGCCTCCATCCGCTCGGGATCGGTCACGAAGTACGGCGAGAGATACCCGCGGTCGAACTGCATGCCCTCGACCACTTCGAGCTGGGTCTCGAGGCCGCGCGCCTCTTCGACCGTGATCACGCCTTCCTTGCCGACCTTCTCCATCGCCTCGGCAATGATGTCGCCGATGGTGGAGTCGTTGTTGGCGGAGATGGTGCCCACCTGCGCGATTTCCTTGCGGTCCTTGGTCGGCTTGGAGAGGTTCTTGAGCTCTGCGGTGATGGCCTCGACGGCGCGCCCGATGCCGCGCTTGAGCGACATGGGATCGTGACCGGCGGCGACCATCTTGATGCCCTCGGTGAAGATCTGGCGGGCCAGCACGGTGGCGGTGGTGGTGCCGTCGCCGGCGACGTCGGAAGTCTTGGAGGCGACCTCCTTGACCATCTGCGCGCCCATGTTTTCGAATTTGTCTTCGAGCTCGATTTCCTTGGCGACGGTCACGCCGTCCTTGGTGACGGTGGGGGCGCCAAAGCTCTTTTCGAGCACGACGTTGCGGCCCTTGGGGCCCAGCGTCACGGTCACGGCGTCGGCAAGAACGTTGACCCCTTTCAGGATCTTCTCGCGCGCCTCTTGTGCGAAGCGAACAATCTTTGCGGGCATGGTTGTCTAGTCTCCTAATTTCTCGGTTGCGTTCGAATCGGAACGTGAATCACGACGCGGGTCTGCTCAGTCGAGGATTCCCAGGATGTCGTCCTCGCGCATGATCAGATGGTCCTCGCCATCGAGCTTGATCTCGCTGCCCGAGTACTTGCCGAACAGGATCTTGTCGCCCGCTTTCACTTCGATGGGGATGAGCTTGCCGTCCTCGCTGTACTTGCCCTTGCCGACCGCGACGACTTTGCCCTCCTGCGGTTTTTCCTTGGCGGTGTCGGGGATGATGATTCCGCCCTTGGTCTTTTCCTCTTCCTTGATTCGCTTGATCAGAATGCGATCGCCCAGCGGTCTAAATCCTTTCATTTCGAGCAGCAGCCTCCTTGCTTGCGATAGAGATTGGGCGGCTAGGTAAACCTAGCCGTGCAAAACGTAGTCACTGACAGGGATTTGTCAATTGGCACTCACAACCCCTGAGTGCTAACGGCATCTTAGCCCGATTTCGCCGGAATGCAAGCCTTGTGGATAAGCCTGTGGATTGAGGGTGGACGGAGTGGCGAACGTTTCGGGCGTTTGGAGGGCCGCCGTAAGCGGCGCGAGGTGCTGGCGGTCGGTGGCTTTGGGAGCCGCAGAGGTCGACTACACAGCCGCAGGCGTCGGAAATCGATACGGCACGAAGCCGGCCTTGAGGCCCAGTTCGCCGGCGACTTCCTGGAGTACCTCGGGGCTGAAGTTGTAGGCGCGGAGTCGGGCGATCCGCCCGTCCTGCTCCTCGAAGCGCCCCACCATCATCAGGAATCTCAGGTCGCCCTGCCCCAGAAAGCCGAGCATCACCGGCTCGCCGTGGTAGGTGCTTCGCTCGTTGACGAATTTGGGCGGACGTATCGCGGCCGGCAAATCCGGATGAACATTCACGGCGTGCCAGAACCAACCCCCTTTTCGCTCGAACTCCGCGCGACCCACCTCGACCAGGTTCCCCAGCATCTCGACAGTGCCGGTATCCAGCATCAAGGCGAGAAGTCCCGGCAGGTCGGATGCGTTGAGGCGCTCGACGAAGCGATCGACGAGTGCGGCGGAAGGCATCGGTCGGCGCGCGGGCGCCGCGTCCGGCGACTCGTCCAAGCGG
>DASQHF010000018.1:0-7657 GCA_035632215.1 Micropepsaceae bacterium | reverse complement strand
GTGAATTGTGAGAACAGGAGGATCTTTCGTCCCTCTTCAAGCAGTTCGGGCAGCATTTCCATCAGGCGCTCGAGCTTCGCGCTGCCGGCTTTGACCGCGGTCTTCGAGGTTTCGATTTTGAGCAGTCTCGGATCGCAGCATGCTTGCCTAAGTTTTAGGAGCGCGTCGAGAACCAGGATATGGGAATGCGCCAGGCCCCGCGATGCGATCGCTTCACGTACGCGCCGGTGCATCGCAAGGCGGATCGTCTCATAGACCGTGCGCTGGGGCGGTCCCAATTCTACCGGCTCGGAAATTTCGTTCTTAGGCGGAAGGTCGAGCACGACCTCTTCCTTCCTCCGCCGCAACAAGAACGGCTTCACGCGGCGTGCCAGCAAGCTGCGCAGCTCGAGATCGCCCCTCTTTTCGATGGGGATGCGGAAGCGCCGATTGAAGCTGCGCGCGTCCCCGAGAAAGCCAGGAGCAATGAACGCGAAAAGCGACCAGAGCTCGCCGAGATGGTTCTCCAACGGCGTACCCGTCAGGCAAACGCGCTGTCGCGCCTGCAATTGCCGTGCGAACTGCGCGGTCAGAGCATCAGGATTCTTGATCATCTGGGCTTCATCGAGCACCGCGATGTGCCAAGGCTGGGCGATGAGGGGCTCACGATCGCGCGCCAATAGCGGATAGGTCGTAATCACGACGTCGTGGCTCGCAATCTCGCCAAATCGCGTCTGGCGATCGGGCCCGTGCAGCGGCATGACTCTCAGCTTGGGCGCAAAGCGTGCGGCTTCGATGCGCCAGCTGGCTACCACACTGGTGGGACAGACAATCAGCGACGGGCGATCGGTGCGTCCACTTTCCTCCTCGGCGACGAGATGGGCAAGCGTCTGAACGGTCTTGCCAAGGCCCATGTCGTCGGCCAACACCGCGCCGAAACCGCAGCCGCGCAGGAATTGGAGCCAATCGAGACCGGCCGCCTGGTACGGACGGAGCGTTCCCTTGAACCCAGCGGGAAACGAAGCGGCAGGTATCCCGCTTTCCAAGCGTAATCTGCAACCCATTTCGCGTAAGGCCTCGCCGCCGCTCCAGTTGAATCCCGCATCCTTCGTCGCATGTTCGAGCGCCGCAATGTCGGCAGCGGCATACGGCGAAAAGGCGAACCGTTTGTCCGCTTCGTCGAGCGCGCCCGAGCGAAAGAGGCCGCGGAGCGTTTCGACCATAGGCGCCAGCCGCACCGCGGGTACCGGCAAGTGCCGGCCGTCAGCCAAGGCAAGGTAGAGGATTCTTTCCGGCCCGGACTCGTCCTCGTCCTCCTCCGAGGCGAGCAGCTCGACGAGCGCCGGAACGAGATCGACGCGCTCGCCATCCATTATGACGCCGACTTCGAATTCGAACCAATCTATCCCGGACGAGTGACGATGAAGCGCGACCTCGAGTGCGCCTTCGGACTCCGCGAGGCGAAGTGGAAAGCCGTCCATGATATCGACGCTCCAACCTTCGGCTCGAAGAGCCGGAACCCCCCGGTAAAGAAAGTCGAGCCAAGCCGAGCGGTCGCTGGATATCGGCATGAAGTCGTGCTGAAGGGAGGCGGCTTGCCACACGAGTTCGCGTACACGCAAGAGCTTGAAGTCGCGTAACCGGCGTGCGGCGGCGTCTTCGAGCCCCGGCTTGCGCTCAACCGCGTAGAGCTTGCCCTCCTCATGCACGATCGGGCGCTTCGCGGACTCGTCCGCGCGAATGAGCACAGGCCCATAACGGAATGAAAGGCGAGCGACAGGTGCTTGCCGAAATTTTGGCGTCGGATCGGCGCGCCGATAGTTTTCCGTATCCGGCAGTTCGCCGGTGAACAGGACCAGATGCGGTACGGGTTTCTCGCGCACCGGTTCCGGCGTTCCAAATTCGGCCGGGAAGAGTGAATCGAAGCCAGGCAACCGCTTGGCAATTTCCGTGCGCACGGCGGTAGCTTCTCCGGGCGATATCGCCGGCGCATTAAGCAACGCTCGAGCGAGCGTCGGCGGGCAATCGAGATCAAGCGGCCCGAGCACGCCCTTGCTTTCATCGGCATGCCAGGCAGGCGCAAACCGGAAGGCAGGCAACCCGTCCTCGAGGGCTACGTCGGCGAACTGATTTGCTTCAGCCCTCGCACGCCAGACGATGCGCGCTTTCTTCGCGCCGCCAATCGTTACGGGCGGCCCTTCCATCGATGCCCAGCGGCAACGTCCGGTCGCAATCATGCGCTCAAGTGTCTCAGCTGCCTGTTCGCCTTCAAGGATGCGTGCGCTGTCGCGGTGATCGATGCGAAAGGGTGCGAGCGATGCACTGGCAAGCCTGGTCAGAATCCATCGGTCAGAGGGACGCAGAAACGCGGGAGGAAAGGGTTGTCGGATAGTTGTTGGGTCGAACACGGTCGTCTTCAGCGAGAGGCTTTCGTCTTTGCGTGCTCGCACCGACAGGCACATAACCACGAGCATACGGATACCGCCCAACGGGGGCTCCGACAGTCGAAGGATGTAGAACAAACGCTGTCGTATGCTCGGCGGATACTCCTCGCCGTCCGCATCGCGCGCCTTTTCCAGCGTAGCCAGCCAAGAGGACACTGCACTCGACAGCAGGGGGCCTTTTGGCGCATCGCTTGGCGAGTTCTCGATGAACGCTCCGTCGGCCTCATTGTCGCCACGCAGCAACTGCAGCAGCACAGCAGCAACGTGCTTGCAATTGTAGCCCATGGGACACGAGCAATCGCCGTCTATCTGCGCGTGTCCGTTGGTCAACGACTTGATCCGAATGCGTAACGCATATGGCTTGCGCTCGGATCCGTGGACATGCGCCGCGATCGCGCCATCCGCCTTGGTCGAAAGGTCAATTACCCGCCCTTCGAGAAAATAGCTTTCGCCCTTGCGATAGGCGTTCTGTGAAACGGCGTCGCGAATATCGTCTTCGGAGAAATCGAGATTGGTGCTGCTCACGGTTGCAATACGTGCTCGGTAACCATCTCACCGATATAATCCTCGGGAAAGGGCTCTTACTCTCCGTATCCCATCTTGAGCATCCCGGAGGTCTTTCCCTCGACCGTGCCCTTGGACAGCCATTCGAGCGAGGCGCGAAAGAGAAGCATGTGGTTCTTCTCCCACATTGCGTTGTGCGACGAGCAGGCGAGATCGATGAACACCTTGTCGCTCGAGCCCAAGTCCGCATAGAGGTCCTTGACCCGCTGCTGCGGCACTTGCTTGTCATGCGCGCCCGAAACCATCAGCGTCGGTATGGTGGTCTTCTTCACCACATCTGTCGTCCAGCCCCAGCTCGTCGTCTGCGGCGCGCGGCGTACGCCCGTGCCCCATTTCGCCCCGACCGGATCCGCGGCGACCATGTTCGTCCACACCGACTCCGAAGCTTTGGGATCGTACTGGCCCTGACAGCCGACCTGTCGATCCCAATTCGCGTCGAATTCTGAACGCGACTGGGTGTTAAAACCGACGCCGGGCACGGGCAACTTCGGCGCCTCGGCAGTGCGCGTGCGATCATAGGCGGGAGCCAGGAGCACGAGTTTCGCGATCTTTTCCGGATGCAGCGCCGCATAGCCGCCAGAGCGCGGACCGCCCAACGACCAAGCAACCAGGCTTACCTTGTCTACGAGCTTCAAGTTCCGCACGTAATCCACGACCGCGCCGACGTCGTTCCAGTCCGACGCGATCGTCGTTACCTGATAGGGATAGCTCGGCGCGCAAGGCGCCTTGATGACGCTCGGCACGAACTGCTTCTGCTGCTCGGGTGAAAGATTGCAGGCGTCATTCATCGCCGGCGGACGTGACGAGCGGCCATAACCCTCGGTGTCCATCGAGAACACGTCGTAGCCCGCCTTCGCGAGGAATCCCATCCAGCTATAGTCTTGGTACGGAACATCGAAAGCGACCTCGGCGGGCGTGCCAGCGCCGTGGATGAAAACCACGATGCGGTCCTGGGCCACGGCCCTGCGCGCGACATCTGGCTTAGCCCGCTCGCGCACATAGATCTGGGCCATCTGACCATCGGTCGAGGGCACCGTCGAACGGACCGAGACCGTATGGTTGATGCTCACGAGCGCATCGTCGGCCGCGACGGCGGAGCCCGCCACCAATGTCGCGACGGTTACGAGGAAGCAGAATAGATTTGAGTGCATCGGGCTTCTCCGGCAAGCGAAGGCGCGATGATCGCAGAGGAGAGCCGAAAACTCAAACAGCGGCCCCGAACGCATGTTCGATCATGCCGCGTGCGATCTCGCGCTCACCCATGATGACGACGTCGGCGGAAAGCCTCTTCAAATAGTCGACCTCGTCGTTCGAATGCGCTCGGGCGATGATCTCGATCTTCTCGTTCAAGCCGCGTGCTTGTTGGACGATCTGCCCGGCTTCGAAGCCGTTCGGAATGGCGATGAAGAGGAGGCGGGCCTCTTTGACGTTCGCCGCGGCGAGCACTTCGGGCCTTACCGCGTTGCCGGAGATGACCTCGATCCCTTCCTGGGTCAGCTGCGCCACGAGGTGATCGGAATCTTCAGTCACGACAAAGGCCTCGCCGCGCGCCTTCAAGTGGGCGCCGACGAGGCTTCCGACCCGGCCATAGCCCATCAGCACGACATGGTTCTTCAACTCCGTCTGTTTGAGCTCGGCGATCTTCTCCTCGACCGGATTCGGCGCATCGGGTGCGGTCGAGGCCGGTGCAATGTGCGGTCTCAACCGGCTCGCGAGCGTGAATACCGCCGGGTTCAAGAGAATCGTGATGATGGAAGCGCCCAGGATCACGTCGCGGACATCGGCGTCGAGCAAGCGCAAATTGACGCCGAGATCGGACAGGATGAAGGAGAATTCGCCGATCTGAGAAAGTCCGCCCGCGAGCAGCAGCGCCGTGCTCACACCGTAGCGCATCAGGCGCGCCAACCCAAAGCCGATACCGGCATTTCCGATCACCACCACCGCGACGGCGAGACTCAGTCCCCCCACATCCTTCAAGAGCACGCCCGGATTGAACAGCATTCCGACCGAGACGAAGAACAGCACCGCAAAAGCGTCCCGCAAGGGAAGCGATTCCTCGGCCGCCCGCGCGCTCAACGGCGACTCGCTCAAGATCATGCCGGCGAAGAATGCGCCGAGCGCGAACGAGACTCCGAACAGCCGCGCGGCGATGAAGGCAACGCCTAACGCCACCGCGAGCACGGCAAGACGGAAGAGCTCGCGCGATCCGGTGTGCGCGACGTAGTGCAGCATCGCCGGAATGAGCCGCCGGCCGACGAGGAGCATGAAGGCGACGAACGCAGCAAGCTTGCCGATCGTTATGGCGAGCGCGCCGAAGAGCCCTCCCGCGCTGAAGACGGAGGAATCGGCCGGACTAAAAAGGAGGGCGTCGATCGCCGGAATGAGCACCAGCGCGATCACCATGAAGAAATCCTGCACCACGAGCCAGCCGACGACGAGTCGTCCACGCGCCGTGTCCATCAGCCGCTGATCGTGCAGCGCGCGGAGGAGCACGACCGAGCTTGCAACCGAAAGCGCAAGTCCGAAGAGCGTGCTTGCGGACCAGTTCCAGCCGAGCAGATGGCCGGCAACGGCACCCAAGGCCGCCGAGAGCGCGATCTGCGCCGCGACGCCCGGGAGCAGCACCGTGCGCAACGAAATCAAGTCTTTCAAGGAGAAATGCAGCCCGACGCCGAACATCAAGAGGATCACGCCGATCTGGGCGAGCTGAAGTGCGAGCCCCGCATCGGCGACAAAGCCGGGCGTGAACGGCCCGACCGCAACGCCTGCCAAGAGGTAGCCCGCGATCGGGGATATCCTCAGATAGTTGGCGAGCGTACCGAACAGGAAAGCGAGCCCGAGCCCGACGACGATCATTTCGATGAGGGGGGGCTCGGTCATGGGCCATATGTCCCGTTTCGGACCGATTCGCGCAAGAGCGGAGAAAAACGCCAATTGATCGTCAACCGCTCCGCCCGTAAAACCGCGGACGTTTCCAAGGGAACCCGAGGTGGCGGATACGATCGACCTAGATGCCTATTTCAAGCGTATCGGTTATTCCGGCCCGCGTGGGGCCACGCTCGACGTCTTAGAAGCGCTGCATGCGCTTCATCCGGCCGCGATCGCGTTCGAGAATCTCGATCCGCTGTTAAAGCGTCGCATTCATCTGGATACGCCCGCGCTCGAGAAGAAGCTCGTGGGGCAGGGCCGCGGCGGCTATTGTTTCGAGCACAATGGTCTCTTCGCGGCGGCGCTCATCGCACTCGGGTTTCGCGTCACGGGGCTCGCCGCGCGCGTCTATGTGAAGGAGATGCCGGGCCGCATCAGCCGCAGCCACATGGTGCTGCTCGTGACGTTGCCCGAAGGCCGCTACATCGCCGATGTCGGTTTCGGTGGTTGGACGTTGAGCGCGCCGTTGAAGCTCGACGAGACAGGCGAGCAGAAGACGCCGCACGGCCCGTTCCAGATTGTCCCGGATGGGGCGTATTTCTTCGAGAAGACGCTGATTGACGGCCAATGGACGACGCTCTACCGCTTCGATTTGGAGGAGCAGTTCTTGCCCGACTATGAAGTGTCGAACTGGTTCTGCGCCTCTCATCCGGATTCGCGTTTCACCACCGAGCTGATGGTGGCGCGGGTACCGAAGGATCTGCGCTTAGGGCTGATGAACCGCCGGTTCTCGATTCATTATCCTGACGGACGCGTGGAACGCCGCGAGCTCGCCTCGGCCGAAGATGTCGCCGCTGTGCTGGAAAAGGATTTCGCGATCCGCTTGCCTGAGCCACGCGCGGAGCTGCTGGCCGCCCTCTCGCGGCTGCCGTAATCCCCTCGCCCCTGAAGGGGGAGAGGGGGACTTTCAGCTACGCGAACAATTTCTCCACCGCCGCAACCATTCGGAAGAGGTGATGATCATCACCGTTCTTCGCCACGAGCATCAGACCGCAGGGAAGCCCGCCTTCGCGCGGCATGGGCAGTGAGATCGCGCAAAGGTCGAAGAAATTCACGAAGGCCGCGTTGCGCAGGATGATCACGTTCTTGGCCTGGAACGCAGGCACGGAAGCGACCTCGGCCAAGGTCGGAGCGACGATCGCCGTCGTCGGCATGATGAGAGCGTCGAGATCGGCAAGCCGCTCCGCCATGGCTCGGACGAGCCTCGCGCGTTCGCGCTGCATGGCGATGTAATCGGCGGCCGAAACGTTGCGCCCCGCTTCGATGCGGACGCGCACATTGGGATCGTAATCGTCGCCCCGCGTGTCGATCCAGGCGCGATGGATGGCGAAGGATTCGACAGAAGAGAACGATCCCTTCGCCTGCACGCGCCCGACATCCTCCCAATAAGGGATGGTCTCATCTGATAGCCGTGCGCCCGCGCGGTTCAGTGCCTCGCGCGCTGAAGAAAACCGTAGGCTCACCGTGTCATCGAGATCGCGCAAGGGAAGACCCTGTGCGACTCCGATCCGCAAGCCGGCAAGCGGCGCGGGCTCGAGCGCCCAAGGATTTTCTCCCGAAAGCACCGCATCGGCGGCCGCGCACTGCGCGACCGTCTTCGCCAATGGTCCGATCGAATCGAGCGTATAGGAAAGCGGGAACGCGCCCTCCGTCGGGATGCGGAATTTGCTCGGCTTGTAGCCGACGACGCCGCAGAAAGACGCGGGCATGCGCGTTGAACCGCCGGTGTCGCTGCCGATACC
>DASQHF010000017.1:0-4989 GCA_035632215.1 Micropepsaceae bacterium | reverse complement strand
GGTCGATGTCGGAAGCTCCCGCGATGATGACGAGTGTTTTGGCGTTTGGCTGAAGACGTTGGGCAAGCGCGAGCGTGCCCGCCCAATCGCTTGCGTTCACGACGCCGGGGATGTCGGGGGGAATACCCAGGGCGTCCGTCGGCAAGGCGGGAGTACAGCAATAGACAATCGGAATGCCAAGTGCGAGTTCGGGACGATACCGGATCATGAAGTCGATCGCTTCCCGGCTGATCGGAACGATAATTTCGGGCTTTGCTTCGGCGAATTTCGCTCTGAGGAGCTGGACCAAGAGATTCTCGTTTTCGGGTCCCCGAAACCGCCCAAGGTGAAGAAAGTCGCTGTTTATCTCGATGTCCTCTGACGACCGTTTCTTCAAACGCTGCCGGAACGCCTCGGCTGTCCCCTGTGCGGTCGCCTCTGTGGAGCTCTCACCTTGAAGCAGAAAGACTCGCCGGGGGCTTTCGGCGGCGAGCGCAACATTGTTGACAGGCTGGAGCAGCAGCCAGGCGACAACCATATGCGCCGCTGCTATCCAATAGATGTGCCGCCACTTCAATTCAGCAAGGAAATGCCCCATCGCCCCGGCACACCCCAACCGCAGCAAGCACGATAACACTGGGCCCGGGACAGAGATAAGTGTCCTCATCCCAGGGAATGACTTACTTGGACCAGCTGCGATGCCCGGCTTCCGCCTCGAAATTTTACCCCGAATCCGGCATCATTGACTGGACCATTCGGCGAACGGGATGGCATAAGAGCTTGCCCGCCAGAGCGTTCGCGCCGGCGTGGCTTCAACTCGCGAGGATGGGGCGTATGTCTTTCAAGAAGACCATCGGACTGCACTTTCGCCGCGCCGGCGGTTTTGCCGCGCTCGTCGCCTCCGGCGTGCTCATTGCCGGCTGTGCCGACGACCAGCAGATGGCTGCCGTCTATGTCGAGCGCCCCGTGGAGCAGATCTACAACGTCGCCTGGATCCTGATCGGCCGGGGCGACTGGCTGAATGCGGGACGGCAATTCGACGAGGTCGAGCGCCAGCATCCTTATTCGATCTGGGCGCGCCGCGCGATCCTGATGTCGGCCTACTGCTATTACGAAGGGAACCGCTATCAGGAAGCGATCGACGCGGCGGACCGTTTCATTCAGCTCCATCCCGGCAACAAGGATGTTCCCTACGCCTATTACCTGAAATCCGTTTCGCTCTACGAGCAGATCAATGACGTCGACCGCGATCAGCAGAAGACCGAAGACGCGCTCACCTCGCTTCAAGACCTGATCCAGCGCTTCCCGGACACCGAATACGCGCGCGACGCGCGGCTGAAGGTCGATCTGACCCGCGACCATTTGGCGGGCAAGGAAATGACCATCGGCCGCTTCTATTTGCGCCAGGGCGAGTACCTTGCGGCGATCAACCGCTTCCACACGGTGATCGACAAATACCAGACGACCTCTCACGCCGCCGAAGCGCTCGAGCGCTTGACGGAGGCGTATCTCGCGCTCGGCGTGGTCAAGGAGGCTCAGACCTCGGCTGCCGTGCTCGGCTACAATTATCCGGGCAGCCAATGGTACCAGGACGCGTATCGGCTCCTCACCGCGGAGAATGTGGCGCCGTCGGAAGACGAGGAGTCCTGGATCAGCAAGGCCTTCCGAACCGTCTTCTGACGTCGGCCCGATGCTGGCCTCTCTCACCGTTCGCGATATCGTTCTGATCGAGCGAGCGGAGCTCAATTTCGGCCCGGGGCTGAACGTGCTGACCGGCGAGACCGGTGCGGGCAAGTCCATTCTCTTGGATGCGCTGGGGCTTGCCGCGGGCGAGCGGGCGCAAGGGCGCGTCGCAATCCGGGCGGGCGCGGAGCAGGGGGCTGCGGTTGCGATCTTCGATCTCGGGCCCAAGCATCCCGTGCGTTCGCTCTTGAGCGCCAACGGGCTGGAAGACGGCGGTTCGGCCGAAATCATCTTGCGGCGTACGGTCTCAAGCGACGGGCGGAGCCGCGCCTTCATCAACGATCAGCCCGTCGGCGTGCAGCTCGCTCGCGAGATTGGCGGCCTGCTCTTGGAAGTCCACGGCCAGGCGGATGACCGCGGTCTCTTCGACTCGGCGACCCATCGCCAACTGCTCGATGCCTTCGGTGCGCACTTGGCGCTCGCGGACGATGTGGCCCGGCTTTCGGCCGCGGTCACGGGCGCGGCGAAGCGCCTCGCGGAATTGAAGACCGCACGAGAAGCCGCGGTCCGGGAGATCGAGTATCTCGGCCACGCCGCCAAGGAGATGAAGGAGCTCGCGCCGGAACCGGGCGAAGAGGCCGCGCTCGCATTGGAGCGTGCACTCCTGATGAGTTCAAGCCGCCTGGCCGAGGACATTTCCGCAGCGGTCGAATTCCTTTCCGGTGATGGCGGGGCGGAGGTGCGCCTTGTGAGCGCGCTTCGGCGCTTGTCGAGGCTACCTCCGGAAGGCAAAGGTCTCGTCGGCCCCGCGCTCAGCATTCTGGAATCGGGATTGGCGCAGGCCGAAGAGGGCCGGCGCGAGCTCGAATCCCTTCTCTCGCGCCTGGAATTCGAGCCGGGAAGACTCGAACAAGTCGAAGAACGGCTCTTTGCCCTTCGCGCGGCCGCGCGCAAATTCGGCGTCAAGGCCAACGCTCTCGCCGATTTGCGAAGTGAGTTCGAGGCGAAGCTCGCTCTTCTTGATGCCGGCGGCCAAGCGATCGCCTCGGCCGAGAAGGAACTCGCACAGGCGCAGTCGGCTTACGGCGAAAAGGCCAAAGCGCTATCGGCCGTAAGAGCCGCCGCGGCAAAGCGCCTCGAGGGCGCGGTTGAAAAGGAGCTCGCGCCGTTGAAGCTCGCGGCGGCGCGGTTTCGGGTTTCGCTCCAGCCCGTCGAGGACAATGCTGCGCCGGGCGGTCTTGAGCGCGTGATGTTCGAGATCGCCACTCTAGAGAACGCACCGTTCGGCTCGCTTTCCAAGATCGCATCGGGCGGCGAGCTCGCCCGCTTCGCGCTGGCGCTCAAAGTTGCGCTCGCGGAGGCGAGCCCGCCCGCGGTGCTCGTGTTCGATGAGGTCGATCGCGGCGTCGGCGGAGCGGTCGCCGCCGCCGTGGGCGAAAGGCTCCAGCGCCTTGCCCGGACGACGCAGGTCCTGCTCGTGACCCATTCGCCCCAGGTTGCGTCGCGGGCGTCGCGCCATTTTCGCATCACGCGCAAGGGCGACGCGACGCGCGTCGCGGAACTCGACGAAGGCGAACGCGTGGAAGAGATCGCGCGGATGCTCTCGGGCGCGATCGTGACCGAGGAAGCGCGCGCGGCCGCGAAGCGGCTCCTTGCCGAAGCCGAAGTTCGGCCCGCGGCCAAGAAACGCGCGCGGGCGTGAGCGCTCTCAAGGACAAGCCGGTCAGCCAATTGACCGACACCGAAGCCCGTGACGAGCTCGCGCGTCTCGCACACGAGATCGCCGAGCACGATAAGCGCTACTATCAGGAAGATGCTCCGGCGATCGCGGACTCCGAATACGACGCGCTGCGTATCCGCAACAACGAGATCGAGGCACGGTTTCCGGAGCTCATCCGCGACGACAGTCCCTCGCAGCGGGTCGGCGCCAAGCCCGCCGAGCGCTTCGAGAAGGTGCGACATGCGCGCCCCATGCTCTCCCTCGACAACGCCTTCACCGAAGAGGATGTCCGGGATTTTGTCGCCCGGATCAGGCGGTTCCTCGGGCTCGCTCCCGACGCCGAGCTTGCTTTCGTGGCCGAGCCCAAGATCGACGGGCTGTCCTGCAATCTTCGCTACGAGAATGGCGAGCTCGTCTTAGGTGCTACGCGCGGCGACGGCGCCGAAGGCGAGAACGTTAGCGCGAATGTGCGCACGATCGCGGATATCCCGAAAAAGATGCGCGCGCGCCGTCCGCCGGCCGTCTTCGAGGTGCGTGGCGAGGTCTACATGGGTCACGCCGATTTCGAGAAGATGAACGAAAGGCAGAAGCAGGCGGGCGACAAGATCTTTGCCAATCCGCGCAATGCCGCCGCGGGCTCTCTGCGTCAGCTTGACCCAGGGATCACCGCGAAACGGCCTTTGCGCTTCTTCGCCTATCACTGGGGAGAAACGTCGGAACTTCCCGCCGACACGCATTGGGAAGTCCTTCATGCGCTGAAAGATTGGGGCTTTCAGGTCAATCCGCTGATCCGGCACTGCCGCTCGGTCGAGGAGATGCTCGTGTTCTATCAGGACATCGGCCACAAGCGGGCCGACCTCGGCTACGATATCGACGGCGTCGTCTACAAGGTCGACCGGCTCGATCTCCAGAGCCGGCTCGGATTCGTGTCGCGCAGTCCCAGATGGGCGGTCGCCCACAAATTCGCCGCCGAGCAGGCAGAGAGCGTGGTCGAGCGGATCGAGGTCTATGTCGGGCGCACCGGAACGCTCACGCCCGTGGCCCATGTCAAGCCGGTGACCGTCGGCGGGGTCGTGGTCCAGAACGTCTCGATGCACAACGAGGATGAAGTCGCGCGCAAAGACGTGCGCGTCGGCGACACGGTCGTCGTGCAGCGCGCCGGCGACGTGATTCCGCAACTCGTGCGTGTTGTTTTGGACCGGCGGCCGAAGGGAACCAAGCCGTACAAGATGCCGGATAAGTGCCCGGTGTGCGGCAGTCATGCGATCCGCGAGGTCAATCCCAAGACGGGCCAGCCCGAAGCGGCACGGCGCTGCGTCAACACGCTTTCCTGTCCGGCCCAGGCCGTCGAGCGATTGCGCCATTTTGCGGCGCGGGACGCCTTCGACATCGAGGGGCTCGGCGAAAAAACGGTGCAAGAATTTTTCGACGACGGGCTCTTGAAGGAACCCGCGGACATTTTTCGTCTCGAAGAACGCTTCGGCAAGGGCGCGAAAGCGATCATGGAGCGAGAGGGCTGGGGCGAGCAGTCGGCGGCGAAGCTGTTTCGCGCCATCGACGCGCGGCGCAAGATTTCGCTCGATCGCTTCATTCTCGCGCTCGGCATT
>DASQHF010000016.1:0-3202 GCA_035632215.1 Micropepsaceae bacterium | reverse complement strand
GGAGCCATCGTGTTTCAAGGAGCGCCCGACACCCCCTCTCCCTAGCCCTCTCCCCCTCCGGGGGCGAGGGGATTTGAGCCCAGTTTACGCCCGTGCGTGGTGATCGGGTTCGAGCAGGCTGATGCGGCTCAAGTCCGCGACCGTGCGCCGCTCTTCGTCGATCGAGACGCATTCCGCATAACGGTGGCCGAACGCGAAGTCCGCCGCGGCGTAGCCTTTCATGTCGAAGACGGATGCCGCTAACGCGTCGTCGCGCGCCTCGATGGTGAGGAAAAGCCGGACATCGCCCTCTTCCAAGCGCTTCGCATCGTAACCAAAGAGCGGGCTTTCTTCGTCGATCGGGTGCAAGAGCGTCCAGGTGAGCGCGAAAACCGGTATCCGGGACCGCACCAGCTTCAGATCGTGAACGCGCCGAAAGATCTCGCCCTCGGACGTTTTCTCGAGCAGAAGAGCACCGAGCCTCGCTCTTGCATCGGTTAAGAGCCCTATCCGCGCGTTCCCGATGCGCACCATCAGATGCGGCTTGCCGTTGTGCTTCGCGACGACGACTTTTTCCGCATAGACGATCTTGGCTCTGGGCTTGGAGAAGCGGACGAAGATGAGCCCCGTCATGATGGCCGTGAAGGTCAGTCCGACCATGATCTCGGCGGGGGAAACGATATGGCCGTAGAGGGAGACGGGCGCCATCTCGCCGTAACCCACGGTCGCGAGCGTCTCGAGGCTGAAGAAAAACGCATCCGGGAACGATCCGGGGCGGGCATTTTGAATGGCGCCGGGACGAAGGAGGTAGAGAAGCGCGAAAAGGACGTTGACGGCGATGTCGATGGTGAACAGCGCCAGGAAGAAGCGCGACCACGAGGTCTCGATGGCCTGATGATAGATGTCGCGGAAGTCGAACCGCGTAACGCCCGACTTGCGGAGCTCGAAGGCGCCCAGCCTTACGGTCATAGGTACATGATGCTTGTGCTTCGGTGTCTTTGTTCGCTTGCTGATGCCCCCGCGCGCCATCTCGTCCTTCGTCCTCAAGAGCCAAGCGCCACAATGTGGGCTGGAGCCATCGTGTTTCAAGGAGCGCCCGACACCCCCTCTCCCTAGCCCTCTCCCCCTAACGGGGGCGAGGGGAATTGAGTTCAATCTGGTCCAGCCACTCTCACTCCAAGCGGGCGAGGGGAATCGAGTTCAATCTCGCCGATCGTCTCTCACCCTGGAGCAAGGGAAATTGCGCTTAGTTCCCCCTCGCCCCCGTAGGGGGAGAGGTCGCGAGCGATGAGCGAAGCGACATCGCGAGCGGGAGAGGGGGGCGGCGGCCCATGACAGGGAGGGGCGAGTCCGATAGGGTTTCATTCCCCAATCATCGGAGCACACCGATGTTGAAGCAAATTTTGGGCTTGGTTGCCGTTGCGGTCTTATCGACTTCCACCGCGTTCGCGGCGGCGACGGCCGATTACTTCAAGGGCAAGACCATCACCTACATCGTCGCGACGAGTCCGGGCGGCGGCTACGACACCTATGGCCGGCTGATCTCGCGCTATCTGCAGATGCATCTGCCGGGTTCGCGGATTCTGGTGAAGAACGTGCCGGGCGCTGGCAACATCATCGGCGCGAACGAGATCTACAGCGCGAGGCCCGACGGGCTCACCATCGGGATGTTCAATACGGGGCTCATTTACGACCAGCTGATCAAGCGCCAGGGCGTGATGTTCGACCTGACGAAATTCAGCTGGATCGGCAAGGCGGCGTATGAGACGCGTGCGCTCCTCCTATCGAACGCCGCAGGCTACAAGAGCTTCGACGATCTTCTCAAAGCCAAGGGGCCGATCAAGTTCGCGGCCTCAGGGATTGGGGCCGCGTCTTACAACGACACGCGCATGCTCGCGGACGCGCTGCACATGAACGTCCAGATCATCAACGGCTTCACCGGGAATGAAGGCGAGATGAGCATGCTAAGAGGCGAGGTCGCGGCGCAGGTCGGCACTATCGACTCGCTCGAGGAGTTCGTGAAGTCGGGGCACGGGTTCTTCGCGCTGGCACTTTCCGGGACGCCCGAACAGCTTCCCGGCGTACCCAGAGTCGAGAAATATTTGAAGGACGACCACGGCCGGCAGCTGATGGGGCTGTTGCAGGCGCTCTCGGAATTGGGCCGCTTGACCGCCGGTCCGCCGGGGATTCCGGCCGACGTGCTCAAAGTCGAACGCGATGCGCTTGTCGCGGTGATGAAGGATCCGGCGTTCTTGGCGGACGCGAAGAAGCTCAATCTGCCGATCGATTATCTTGCGGGCGATGCGGTCGAGGCGCGGGTGAAGATGGCGCTCAATCAGCCGCCGGAAATCGTCGAGCTCCTCAAGCGCGCCGCGGGCGGCAATTAACGCACAGCTCTGACCTCACCATGGCCGGGTCAAGCCCGGCCATGGTGAGTTTTTTATGTCACATCACGTCGCCGAGTTCGTCGCCGGCGGAGGAATTGGGGTCGTAGAATTCGGCGTTCATCCGGTTCGCGAGCCCTTCCTTCGCGAGCGCTTCGGCGAACTCGACCCGGATGTTCGGGTCTTCCATGGAATAGGGAATGGCCGCGCCGCCTTTCTTGATGTCGATGGCGCCGGCATCGATCATCTGCTCGCCTGGGCGCCCGGCCTTGCGCGAGCGCTGATTGTTCGGCCCGTGCCAGGCCGAGACGCGCAAGCCTTCCTTGCCGATCCCGAAATGCTGGTGGAACCAGTCGCCGCTCATCGGCGCGGCCGAGACGATGCCGCCATATTCGTAATCCTGGCGCAGGATCTTGTCGGCGTGGCCATCCTTCCACGGCGTCATGCCGATATGATCGGGCCAGGTGTAGGTGTAGCCCTTGCCCTTCACGCAGAGGAGCACGGCTGCGGACATGTGCTTGTGCGCTTTGGAATAGCGCCCCGTTTCGTGATGACCGATCCAGAGATAGAAGCGGTTCCCCGCCATGAACGGCTCGACGCGGCGATAGCCGGGCGAGCGGCGATTATCCAAAGGCAACTGCGTGTTGATGATATCGGGGATCAAATTTGTGCGCCGCATCGCCAAGCCTCGCACGGGGTCAGGCTCGAGATCGTCCTTTGGCTTGAAGTAATCGTCTGCGCCCGAGAAGCGGTCGGTGAAGGCATAGGGGCAGTTAAACACGAAGTCGTAATTGTCGATGATGTTCATCAGATTGGGCGCGGTGGTGCCGCAATAGAGA
>DASQHF010000015.1:0-6344 GCA_035632215.1 Micropepsaceae bacterium | reverse complement strand
CCGAAGACGCGCGCGGTGAACGGCGCGACCCCGACGGGCGAGAGGCTCACCGCGGTCATCGGCGCGCCGAACTCGCTTTGTATAACCCAAGGGCCAACACAGGTGCTGTTCGTCGGCGAGTCGACTTATCCGGGGCGCATCTTCAAGGTTACGCTCGACGGCAAGGTCTTGGGCGTGATCGGCAAGTCGGGGCGGAACTTGAAACAGTTCTCCGGCGCGCATGCGCTCGCCTGCCCGTCCGAGAACGAGATCTACGCCGCGGAAACCTCGAATTGGCGCGTGCAGAAGCTGTTATTGAAGAAGTGACGCTGGTTGAGGTCAGCGTGGCAGTTCGGACGAGCCCATGAGGAATTCGTCGACCGCGCGGGCGCATTGACGGCCTTCGCGGATCGCCCAAACGACGAGCGACTGGCCACGGCGCATGTCGCCGCAGGAGAAGATCTTGGCAGCGGTCGTCTTGTAGTCGAGCGTGTTCGCCTTGACGTTGCCGCGCGCGTCGATCTCGCATTGGGCTTGTTCCAATAGGCCGCGACGGCGCGCGCCCAAGAAACCCATGGCGAGCAACACGAGGTCGGCTTTGAGCTCGAAGCGCGTGCCGTCGAGCTCCTGCATCTGGAAGCGGCCGTTCGCGTCTTTTCCCCAGGCGACGCGCACGCATTCGAGCGCCTCGATTTTCCCGCGCGCGCCCACCGCGCGCTTCGTCAGCACCGCCCAATCGCGGTCGCACCCTTCTTCCTGAGACGACGAGGTACGCATCTTCAAGGGCCAATCCGGCCAGGTGAGGGCCTTGTTCTCGTGCTCCGGCGGTTGGGGGAGGATTTCGAGCTGCGTGATCGAGGCTGCGCCCTGACGGTTCGCGGTGCCGATGCAGTCCGAGCCCGTGTCGCCGCCGCCGATAACGATGACGTGCTTGTCTTTCGCCGTGAGCGTGCCGCGCGGC
The DNA here is from genome assembly GCA_035632215.1 of Micropepsaceae bacterium. GTDB lineage: Bacteria > Pseudomonadota > Alphaproteobacteria > Micropepsales > Micropepsaceae > CAIYRG01. The sequence continues at coordinate 5,404 of DASQHF010000015.1, read as the reverse complement.
GCGGCGCGGGATTCATCGTCGCCAGCGACGCGCTTGTTCTGCTGCATCAAATAGTCCATCGCGAAATGGATGCCAGCGAGCTCGCGCCCGGGCACTTCCAAATCGCGCGGCGCTTCCGCCCCGCACGACATGGCGATGGCGTCATAAGTCTCTAGCAGCGACTTCACCGACAGCGTCACGCCGACTTCGACGCCGGGACGGAACTCGACACCTTCGGCTTCCATTTGGCGCATGCGGCGGTCGATGTGCCGCTTTTCCATCTTGAAGTCGGGAATACCGTAGCGCAGCAGTCCGCCGATGCGATCGTTCTTCTCGAACAAGGTGACCGCGTGGCCCGCGCGCGCCAATTGCTGCGAGCAGGCAAGGCCGGCAGGACCGGAACCGATCACCGCGACGCGCTTGTCCGTCTTCCGCGGCGCAAGATAGGGATGGATCCAGCCCTCTTCCCAGCCGCGATCGACGATCTCGCACTCGATTGTCTTGATGGTGACGGGATTGTCTTCGATGTTGAGCGTGCACGACGCCTCGCAGGGCGCGGGGCAAATGCGGCCGGTGAACTCCGGGAAGTTGTTCGTCGAGTGCAGCGTTTCCAGCGCCTGCTTCCACTGGTCGCGATAGACCAGATTATTCCAGTCCGGGATCATGTTGTTGACCGGACAGCCCTGGTGGCAGAAGGGGATGCCGCAATCCATGCAACGCGCGGCCTGGCGCGACACTTCCGGATAGGGAAGCGGCTTGACAAATTCGGTCCAGGTCTTCTTGCGCGCGTCGGGCTTATCGTAGCCGCGGTCGTGGCGCTCGATCTCCATGAAGCCGGTGGGTTTACCCATCGTCGTGCGTGCCCCTCTTTGCCGCCGGCTATTCCGCGGCGACCGGACGCGCGGCCTTCAATTCCAGGAGCGCGCGACGATAGTCGATGGGCATCACCTTGACGAAATTCTTGACTTCCTCGTCCCAGTTCTCGAGCAGCGCTTTGGCCCGGGCGCTTCCGGTGTAGAGAAGATGGCGTTCGATGAGAATTAACAGCCGCTCGGCGTCGAAGCGCAGCATGTCGCCCATGCCGCTGTCTTCTGCGGAGATCGAGCGCTGGCGCGGCCGTTCGGGATCGTCGGGCTCGCCGGACGCGGACGCGACGTTTTCGAGCTTCACCATCGAATGGTTGCAAAGGTCGCGGAAGCGACCCGTGGGATCGTAGGCATAGGCGATGCCGCCTGACATGCCGGCCGCGAAATTGCGTCCCGTGGCTCCAAGCACCACGACCACACCGCCCGTCATGTATTCGCAGGCGTGATCGCCAGTACCTTCCACAACCGTGACCGCACCGGAATTCCGCACCGCAAAGCGCTCGCCCGCGACGCCTTCGAAATAGGCCTCGCCCGCAATGGCGCCATAGAGCACCGTGTTGCCGACGATGATGTTTTCCAACGGATCGCGGTTAGCCTCTTTGGGCTGACGCACGATCACGCGTCCGCCCGAGAGACCCTTGCCGACATAGTCGTTGGCGTCGCCGACGAGGTCGAGCGTGACTCCGCGGGCGAGGAAGGCGCCGAAGCTCTGCCCGGCAGTGCCCTTGAATTTGACCTGAATCGTGTCTTCGGGAAGGCCAGCATGGCCATACTTGAGCGCCACTTTACCCGAGAGCATCGCGCCGACGGTGCGGTTGACGTTGCGGATTGGTCGCTCGATGCGCACGGGAGTGCCCTTTTCGAGCGCCGGTTGCGCGGCCACGATAAGCTCATTGTCGAGCGCCTTCTCGAGGCCATGTTTCTGCGTCTCGCAATTGTAGATCGCGACGCCCTGCTTGGCCGGCATCTGGTGCAGGACCTTGGAAAGGTCCACGCCCTTCGCCTTCCAGTGCGAAAGCGCGCGGTGCATGTCGAGCCTGTCCACGCGGCCGATCATCTCGTTCACGGTGCGGAAGCCGAGCTTCGCCATGATCTCGCGCAGCTCTTCCGCGACGAAGAAGAAATAGTTGATGACGTCTTCCGGCGTGCCGGTGAACTTCTTGCGCAGCACTGGATCCTGTGTCGCGACGCCGACGGGGCAGGTGTTGAGGTGGCATTTGCGCATCATGATGCAGCCGAGCGCGATTAGAGGCGCGGTGGCAAAGCCGAACTCGTCCGCGCCTAAAAGTGCGCCGACAGCGACGTCGCGCCCCGTACGTAGGCCGCCATCGACCTGCACCGCGATACGGCCGCGCAAGCCGTTCAGCACCAGCGTCTGCTGGGTTTCGGCCAAGCCGATTTCCCAAGGCGATCCCGCGTGCGTAAGCGAGGTCAAGGGCGACGCGCCGGTGCCGCCTTCGTAGCCCGCAATCGTCACGTGATCGGAGCGCGCCTTCGACACACCGGCTGCGACGGTGCCGACGCCGACCTCGGACACGAGCTTGACCGAGATGCGCGCGCGCGGATTGGCGTTCTTCAAGTCGTGGATGAGCTGCGCCAGATCCTCGATCGAATAGATGTCGTGATGTGGCGGCGGCGAGATCAGGCCGACGCCGGGCGTCGAGTAGCGCACACGGGCGATGTTCTTATCGACCTTGCGCCCGGGGAGCTGACCGCCTTCGCCGGGCTTTGCGCCTTGCGCCATCTTGATCTGAAGATCATCTGCGTTGACGAGATATTCCGTCGTCACGCCGAACCGGCCCGACGCGACCTGCTTGATCTTCGAGCGCATGGAATCGCCGTTCGGGAGCGGCTTGTAGCGATCGCTCTCCTCGCCCCCCTCGCCCGTGTTCGATCGCCCGCCGATGCGGTTCATGGCGATGGCCAAGGTCGTGTGCGCTTCGCGCGAGATGGAACCGAAGCTCATCGCGCCCGTGGAAAACCGCTTGACGATCTCGGCTGCCGGCTCGACTTCGTCGAGAGCGATCGCCTTCTCAGCCCATTTGAAATCCATTAGGCCGCGGATGGTTAAGAGCCGCTCGTTCTGCTGGTTGATGGAATCGGCGAAGGCGCGGTATTCGCCGGGCAGTTTGCCGCGCACCGCGTGCTGGAGCTTCGCGACCGACTCCGGCGTCCAGACGTGATCCTCGCCGCGAATGCGGAAGGCGTAATCGCCGCCGACATCGAGCATGTTGCGGTAGATCGGATTGTCGCCATAGGCATTCTTGTGCCGGCGCACGCATTCTTCGGCGATCTCGCGCAAACCCGCGCCCTCGATCGTCGTCGCCGTGCCGGTGAAGTATTTCTCGACGAAATCGGAGGAGAGACCGACCGCGTCGAAGATCTGGGCGCCACAATAGGATTGATAGGTCGAGATGCCCATCTTGGACATCACCTTCAAAATCCCCTTGTCGACGGCCTTGATGTAGTTCTTCTGGATCTCATAAGGCTTCTGCGTCATCCCGTTCTGGATGCGCATCTGCTCGAGTGTCTCGAAGGCGAGATAGGGATTGATCGCCTCGGCGCCGTAACCCGCGAGCACGCAGAAATGGTGCACCTCGCGCGCTTCGCCGGTCTCGACCACGAGACCCGTCTGCATGCGCAGGCCCTGGCGGATCAGATGGTGATGCACGGCCGCGGTCGAGAGCAACGCCGGGATTGGAATGCGCTCGGACGAGACGGCGCGATCGGAGAGGATGAGAATGTTGTTGTCGGCGAGGACCGCGTCGGTCGCGTCGCGGCAGATGCGGTCGATGGCTCTCTCGAGCCCTTCCGCGCCTTCCGAAACCGGCCAAGTGCAGTCAAGGGTCGCGGTGCGGAACGCACCATCCAAGAGCTCCTCGATGGCGCGGACCTTCTCGAGGTCCGTGTTGGTGAGAACCGGCTGCGTGACCTCGAGCCGCTTGTGCGTGCCTGCGTCGCGCCCGAAAAGATTCGGTCGCGGGCCAATGATCGAGACGAGCGATGTGACCAGCTCCTCGCGGATGGCGTCCAAAGGCGGATTCGTCACCTGCGCAAAGTTCTGGTGGAAATAGTTATACAGAAGCTGCGGCCGCTTGGAGAGCACAGCGATCGGTTTGTCGGTCCCCATCGAGCCGACGGGATCGTCGCCTTCGTTCGACATCGGCTCCAAGAAGAACTGGATGTCTTCCTGCGTGTAGCCAAACGCCTGCTGGCGATCCAAAAGCGCCGAAGGCTCGTTCGATGGCGCGATCAGTGGCGGCGGCTCGGGCAAATCGGGCAGATCATGCAGCTTGAACTGCGTGTCCTTGAGCCACTCCTCGTAGGGCCAGGCTTCGGCGAGCGTGCGCTTGATCTCCTCGTCCTCGATGATGCGGCCTTGCTCGAGATCGATGAGCAGCATCTTGCCGGGCTGAAGGCGCCATTTGCGGACGATGTTTTCTTCGGGAATAGGAAGCACGCCCGCTTCGGAGGCCATCACCACATGATCGTCATCGGTGACGAGGAAGCGTGCGGGGCGAAGACCATTGCGGTCGAGCGTCGCGCCGATCTGCCGCCCGTCGGTAAACGCGATGTCGGCCGGCCCGTCCCAGGGCTCCATCAGCGCGGCGTGATACTCGTAGAAAGCCTTGCGCTTCAAATCCATTAGCGGATTGCCGGACCAAGCCTCCGGGATCAGCATCATCATCGCATGCGCGAGCGAGTAGCCGCCGGCCATGAGGATCTCGAGCGCATTGTCGACGCAGGCGGTGTCCGACTGCCCGTGCGGGATCAAGGGCCACATCTTGTCGAGGTCGGGCCCCAGGAGGTCGGACTCCATGGTGCGACGGCGCGCGTTCATCCAATTGACGTTGCCCCGCACGGTATTGATCTCGCCATTGTGCGCGATGAAGCGGTAGGGATGCGCGAGCTTCCAGGACGGAAAGGTGTTGGTCGAGAAGCGCTGATGGACGAGCGCAAGCGCTGATTCCGTTAAGGGGTCGCGCAGGTCGCAATAGAAGCTCTCGACCTGCGGCGCCAGGAGCAGGCCCTTGTACACAACGGTTCGCGTCGAGAACGATGGCATGTAGAACTGGGTGAGCGCGGGCAGCCGGTGCTTCCTTGCAAGCTCGGCCAAGGGATTCTGGGTCTGCTTGCGGATGGTCAGGAGCTTGCGCTCGAAGGCATCCTGATCCTTGACGCGGGGCCCCCGGCCGACGATTGCCTGTTTGATGACGGGCATCTGTTCCAGCACGGTCTTGCCCAGACCCGCAATGTCGGTCGGGACGTCGCGCCAGCCGAGCAGGTTCTGGCCCTCGACCTTGATGAAATGGGCAAAGCGCCGGACGGCAAAATCCCGCGCCTTGGCATCCTGGGGCAGGAAGCACATCGCCACGGCGTAATGGCCAGGCGGCGGGAGGGCGACTTTGTTCTGATCCGCCCAGTCGCGGAGCAGCAGGTCGGGGGTCTGGATCAGGCAGCCTGCGCCGTCCCCGACCAGCGGATCGGCGCCGACAGCCCCCCGATGGTCGAGATTCAGCAGAATCTGCAGCGCATTGCGGATGAGGCCGTTCGATTTG
>DASQHF010000014.1:0-7602 GCA_035632215.1 Micropepsaceae bacterium | reverse complement strand
CCGCTGAAGCGCCATCCCTCGCGACCTCTCTCCCTCCGCGGGAGAGGGAAATTGAGCTCAAATCCCCTCGCCCCCGTAGGGGGAGAGGGTTAGGGAGAGGGGGTAATTCAGCCAACATCCCGATCGCCTCGACGGAAAGAGACTCGACCACGATCGCCTTTCCCTCCGACACGAATCCGAACCGCCGCCGGTGCTCCGCTTCGAAGGAGGAGCGCATCTCGTCGGGTGAAGCGAACGGCACCGTTAAGGTCGCATCGACACCCGCATAACGCAGCTCCGCCATTGCGACAGTCTCGATTCTGTCCGCCGGCACATGCTGCGCCACCAGCGCCGCACAAGCCTCGTCGCTCAATTCCTGCAGCACGGCTACTAAATTTGCCTTCTCCCCTTGAGGGAGAGGGCGGCGCGCCGGGCGGGCACTCGCCCGCGCCTCTGGCGCGCCGGGTGAGGGGTAATTCTCGAGCACCACCCCAACCGTCTTCTCCTTGACCACCCGCAGATCCGCCAGCCCGATGCCATACGCAGAGAGCACGCCCGCAAGCGGATGGATCATGACGCGCTTGATCCCGAGCGCATCCGCGACCAGGCACGCATGCTGCCCCGCGGCGCCGCCGAAAGCGGCAAGCGTGTAGCGCGTCACGTCGTGGCCGCGCTCGATCGAGATCTGCTTGATGGCTTTGGCCATGTTCGCGACCGCCACCTGGATAAAGCCCTCCGCTATCTCGCGTGGGCTCATTCTTTGCCCGGCCGCCGCGATCTCTTCCGCGAGCGCTGCGAACTTCTTGTCCACGGCCGCCCGGTCGAGCGGCCGATCGCCATTCGGCCCGAAAATCTTCGGGAAGAATTCCGGCTGTAGTTTCCCCAGCATCAGATTGCAGTCGGTCACGGTCAAAGGCCCGCCGCGGCCGTAACAGGCGGGTCCCGGGATCGCGCCGGCCGACTCCGGACCCACGCGCAGCCGCATGCCGTCGAAGCGGCAGATGGAGCCGCCGCCGGCCGCGACCGTGTGCACGGCAAGCATCGGCGTCTTCAGGCGAACGCCCGCGATTGTAGTCTCGCCCGCGCGTTCGAAGCGGCCGGCATAATGTGAAACGTCCGTCGAGGTGCCGCCCATGTCGAAGCCGATCACCTGATCGAACCCCGCTTGCGCCGCCGTCTTCGCCATGCCGATGACGCCCGCGGCAGGACCAGAGAGCACCGCGTCCCGGCCGCGAAAGGAATCGGCCTCTGCCAAGCCGCCTGAGGACTGCATGAAGTAGAGCCGCGCGTCCTTCGGGATCCGCGACCGTACCTTCTCGACATAGCGACGCAGCAGCGGTGAGAGATAGGCGTCGGCCACCGTCGTATCGCCGCGCCCGACGAGCTTGATGAGTGCGCTCACTTCGTGGCTGACCGAGATTTGGTCAAACCCGATCTCGCGCGCGATTTCCGCGACGCGCTTTTCGTGCGCGGTGTGGCGATAGCCATGCAAGAGCACGATCGCAATCGCGCGATAGCCTTCTTCGTAGGCCGCTTGAAGCTTCGATCGCGCGCCGGCCTCGTCCAGCGGCCGCAAGATTTCGCCCTCGGCGGTGACACGCTCGTCGATCTCGATCACGGCATCGTACAGGACCGAGGGCAGCACGATGTGGCGGGCGAACAGGTTCGGCCGCGACTGATATCCGATCCTCAGCGCGTACTTATGGCCCTTGGTGATCGCGAGCAGGGTCGGCTCGCCCTTGCGCTCCAAGAGCGCATTGGTCGCGAGCGTCGTCCCCATCTTGACCGCGGCGACCTCGTCGCCGTGATCGGCGATCAGCTCGGCGATGCCTGCGGCAGCCGCGTCGTCATAACGCTCGGGATTTTCGGAAAGGAGCTTCTTGACCTTGATCGTGCCGTCGGGCGCTCGCGCGACGATGTCGGTGAAAGTGCCGCCGCGATCGACCCAGAACTCCCACGCACTCATCGGCGCGCAAACTCCAAGCTTTACGGATGCTTCCTAGCATTGCCCTCTCCCCTTGAGGGAGAGGGCGGCGCGCCGCGCAGGCGCAAGTCTGCGCTACTGGCGCGCCGGGTGAGGGGTAACTGCGCGCTCAAAAAGCAAGAACTTCTCGTGCCTACCCCGCCATCGGCTTTGCGCCGACAGGAAGCACCTCGCGTCCGAAGGTCGTGTTCGCGACGATCGCGAAGCTCGTATACATCGCGAGCCCACCGCACACGAGCCCGACCCAGCCGCCCGCGAGCGAGAGCCCGCCAACTCCCAAAAGCGCGCCGAAGCCGAGCAGGTAGAACGCGATCCACAGCGTGAAGAAGATCCACCACAGCGCGCGCGTGAGCTTGAAGGTGCAAACCCAGAGATACATCGTCAGCACGCCCCAGAGGATGAGCGCCGCGCCGATCGTCGTGCCGGTGCCCTCGAGCGGTAAGACGTGATTGCCGCCTAGGAGAAGCAGAAGCGCGAACCACCACCAGAACGCGCCGTAGCTCAAGAACGCCGTCGTGCCGAAGGTGTTGCCCAAACGGAACTCCAAGAGCCCGGCGATGATCTGGATCGTGCCGCCATAGGCGATCGCCAAAGGAATGACGACGTTCTCGCCGGTCTTGGGCAGCAGGCCGGCATTGATGAGACTGAGCAAGACGGTGGTCAGTCCGAATCCGACCAGCCCCAAAGGCGCCGGATTGGCAAGCTTCTGCGCGTCATCGGCCATGTGTTGTTCCCCTCCATGTTGCGGCTCGCCTCGGCCGCGGTTCTTATGGAGGAACGATACCACCGCGCCCGAAACCGCAGAAGCTGGTCCATGCTCGACTCAGCTCGCGATGGAGCCGCGCCGGACAAAATTCTTTTCGATCTCTATTTGACAAATTGCAAAGTCGGACGTATATTGCGTTTTGCAACGAATAGTATGAGGTCACGGTCATGTCCCAGTCCTGTCCTACGTTTGAATTGATCGATTTCTTTGATTTCCCGCAGCAAAAATCCCAGCAAAACGGGGGTTCTTTGAATTTAATCAATGCGCGGGGAAATCAAAGCGGTCCCTCCGTAGCAGGTTGGCAGGATGCAACGGATGGAGGTGCCCATGGCTAGAGGCGGAAGCCGGCCGGGCGCCGGGCCGCCCAAGGGCGCGGTCAACCGCTCCTCGCTCGCCATCATCGAAGCGGCGAATTCCGGCGGCGAGATGCCGATCGAATACATGCTCCGCGTGATGCGGGATGAGGATGCGCCGGACGCGCGCCGCGACCTGATGGCGCGGCTCGCAGGGGCCTATCTCCACTCGCGGATTGCTGCGCTCCCAGTCGCAGACGAAGAAGACAACCCGGAAGCAAGGTCGGAAATGGAGGCTGCGGAAGTGCACGTTCCAACGAACGAACCGGGAGGAGCTCGAGAATGAACTGGCCCCGGAATTCGCAAGCTCCGGCCTCGAACCGCTTGGCAGCCGATTTCATCTCGGCTCTCGAAAAGAACTTCCATGCCCATGGCGCAGGCGCGATTGAGCGCCTGCGTAAGAACCAGCCGTGGAATTACCTGCAGCTCATTCTCTCGGTCGTTGATCTTGAGGCAGCCGATGCGAGCGCGAACGAGATGTCCGACGAGGAGTTCGACAAGCTCGCCGAGGGCGCTCGGGACGCGATCGCTCAGATCGAAGCCTGGAAAAAGGAGGAAATGGAGGTGAAAGAAACGCCCAGCGAACAGCCGAGCGAAGCCTCCGCTTGAAGTTCACCGCCGCGCTACGATGTTCTTCGAGCGCTCGATGGCCTCAAGTGACCCGGCCATCTGGTCGTACGTCACGGCGAGTCGCAAGAGCACGCGGCTGTTCTCCGCAATGAGCTTGTCGGCCGCGATGATCCTGAGCTCCTCGGCATAATTCCGGCAACGGAGAGCTTTGCGCAGATCGTCCGTTATCGGGAACCTAGCGAAAGCGAGGATCAAGCCGGGCCATGACACGGCTAGGAGCGCAGCTTTCAGCCGCTCGCCGCTAAACTGTCTTGCTGTGCAGCTTGGCGATGAAGAACGGGACGGAGGCGAGATAAAGTGTCATCCCGGTGAGCAGCGTCGCCCACGGCACATAGATCGCGCAGGGAACGAACGCGATCGCCATCGCGATGACCGCGGCGCGGCCAAGGGGATCGTCCATCCGGATGAATTTCAGGGACGGTGTCGGCACGCGGCTCACCATCAGCGTCGAGGTCACGCCGACCAACGCCAATCCGAACAGCGGATGACGAAACACATCGTTCCCGAATTCGAAGTTCAACAAGAGCGGCAGCATCATTATGCAGGCGGCGGCGGGCGTCGGGAGCCCGGTGAAATAGGGATGGGATTGCGTCGCGCCCTCGTCACGCGCGGCCTGGATGTTGAACCGCGCGAGCCTGATCGCGCTGCAGACGCAGAAAATGAGCGCCGCGATCCAGCCGGCATCGCCCATCTGCGCGAGGCTCCAGGTGTAGGCGAGTACTGCCGGCGCAAGACCGAAGCTGACGAGGTCGGCAAGCGAATCGAGCTGTGCGCCGAAGCGGCTGTCTGCTCCCAACCAGCGCGCGGCGCGGCCATCCAGCATGTCGAACAGCATGGCCATGAAGATCGCCACCACCGCGGTCTTCCACTCCTGGGCCAGCGCATAGCGGATTCCGGTCGCGCCCGCGCACATGCCCAAAAGCGTCAGCGCGCTCGGGATGATCTTCCCGATGGAGAGATCTTCCAGGCGCTCCAAGCGCTCCGAGGCCCATTGTCTTGGCGTGAGACGATCATGCCGCATGCTTTTGCCACCCTCTCATTCAAGCCGCGCCAGCACGGTTTCGCCCGCCTTCACGCGCTTTCCTTCCTCTGCCTCGATCATTGTCTCGTGAGGCAGATACACGTCAACCCGGCTGCCGAAGCGAATGATCCCGAAGCGCTCGCCCCGGCTCAATCTCTGGCCCTCGACAAGATCGCAGCGGATGCGCCGCGCGATCAGCCCCGCGATTTGTACCACGGCGATATCGCCTTCGTCTCCCCTTCCTTCGCGCCGCACACGGATGGACATCCGCTCATTGTGCTCGCTTGCCTTATCGAAGGAAGCATTAAAAAAGCGTCCGCTCCGGTAATGCAGTGCCACGACCTCACCTTCCATGGGCGCGCGATTCACATGCACGTTGAAGACGTCCATGAAAATGCTCAAGCGCTTGCGTGGTTGAGGGCCCATCTCAAGCTCTGAGGGCGGAATGGCCAGCGCGACGGGAAGCAGCTTGCCGTCGGCCGGACTGATCACAAGTCCGGGACCTTCAGGCGCGACGCGTGCTGGATCGCGAAAAAACGCGGCGCACCAAATCGTCAAGGGAAGGAACACCCAGCCGAGCGGCACCCAGATGAGAAACAAGAGGGCGTTCACCGCCGCGAAGATCGCGATGAAGCGCCAGCCGTCGCGGTCGATGGAAAATCTCAATGGCGTTCTGCTCCTCAAATGCATTCTTGCCCGGCAATGACGCGTCGATCTGGCGGACGAAAACAGCCGGTAAATTGCAGGCCTCGCTCGCGAACCTTCCTCAGCCATCCGACGTTCCTATGGGGGAACACGGGCCCTAATGGCCGGTTTTTGCGGAATCGAGCTGAAAAAACAAGGGTTTCTTCTTAGGTCGCGAGCGTCGATGGACAAGCCAACCAAGAGAGATCGCGGCGCTATTCCACCGCCTGAGCCACGCCGATTGGAACGGGTCAAGCGTTGGAGCAGCGAGCATCTTCCCGGCGGAATGCGCACGCTTGTCATCGGCAACGCCATTCTCGTGGTGCTTCTCCTCGTCTGGGCCATTCAGCCCAATCCGAACACGGCCAATCGCGGACCAGGCTTTGGCGGCGGGAATCAGCCGCAGCCGGTCGGCATCGCTCAAGCTCAACCGGGCGAGATCAGGATCACCCTAAATGCGCTCGGCACCGTTACGCCGTTAGCGACGGTGACAGTGAAGCCGCAAGTCGGCGGGCAATTGGCGAAGATCAATTTCACGGAAGGCGGGGGTCGGCCCGGCGGGGGCTGATGAAAGACTCTCCTTTCCCCTGAAAGGAAAAGAGGTGTCATGACCCCGGCTTGACCGGGCCACCCAGCCGCGGCGCGTCTGCGCCGCGAAAGAGTTTTTCGACGATCGTATTGCCATTTGCAAATATTCTGCTAGATTGCATTTTGCAACGTCTGGAACGTGGCTATGTCGAAAAATCAACCGGAGCGGAAAAATCCGACGGAATCAAGGCCCGTGCTTGATTGAAATCAAGATCGCGAGCTTGCCCGATTTTTCAAGTCAGGGAGCTGCCGATGTCCTGGGGCGGTAAGCGGCCGGGCGCCGGACGGCCCAAAGGCGCGATCTGCAAATCCACGCGCGCCATTCTCGAGGCCTATCAATCGGGCGGCGAGATGCCCATCGAATACTTGCTGCGCGTCATGCGCGATGCCAACGTGCAGGGCCCGCGCCGGGACACGATGGCGCTTGCCGCCGCGGCGTATCTTCATGTGCGGATCGCGCGTATCACGGAACTCGCGGATGAGGCCGAAGCAACCGAAACCGCGCCGCCGGAAAACGGCGCAGTCAATGACGGCGCATGAAAACGCGGCCCGAAGCAAAATGTGTACTTCAGCAAAAGGTGCGCTCCCCAACGGTGTCATCCCCCGCGGAAAGCGGGGGACCCAGCAGGCGCGCGTTTGCGCGCCGAAATTTTGTTTGCTGAGTTTGTGCCGCCACTTGCGTTCTACGCCCGCCTGGGTCTCCCGCTTTCGCGGGGGATGACACAAGAGGAGCGAGACCGGATTGCTTCACCACTTTACGGTTTTCCAACCGCGGCGGTCTTATGCGCCGGGAGGGGGGATGATATCGTCCACGCCCATGCACGCGATTGATGCGATAAGTGTCGGGAAAGGCGTTTGCCGCGGTTTCGCCGCGCTGGTGCTGGCGTTTGCAGGCCTTGCTCAGGCTCAGTCGGCGCCTGCTTCACCGCCAAGCAACCTCGCGGTGACCGTGTTGCCACTCGCAAACAGCAATGCTGCGGACGATGCCTTTGCCGACGGTCTTTCCGATGAGCTGGGCGGCGTGCTCGCCAAAATCCCCGAGCTGCATGTCAGCGGACGCGCATCCGCGTTTCGTTTCAAGGCCCAGCCGCAGGATGTACACGCCGTCGCCGACGCCTTGAAGGTGAGCCATGCGGTCGAAGGCTCCGTCGTCAGAATAGGATCGCGCATTCGGCTTTCTCTGAAGCTCGTCGGAACCGACGGCGCGCAGTTGTGGACCAAAGATTACGACGGCGCGTTCGCCAACATCTTCGAGATGGAAGAGGACGCGGCAAAGTCGATCGCCGCGAGCTTGCACGTTGCTGAGAGCCGCGAACCCCTGATCAAGAGCCGCACCTCCGACATGGAGGCCTACGAAGCCTACCTTCGCGCCAAGCCCTTGATCCGCGCGCGCGGCCAGAAACCCTTCGCGGATGCCGCCGAATTGTTGCAAAAGGCGGTCGCGCGCGATCCCGATTTCGCGCCGGCGAGCGCGCTCCTTGCCTTCGACTACGACCTTGCGCCGCTCTATCAGCTCTCGATCCGCAATAGTCAGGTCGCTGAGGCAAAGCAGTTCGTGAACTCGGTAATCCCGAAAGCAGAGAGTCTTGCCCAACAC
>DASQHF010000013.1:0-20073 GCA_035632215.1 Micropepsaceae bacterium | reverse complement strand
CCGCGCGGCGCCTACTATCTTGAGAAGATCATTGGCGAGGCCGCCGCGGCAAATGACGTCTGGGTCGCGCGGCGGATCGACATCGCGAATTTCATGCTGACGCGGTAGGCCCATGGACCCGACCGTCGACGAGAATGCCCGTTGGCCGGGCGCAATCTTCGCGCAGCTCAAACGCGCAGGCGTGCGTCAGGTTGGCTACGTGCCGGATGCAGGCCACAGCCGCCTGATCCAGCTCTGCAAGGATGATCCCGAGATCGCGGATGTCGTGCTCACCACCGAAGAAGAAGGTGTGGCGCTCGCTGCCGGCGCGGCATTGGGCGGTGAGCGCGCCGCGCTCCTGATGCAGAGCAGCGGAGTAGGCAATTGCATCAACATGTTCTCGCTTGTGAAAAACTGCGGCTTCCCGTGCCTCGTGCTCGTGACCATGCGCGGCGAATATGAAGAGTTCAATCCGTGGCAGGTCCCGATGGGATCGATCACGGAGGGCTGCTTTAAGCTCTGCGGCATTACGACCTATCGCGTCGAGGTGCCGAAGGATGTCGCTCTGGTCGTCGGCAAGGCGTGCGACGAGGCATTCGGCTCGGACCGCGGCGTCGCCGTCATCCTGTCGCAGCGCCTGATCGGCGCCAAGGATTGGAGCAAGTGATGCTCGATCGCCGGGAAGTGGTGAAATCTCTTCTCGCCGACCGAGCTGATCTCTTGGTCGTGAGCGGACTGGGAGCGCCCACCTATGACGTGGCCGCCGCCGGCGATCATCCCCTGAACTTCTATCTCTGGGGCGCGATGGGCGGGGCGGCGATGATGGGACTGGGGCTCGCGCTCGCTCAGCCCAAGCGTCATGTCGCCGTGATCACGGGCGATGGCGAGATGCTGATGGGATTGGGCAGCCTCGCCACCATCGGTGTGAAGCAGCCCGCCAATCTCTCCATCATCGTGCTCGATAACCGCCGCTACGGCGAAACGGGAATGCAGGCGAGTCACACGGACTGGGGCGTCGATCTCGTGGGCGTCGCGAACGCGTGCCGCTTTCCGACCGCGCTTGACCTCGAAGCGCAAGCGCAGGCATTGCGCGTGCGAAGGCTGATGCATTCGGGTCTCGGTCCCGTTTTCGTGCAAGCCCACGTCAAGCCCGACGACGTGCCACGTGTGCTACCCGTCCGCGACGGGCATACGATCAAGCGCCGCTTCATGGAAGCTCTGGCGAAGTCTTGAAATCCTTTTCGTTGTGGTTCAGGGATGAACCGGCAACGTACGAGTGCACGGATGACGGCAAAGATCATCGACGGAAAAGCGATTGCGAAGGCGGTTCGTGTCGGAATCGCGGATCGTGCGGCGGCACTGAAGCGCCGCGGCGTCCATTCCTCGCTCGTCATGGTCGTCGTCGGGAACAACCCTGCATCCCAGGTCTATGTCCGTAACAAGGTCCGCGCCTGCGCCGATGTCGGAATCCGCTCGCAAGTCATCCGCTATCCGCACGAGACGAGCGAGAAGCTCCTCTTGGACGCGATCCGCGGCTTCAACGCCGACTCTTCCGTTCACGGGATCCTGGTGCAGCTTCCCTTGCCGCCCCATATCTCGGTGCGACGCGTGCTCGAGACGATCTCGGCGGACAAGGACGTCGACGGCTTCCATCTCTATAATGTCGGCGGGCTCGTTATCGGCCAGACGGTGTTTCCGCCGTGTACGCCTTATGGCGTGCAGAAGATCCTCGAGCATGAAGGGATCGAGCTCGAGGGCAAGAACGTCACCGTCGTCGGCGCAAGCAATATCGTCGGCAAGCCGATGGCGCTCATCCTCATGCAGCGCGAGGCAACGGTCGCGATCTGCCACGCGAAGACCCGAGACTTGGCGGAGTACACGCTCTTGGCCGACATTCTCGTCGTTGCCGCGGGCTCGGCGAACCTCATCCGCGCCGACATGATCCGCGAAGGCGCGGCGGTGATCGACGTCGGGATCAACATTCTTCCCGACGGCAAGCTTGTCGGCGACGTCGATTTCGAGCGGGTGAAGGAGAAGGCCGGCTGGATCACTCCGGTCCCGGGCGGCGTCGGTCCGATGACCGTCACGATGCTCTTGGAGAACACCGTCGCCGCCGCCGAGCGCGCATCCGGGTCGCGGCGCCGGGAAGCGTCAGCTTAGAGCGTGCTCTCAAAGGGAAGAGGCTGGACCGGCGCAATCAGTCTGGAACGTGGACTGTTTGGGGCAGTCGCACGCCCACTTGGCCCAGCCCCCCCGGCGAGTTGTTAGGCCCGGAGGTCTCAATTTTGCCTTGATGGCGATGGTTAACCCCGGCTAACCAAAGCTAGAAATCCGGCTTCGCTGCCGTCGGGACTGACACGGTCGCGCCGAAGAAATGTGGATTTTCGGCGCAGACCGATTCCGGCCAGTCGCCGATGAGGCGCCGATAGGTGACGCGTCCCGTCCAGGCCGTGGTGAAGACGGCGGGGTCCTCGACCGTGAACTCGACTTCGAGACCTTTCTTTGCCGTGTCCGGATCGATGGTGCCGCGCCCATAAGGCGGATTGGGCCGGAAGATCGCTCCATTCTGCTTCTGCGCGTCGGCCGCGGCTTGGCCGTCGATCAGCCGGTAGCGCTCGACGACGTGCAGCGCGTTCGTATGCGGCGTGCCGAAAGCATCGACGGTCGAATACGGCGCCTCCTTGATCCCGACCGTGTCGACGACGAGCGTGTCACCCTCGTAGCGGCCTATCGAATCGCCCTGCCAGCTCGGCGCGATATTCTTGGGATGGGATGCGTTCATGCGCACATGGCGCACCGTGTTGTAGAGGAGGTAGAACAGCATGACATCGTTCTTCTGCTGCACGATGTTCACGCCGAACTGAAGCGACATCGCGAAGGGCGGTGGCTCTGGCCTGCAGGTGTTGTGCAGATCGGACACCACCGTGCCGCTGTCGGCGAGCTCCCGATACTTCTTTACCGCGTTTGCCGCTTCCGGCCTGAGGATCGGGTTGGTGTCATCGCCGACCCAGCCACCTTCCACGACAATCGCGCAGCAGGGCGCGTTCTTATTTCTCGTTCCGTCGGGCCTACGAATCATGTTGAGGATCGGACCGGGGCCTGACCCCGGCGGCTCGAAGAACAGCATGTCGCGTCCCCATTGCCCGGCGATCTCGGGAACGGAATCGGCGGCACCCGATGAGCCGACGAACAGAACCGTCGCCGTGAATGCGACGCTCAAGCGCACCAGATGTTTCCGCATTTCGGTCTCCCGAATGGCGCGGCCAGTATAGCGCATCCGCGGAGCGATCAGCTCACGGCACCTGCGTGCACTGGAGATCGGCGCCGACGGTGAGCGCGCCCGAATATCCCTTCTTCACGTCCGCCACCGCCGCGTCGAGATCGAAATTGGCGATGTGGCTCAATACGAGCCGCTTCGGGTTTGCCTTTTGCGCGACCTGGCCGACGACGGAAGGAAGCGCCTGATTGGGATTGTTCGCGCCCACGCCGATCGCAAGATGCATCACGAGGAGATCGGCGCCTTGGGCAAAGGCGGGGAATCGCGGATTGGTGCCGTTCTGATCCGAGCTGAACACCACCGTCTTACCTTGGGTCTCGACGCGATAAGCAAGCGTCGGAAGATTGCCGTGCGGGATGCCCATGGCGGTGACCTTGATGCCGCCCTGGTCGCGTACGGGAGAGGGCTCGGTCTTGGTCACGTCGAGCTCGTGCGCCTCGATCCGCATTAAGGGCGGCGTGGCTGGCGCGGACGCCATGACCGAGCCGAGTACTTCATATGCTCCTGTCTTGGGATCGAACAGGCGGTTGACGAAATTCGCGAAGCTGGGCGCCGCTTCGTCGCCCGACGGTCCGAAGATCGGGAGCACATCGCTTCGCGTCTGCCGCGCCGACCAGAGCACGGCGGGCAAATCCGAGATGTGGTCGGGATGGAGATGGCTGACGAGCACCATCGAGATGTCGGGGAATTTCGCCCCCGATTGCGCGAAGCGGCCATAGGATCCGCCGCCCGAATCGACCATGACCTTGGCCTGATTGCCGACCCAGAGGAGATAGCTCGTATTCGCGCGGTCTTTGACAAAACCGGGCGCGCCCGAACCCAGGATCTGAACGGCGACCGGGTTGCCCGTGCAGGATTGGGCGAATGCCGTTGTCGATGCAAGGAGAAGTGCGGCTGCGACGGCAAGCGAACGGATCATGGCGAGACCTCCGGTGAGACGCTCAAGAAATAGCATTCCCGGCGAGCGCGAGCTATTCGCTCGCGCGAGGGAAGGACCC
The DNA here is from genome assembly GCA_035632215.1 of Micropepsaceae bacterium. GTDB lineage: Bacteria > Pseudomonadota > Alphaproteobacteria > Micropepsales > Micropepsaceae > CAIYRG01. Next base: position 15,819 of record DASQHF010000013.1, on the reverse strand, counting down.
GTGCGGAAGATGGGTGTCTGCCCCCGTCTTACACCCTCACGTAATCACGGCCCTTGGTATACTCGGCCCAGGCGTAGAGCGCGGCATTGGCGCTCCGCCAATTCGGCCGCGACTGCATGCGATCGTACCAGCGCCGGACATTCGGCCATTCGGCGAAATCGCAGCCCATCAGCTCACCGAGCGAGAGAATGCCCGACGCGAAATAATCGGCGATGGTCAGCTCTTTTCCGCACAGCCAGGCATTCTTGGTACCCAGCATGTGGTCGTTCATGATGGAGAGCAGCGCCCGCGAGTTCGCTTGGCCCGACGACAGGACGAGCGCTTGGGCGGTCGGATCCTTCATCTTCATGTGGTCGAGGACTTGCGGATAGCAGAGGCTGTAACCGAAGGAGCGATAGAAGCCTGTGTTCACCCAGTCCATCGCGGCGTTCACCAGCGCGCGTTCCTTCAAGGGCTTTGGATAGGTGGGCGAATCCACGAGGTCGGCGAGATATTTCAGGATCGCCGAGCTTTCGGGTAAGCGGAAATCGCCGTCTTCGAGCATGGGCACCGCATGGCTCGGATTGATGGCGACAAACCAGGGCTGGTACTGCTCGCCTTTCATCAGATCGACGGTCTGATACTCGACGTTGATCCCATGATCGGCGATGAACATCGCGACCGGACGGCAGACCGGCGAACCGGCAAAGGTGTAGAGTTTCATACAAGTCCTCCCTCGGATCGATTGCAGCTACGCGATATCCGGCATCGACACAAGGCGATTTTGTAACCGCGAATTGCCCGTGACGGAATCAAATCGGCGGCATAATCTCGACGCCAAAACCGTGCGAAAGCGATGTTGAAACTTCCAAACTGTGCCTTGCTCATTGCCGCCGGCGCAAGCATGCTCACGCTTGCCGGATCGACGCTCGCGCAAGATGAGCGTTCGCCGAAGGAAAAGATCCCCGCGCTCGCCTCGCGCGAATTTGCCTGGCTCGTCTTGGGCGTCGATTGGCTCGATCCGCCGCCGGGACTGGGCCATGGCCCGATCCGCTCCGATCCCGCCCATCCTCTTCACGGCAATCGCGACGGGCCCGGACAAGTGACGCCTCATATCGGCAACACCAAGGACCCGGTGTTGAAACCCTGGGCAGCGAAGCAGATGGAGGAATCGAACGAGGAGGTGTTGAGCGGAAAGCGCGGGCTTCCGTTCTCCGCGCAGTCCGCCTGCTATCCGGGCGGCGTGCCGGAGCAATTGTTGACGCCCGCCGAGCCCTTTTATTTCATTCAGATGCCGAAGGAAGTCTGGATGATCTGGGAAACGGATCACCAGGTTCGCCGCATTTATCTCACCGACAAGCACTCCAAGAAGGTGACGCCCTCCTGGTTCGGCGAGTCGATCGGCCACTATGAAGACGGTGATACGCTCGTCATCGATACGGTCGGCTTGCAGGCGAAGATGAGCTATCTCGACTGGTTCCGCACGCCGCATAGCGAGAAGCTCCACGTTGTGGAGCGCTTCAAGCTCTCACCCGACGGCAAAGCGCTGAATGTGCTCGTGAAGGTCGAAGATCCCGACACGTTCAACGAACCGCTTTATCTGACGCGCCGCTGGAACAAGGTGGCGAACCAGCTCCTGGAGATGGTCTGTGCCGAAAACAGCGACGATCATTTCGGCGAGAACCTCTTTCCGGTCCCGCACGCCGACAAGCCGGATTTCTGAGCCGCGGGTCCCATCATGCCGTATACGACCACAGACGACGGGATCAGGCTCTATTACGAGGACACGGGCACCGGCACGCCTGTCGTTTTCGTCCACGAATTCGCCGGCGATTGCCGCTCCTATGCGGCGCAGGTCCGCGCCTTCAGCAAGCGCTATCGCTGCATTGTCTTCAATGCGCGGGGATACCCGCCATCCGACGTACCCAAGGACTTGGGGCGCTACAGCCAGGAGCGCGCGTGCGACGATATCCTCGCGATGCTCGATGCGCTGAAAGTCGATAAAGCTCACATCGTCGGGCTTTCCATGGGCGGGTTCGCGACGCTGCATTTCGGCTTCGCTTATCCAAAGAGAGCCCGATCGCTCGTCGTCGCGGGCTGCGGTTATGGTGCTGCGCCCGACGCGCGCACGCAATTCGCGGCCGAAACCGAAGCTGCGGCGAAGACCTTCGAAAAGGATGGCATGGCGAAGGCGGCCGAAGCTTACGCGCTCGGGCCCACGCGGGTGCAATTCCAGAACAAGAACCGGGACGCCTGGAAGGAATTCGCGAAACAACTGGCCGAGCATTCGAGCGAAGGTTCGGCCTTGACCATGCGTGGCGTGCAGAAGCGCCGGCCCTCGCTTTACGAGCTTGTCGACAAGATGAAAGCCTTGAAAGTGCCGACCTTGATTCTCGTCGGCGACGAGGATTGGCCGTGTTTGGAACCCGCGCTTCTTATGAAGCGCAACATTCCGGCGGCCGGTCTTGCCGTCATTCCGAATACGGGCCACACAATCAACCTCGAGGAGCCGGACGAGTTCAATTCGCTCGTCGTGGACTTCATCCAGAGCGTCGATATGGGCGCATGGCCCACGCGCGATCCGCGCGCGATGAGTGGGAAAATTCTCGGCAACCGCTGAATGCGCTGGTTCACCGCTCCCCCTCTCCCGCTCGGGATGTCGCTCTGCTCCATCCCTCGCGACCTCTCCCCCTTACGGGGGCGAGGGGAAATCAAAACCAGAATCCCCTCGCCCCCGTAGGGGGAGAGGGCTAGGGAGAGAGGGCTGGGATTGCCCCCTCAGCTCTGCGAAATCTGGACGTTGACTCCGTCGGGGTCCTTGATGTGGAGCCCGGCATAATCGCCTTGTAAGGGCGTCGCGCCCCGATCCATCAAATAGCGCCTCATCGTATCGGCGTTCATGCGCGGGATGCCGAGCGAGAAGTGATCCAAGACGCCCGTGGGCTTTCCGGTGTTGATCGAGACCAGCACCTTGTTGTTGCCCAACCGAACGATGCCGCCCGGATCGTCGCGGCTCACCACGGTGAAGCCGAACATCTTCTGATAGAAGGCGATCGAGCGCTGAAGGTCGGCAACGTGGATGCTGATATGATCGATGGTCGCGGCTTTGAAGTCGAACTCGGGCTGAGCCGCCGCTGCCGCTGCCGGCGCAGCCGATCCGCTTGCGGCCAGGAGCGCGAGACCTTGCACGAGCTCCCGGCGGCTCAAATTCCCCTTCTCGAAGCGCGTGACGAGATTCGAGATGATCGTTTCCATGTGCGCCTCCATTCAGTTCTTCGAGTATCTCGCCACGCCCCGCAAATTCGCTTCTGCGGTGTAGATGTTGCCTGCCGCGTCGACCGCGATGCCTTCGCCCATCGCGCCGTCGGCCCCCTCCGCATGCGGCGGGATGAATCCGATCACATGGCCGTCCTTCGCGCTCGCGATGCGGATGCCCCGCATCCAGCCCGGATGCACGCGCGCCGTGGATTCAGAGTCGGTGACATAGATCATGTCGTTCTTGTCGATCGCGAGCCCGCTGCCGCGGCCGAATTCTGGGAATTCCGTGACGAATTTGCCGTCCTTGGTGAGCACCTGGACGCGATGGTTGTGGCGGTCGGCGACGACGAGCCGGTTCTGCGAATCCCAGCCAAGCCCATGCGGCGTGCGGAACTCGCCTGGACCCATTCCGGTCTTGCCGATGACGCGCAGGAATTTCCCGTTCTTGTCGAACACCGAGATGCGGCCGACGAGATTGGGATCTTCGACATTGGTGTGGCTCTCGGCGACATAGACATCGCCGTTCGCGGGATCGGTGAGGATGACCGTCGGCTCGGTGAGGCCGTTGGGCGGATTGCCCTTGAGGCCGGGCGTGCCGAGCGTCAGCAGCACTTTCCCATCCGGGCTGAACTTCACCACCGTGCCGCCCTTCTTCGCGGCGTCGGGATATTTCTTGATTTCGTCGGGCGTTGGCATGCGCGCGTCCGTCACCCAGATGTTGCCGTCCTTGTCCACATGGATGCCGTGTGGCCAGACGAACATGCCGCCGCCGAACGCTTTGATCTCCTTGCCCGTCTCGTCGAAATGATGGACCGGGTTCGCGTTCGTCCCGAGACAGCCGGGCGCGGTGCCGGGCGAGCAGCGGTCGGTCGCCCACACGGTCTTGCCGTCCTTGTCGATGGCGACGCCGTTCGATCCGCCCCAGGCCCGCTTCTCGATGGTGAGCTGCGCCCAATCTTTGATCACGTGATAGGGATTGGCGCCGGAATTGACGGGCGGGGTGCTTCGGTTCTGCGGCGTGCCCGGCGGCTCGGCCGCTTGCGCTGCAAGCGCCACCATCCACATCGCCATCACAGCCACTGAGCATTTAAGAGTCGAGGTCATCGCAGCGCTCCTCCCTAGGAATTTTAGGCCCTGTTCTCGCCCGGGCCCCGGGGCACGGAGCTTACATCTGCCGCCGTTCGACGGGGAGAGGGGAGTGCGCCGTGCTTTGGCGTTGCCATGTTGGGGCGCCGCCGCGTAGGAGTGCATGCAAGCTCGGTGGCCCAATGAACGACACGTCCCAAGGAAACGCTCGCGCCAAAGGCGGCTCCGCCCGCGTCATCGGGCTGGTCATGGCGCTGTTCTTCGCCTTCGGGTTCTGCACAGTCCTGGTCGACACGATCATCCCGAAGCTCAAAGCCACCTTCGCGCTCTCCTATGCCGAGGTGATGCTCACCCAGTTCTGTTTCTTTGGCGCCTATTTCCTGATTTCGCTTCCTGCCGCCTGGTTGCATGGCCGCATCGGATACTTGAAAGGCGTCGCGGTAGGTCTGCTCTTGATGGCCCTCGGCTGCTTGCTGTTCACGCCCGCAGCGGATGCCGGCGTCTATCCGGGGTTCCTGGGCGCGCTCTTCATACTCGCCTCGGGCGTCACCATCGTGCAGGTCGCCGCCAATCCTCTCGCGACAGGCGCGGGCGATCCCAAGCGCGCGCCGAGCCGCTTGACGCTCGCCCAGGCGTTCAATTCGCTCGCCACCACCGTTGGGCCGATCTTTGGCGCGTCGTTCATCCTCGCCAACGGTTTGGCCGTTCCCGACGCGAGCACGCTATCAGCGGAAGCCCTCGCCATCGCACGACGCGAGCAGGCGCAGGTCTTCCAGCTGCCGTTCCTAATCATCGCCGGCGCGCTCATCGTCATGGCCGTCGTCTGCTGGAGCGCACGGCGTTGGGTCAAAGACGTCGCGCCCGCGGTAACAACGAAAGGCGACGCGACGCTCTTGAGCAATCGCCGTCTCATGTTCGGCGTCGTGTCGATCTTCCTCTATGTCGGCGCTGAGGTCACGATCGGCTCGAGCATGGCGAACTACCTCATGTTGGGCAGCACGCTCTCCGCCGCCCCGCAAACGGCGGGGACGCTGGTCTCGGTCTATTGGGGCCTCGCCATGGTCGGCCGCTTCATCGGCGCCGGGCTGATGCGCAAAGCCAATCCGTCGCTCGTTCTCGCGCTCTGCGCTTGCGGTGCTTTCGCCATGACGACGACATCGAGCCTCTCTGTCGGCATGATGGCGGGCGTGACGCTTTTGGCGGTCGGGTTCTTCAATTCGATCATGTTCCCCACGACCTTCGCGCTCGCGGTCGCGGGCATGGGCGATCGGACGCCACAGGCGTCGGGCATCATTTGTCTCGCGATCGTCGGCGGCGCCATCGTGCCGCTCATCACCGGCGCGGTCGCCGATCATGTCGGACTAAAGCTGGCGCTCTTCGTTCCGGCACTCTGTTATATCTGGATCGGCTATTACGGCCTCTTCACCGCGAAAAGTAAGGTCGCGCTGGATGATGCTGCGTCTCTCGTGCCGGTCGGATAAAAATGAACCGCCCGCATCGCGTAGCGACACGGGCGGTTCGGTACACCGCACTCCGCTTATAAGGATCAGCTCACGATGGCCCAGGTGCCGTCGGGCCGCTTACAGGCGCGGCCGGTTGCGGCTTCGGGGCGCCCATTGACGTAGATCGTCTGCGTGTAGTTGGCGCAGCGGAACCCATCCGGGTCGTTGTAGTAGTCGCGGACCTGGAGCTCGCCACGCGTGCCATCGTTCGGATTACGCCATTCGTAGCTCGCATTCGCGCGTCCGGCATCGAAGCCCTGGCGATAGGTCCTGTAGGCATAGCCGCGATCCTCGCAGCTCAAGTGGCTCGTCAGCGCCGCGCCGACCGCGCCGCCGACGACCGCACCGGCGATCGTGGTTCCTGCGCGCGAGCCACCATGGCCGACGGCGTTGCCCAAGATCCCGCCGATCACCGCGCCGCCGATGACGCCGGCGGGGTTCACGGTCTGATGGCAGTCGCGATCATCTTCGAACCTGTAGGCTTGCGCGTAGCGTCGGTGCCAGCGTTCCTCCGGCGAAACGACGACAACCGGCGGCGGAGGCGGCGGGCCGTAATTGACGGCGACAACGCCGAAGACGCTGTCGGCGATCAAGCCCGTTGAGATCTCGACGAGATACGCGTCGCCCTCGACAAGGACCCAGCGATGACCGCGGGGCGGAGGCGCCAGATGATAGACGCGCGGTTCCGCGACGTAATATCTCGGGCCGATATAAGCGGCGGGGATATGTTCTCCTCTGCGCCACAGCTTTTTCGCCTGGCCGGGGGGCAACCCGTAGGGCTTGTCCGCCAATCCGGGCGGCCCATCGTCCCTATCATGGCCTCGGCCCGCGGCTAGCGCCGCCGGTCCCGCGAGGACAAATAACGCTGCAAAAGCAACCGCTAAGCGTTTCATGACGTTCATCCCCTTAAAGGAATCGGAAGAATTGGAGCCCGCAAACAAGGCAAGACTAAGACGCGAATTTGGCGGACTCGTTTCTCCGATTGCGTGAAGTTGAGAAAAATTCGCGCACAAAAACGAACGAGCGCGGCGAAAGTTCCCTCCGCATGCGGAGAGAAGCGGCTGTGAACGATCCGCGACGTCCTTTCGCTTAATCGCTTTTAGCCAAGTTCGCAGCGTCTTCTTCGAGCTGCCGTGAATCGAACACGAACGAATTCCTTAGCGCTTGGTCAACTGGTGAAAGCGTTCAATGGCGGGGAGAGCTTCGAGGAGCACACGCTCATGGCTGTCATTACCGAAGACGTCATGCCTCGCTTCGAGATTGGTCGCGTCGTCTCGCGCACGCTCCAGATCATCGGAAATAACCTTCTCAGCTTCGCGATGCTGTCCGTGATTCCGGGCGTCCCATTGGTGTTGCTTGCCCGCATGGGCAAGAATGCATTCGTCCACGACGGCAGGGTCGACTGGAACATGCTGGGCTACGCGGGCGTTATCTGGCTCGCCTATATCTTCAGCCACTTCATCCTCCAGGCCTCCGTCGTTCACGGCGCGGTGGTGACGCTCAATGGCAAGCGCGCCTCGTTCTTCGACTGCTTGAGCACGGGGCTTGAATCCTTCCTCGCCCTCCTCGGCCTCACGCTGGTCATGGTCCTCGGCATGATGGTCGGCTTCGTGCTTTTGATCATTCCGGGCATTATCGCCGTTCTGATGTGGTCGGTGGCTGTGCCCGTTTACGTCACCGAGCGCACGGGCGTGTTCGACGCGCTCAGACGCAGCCGACAGCTCACCAGCGGCCACAAATGGGCGATTTTGTGGACACTCGCCCTGGTCGGTGCGTTGAGCGGGTTGATCTCGGTTGTTGCCATCCTTCCCACTGGTCCCTTGATGCTTACGCCGCAAGCTGCTGCCGCAGGCGCCAGTGTCGCGCGTGCGGTTGCCTCCACCATCGCTTCCATGATCAACGCCGTCATCAGCGCTTCGCTGATCGCGTCGATCTATTACGAGTTGCGGGTGATGAAGGAAGGCATCGGCCCCGAAGCGCTCGCTTCGGTGTTCGATTAGGGACAGATCTCGCCCAGCGCTCACCGCGTCCGCGACAAATATCGCGGACGCATGCACTGGCTCGTTTCTCCAATTTGATGTTGAATAGTGGTTCGCCTCGAGGAGGACATGATGGCGGTCGCCGACGCTGCAGTTTCTCGCTTCCAAATAGGCCGCGTTGCATCACGGACGTTTGGAGTTATCGGCAACAATATCGTGCCGTTCACATTGTTGGCGCTGCTCCCGGGCGTGCCCGCCGCCTTCATGTATTGGGGCTGGTATCGTTTCGCGGCGGGGCTCAATCCGCTCGAGCGCCATTTCGATCTGGGCGCTTTCAGCACGGCCGGCGTAGCGGGCCTTATCTATTTCGTCGCCTACTTCGTGTTTCAGGCTGCGGTCGTGCACTCGACTGTCGCGTATTTGAACGGGAAACGCGCCTCGTTCGCCGATGCTCTGTCGACGGGCTTGGCGAATTTTTTTCCGCTCTTCGTTCTCAGTATTCTTGTCGGGCTCGGTGTTCTCGGAGGGATGATCCTGCTTCTGGTGCCCGGAATCATCCTGGCGCTGATGTGGTCGGTCGCGGTGCCGGTCCGAGTTGTCGAACACTCGGGGATCACGGCCGCACTTGGGCGTAGTAGCGAGCTCACGCGCGGTCACCGTTGGGCAATCTTCGGCCTTGCGGTTGCCTTCGTCATTTTCGAGGTGATCGTCGGTGCCGTCTTCGGCGGCTTGTCGGCGGCTCAGTTCATGTTAAGCGCTTCGGGGGATCCCGCCGCGGCGATGCGGGCATGGACCACCAGTCCGTCTCACATTCTCGCGTCAACGTTTGCCGCAATCATCAATCTCGTGATCGTGGCCGCGGGAACCGCATCGGTCTATTACGAGCTGCGCGTCGTCAAGGAAGGCATCGGCCCGGAGGCATTGGCGGCAGTGTTCGATTAGTCCGTTACGTCTTGTCGAATTTGTCACGGCGGCGGTGGCCGAACAGCATCCGCGTTTCGAGTCGGGCTCTTAAAGCTCGATAATAGGCTTCCAGGAACTGTTGGTCGGATTCGCCGAAGGCGCGACCGCGCTTGAGCTTGTTGCGGATGCGGGACGCGACCGCTTCCATGGTCGGCGGATCCTTCCGCCGCAAGACCTCTTCCAGCACGCTCAATTCCTTGATGCCGTAGGCGTCGACTTCGTCTCGTGTGAACAGGAAATTGTCCTTTTGTTCAGGGGAAGCGAGATCGAGCTCGAGCGAGCGCTTGGGCGCGCGGATCACCCAGGTGCCGGCGATGAAATCGCCGACCCGCAAGCGATCGCGATTGAACAAGGGGAAGAACACGAAGACCGCGCACCAGATGAGACCCGCGAACCATCCCCAGCCGCCGGCCTCTCGCCCGTAGACGGAAAGAAAGCTCAAAGGCAGAAACAGCTCGAGCTCGCGCATCGCATTGCGGGCGAAGATCGCATCGAAGCCCAATGGCCCGCCGTTGCGCGTGGTGACGCGCAGGCCGAGCGCGCGTTTTCCCGGCGTCGCGGCGCGTGGAGTGAGCTCGAACGCCATGAAATAGAAGTTGCGCAGGAAGAACGAGCCCAACAGCCAGATGATCGCGATGACCTCGACCGAGCGCCTGCCTAAGCCAAGCGCAAACAGAAACACGATCAGCGTGCCGCCCACGAGGATGCCGACCATGATGGCGATATCGATGAAGAACGCGGTGGCGCGCTCGCTCATATCGGCCAAGCGCAATTTAAGATCGATGCCTTCCGGCGTGATCAGCTCGCGCACGCGCTCGGGCGGAGTTCCGGGCGGAGGCGGGCGGCCAACAGGGGCTTCGGCCGTGCTCATGGCTCGTGCTCCCTTGGCAAGTAGAGATATACGCACCAGAGGACGATCGCCGCGATCCCGATCGCGTAGCGCGTCAGCGTGTCCGTCACGAGCTGGCGGCCTATGCCCTCGAGCATTCCGGCGACGCCGAGCATGCAGACGACGCCCGTCATGATGATCGCCGCTTTTTTGCCCGCTTCGCTCATCGCTTCGACACGCGATTGCGCTCCGGGAAAAGCAAGCGTCCAGCCGAGCCGGAAACCGGCGGCGCCGGCAAGGGCAACGGCAAAAAGCTCGGTCGTTCCGTGGATCGATATCCAGCCGCCGAACTCGATCCCCAACCCATGCGACACGAAGAGTGAAATGAAGGCGCCAAGGGTGAGTCCGTTGTAGAAAACGAGGAAGGCCGCCGGCACGCAAAACGCAAACCCGAGTGCAAAGGCAAGGATCGCGATCTGCGCGTTATGGGTGAAGAGGAAAGTGGCGAAGACAGCCAGGAATCCCTGTTCCGGGCCGCCGAAGAGGGTTGCGCGCAAATCCGCCGTCGTGGCGGTGGGCTCGCGACCTTGCGCCATGCCCTGGCCGACAAAGGAGTAGAACCAGCTCGTGTCGGAGGAGGTGAGCGCGAAGGCGATGGCGATTCCGAGTGCGGTCAAAGCGACCGAGATCAACGTCTCGCGCCACAAGTCGCGCGCGGCTTGCGGCCAGTCCTTCCGGAAGAAAGCCTGGATGCGCTCGAGAAGCGTTGCTCGGGTGCCGTAGACGAAGAAATAGCCGCGGGTGCAGAGGCTCTCCAGATATGCGATCAGCGATTGATCGAGCGAAATAGCGCGCGCGACGGAAAGAGAAGATAGCGCTTCGCGGTAGAGCACGGGCAGCGCGATGATGTCGTCGTCGGAGAGGGCAGACGAAGTCTTCTCGGCGCGCGCGAGCAGCTCCTCGAGCTTGCGCCACTCCCCTTCGCGCTCTTCGCGGAACCTCCGGCTTTTGAGGGTGAGTTCGGCCATGGTCCGATCCTACAGCACGTTCCGCCGCTTCAGATCGAGATAGGCGTTCAGCAGATTGATCCCGGCGCGCTCGGCCGGCGCGTCGACGATCTCGGCACCTAGGCGCTTGAGCCTCGTCGTCACCACTTCGCGCTCGCGCAAGAGCGCATCCGCGATCACCGCGCGCGAGATATCCTTCGCCTCGACCGGCTCCCTGTCCACCATCGCTTCGAGCTCCTCATCGCGGAAGACGACAAAAAGAACGAGATGGGTGCGCAGGAGACGCGCCGTGTTTTCAATCATCAGCTCGGCACTCGTCGCATCGGCGAAGTCCGTGAAGATGACGATCAAGGACCGCCGCTCCAGCTCGCCCGACAATTGCGTGAGCCCGAGCGTGAAATTGGTTTCTTCGTTCGAATAGTCGATGCGCGCCGCCAGGCGCTGAAGCACGGGGAAGGATCTCGAGCCCGAAATCGTGCCGCTCGACAGCCGTTTTTTGGCATCGAATGCGAACAATCCGACGCGATCTCCGAGCTTCAGCGCGGCGTAGCCCAGCAACAATCCCGCGTGCAGCGCGCGATCGAGCCGCGGCTGGCCGGCCAGCGGCTCGCACATCAGCCGCCCGGTGTCGAGCGCGATCACGATCTGCTGGTTCTTCTCGGTGCGGAATTCCTTCGCGAGCAGCTTTGCGTGCTTGGCGGTCTGCTTCCAGTCGATGGTGCGCCTATCCATGCCGGTGCGGAATTCAGTCAACGCATGGAACTCGGCGCCGTCCCCGATATCGCGCTGGACGTTCAAGCCGAACAGCGCGTTGCGCTGGAAAAGCCGCAACGCTTCTTCCTTGACCGCTTCGATGTTGGGGACGATGGGAACGGAACAGTCGAGGGCCTCGACGGATTGCTTCCACACGAGGCCGAGCGGCCCGCGCCAGCGGACCCAAAGATTCTCGAGCGCGCCCGCTCCACGCCGTAACGGTGTGAGCTTGAAGCTCGTCCGTCCGCCGTTTTCGACCAGCGCTAAGGTACGTTTGCGAGGGATGACGTCGATGAAACTGTTCGCGTCGAGCACGAGTTCGACTTCATTCGGCGCCGACTGACCGCCGAACGTCGCTGTCACCAGCGCCTGGCCTCCCGCCCCCATGGGAAGCGTGATCGGGACGAGCGGCTCGAGCTTCAACTCCGATCGCCACGCGCCCAAAAGCGCGTCAGCGACTACGAGGCCCAGCACGAGCACGAGCCACGCAACGCCCAAGAGCCACAATCTCTGATTGCCGAGCGCGGCCAAGAGCGTCAGCGGCATGCCGAGCGCGGCGATGATGATGGCGCGGCCGGTGGGGTAGATCACCTCGGTGCTTCCACGCGCTCGATCATCGCGGTGATCACGTCATCGACCCTGCGGCCATCGATTTCGGCCGCGGGCGAAAGCACGACCCGATGGCGAAGCGCAGGCAGCGCGAGCGCCTTGACGTCGTCGGGGATCACGTAGTCGCGTCCCTCGAGTGCGGCTCGCGTCCGCGCGGCGGTCGCGATCATCGCGGCGCTTCTGGGCGAAGCACCATAGGCAATGTCCGCGTTGGCGCGGCTCGCACGCACGATCGCGACGATATAATCGACGACGGCCTCGGTGACGCGCACCTGCGCGACGGTGTCGATCACGCCGGCAATATCGCCGGCACTCCCGGCGGCCTCCACGCCCAAAGCGACCGGGTCCGGCATGCCGATCCGAGAGCCATGCGCTTGCACGATGGCGCGCTCTTCCGTCGCGGACGGGTAGTCGAGCTTTTGCTTGAATAGGAAACGGTCGAGCTGCGCCTCGGGCAGGGGATAGGTGCCCTGCTGCTCGATCGGATTCTCGGTTGCGACCACCATGAAGCGATCGCCAAGAGGATAGCTCGCGCCGTCGAGCGTCACCTTGCGCTCCTGCATCGCCTCCAAAAGCGCGGCTTGGGTTTTCGGCGGCGTGCGATTGATCTCATCCGCCAAGAGAACGTCGCAGAAGATCGGTCCCTTGGTCAGCGTGAAGGCGCTGGTCTGGAAATTGAACAGATTGGTCCCCACGATGTCGCCGGGCATTAAGTCGGGCGTGAATTGAATGCGGCCGAAGCGCAGGCTTAAGGACCGCGCGAAGGCCTGCGCCAGCAGCGTTTTCGCCGTGCCGGGCGGGCCTTCGAGAAGGACGTGGCCGCCCGCGAAAAGCGCGATCAGCATCAGATCAAGCGTGTCCGTCTGGCCGATGATCGCTTTCCTCACCTCGGAACGGATGCGGTCGGCGATCGTCTTTACGCCTTCAGCGTCCATGCAACATCTCCCGTCTCCAGCGATAAAGCTTGCGCGCGACGCGAAGCGCGTCGGAGGCATCTTCGGCGCGCTTGGCTTGCGCGAAGATTTGGGACAGCGGGTCGGCTTGTGCATCCCGTGGCCGCTGCCGATCCAAGAGCTCGTTCAACGCCGCATCCTTCGCCGACGCGTCGCCAATTGCAGAGGCGCCCACCGCGGATGCGCCGATGGCCCGTGCCACGCGCGCCCGGATCGCGGCAGCATAACGCGGCGTGATGCTCGCTTCGCGCTTTGCCATCGCGATGAGCGACGCCGAATTATCCGCGAGCGCCTGCTTGCCGAACGCGAACACGCGTCCACTCTCTGACGGCTTTCCGAACCGCGTTGCGGCATGCGCTCCCATAAGGAGAGCCGCGAGGAGCGCACACAGGGTCGCGCCCAAGAGCGGCGGCTCGAAGGGTAGGCGCAGGAGATTGGGTGCGCTGCGATAGCCTGCGAGCGTCACGTCGAAGATCACCGGGCCATTCCCTCGGCGCAGCCCGCGAATGATATCGTCGGATACGCGTGCGGTGGATAGATCGTGCAGTCCGAGCGTGTTCATGAGATCGGGATCGGAGAGAACGTAAACCTGGGTTCCGTTCAAGCGTCCGAGAATGATCCGCCCCTGATCATCGGCAATGGAAACCGTCCATTGAGGTCCTGAGATCGTCTGCAGAGAATCGACGGGCCCGGCCTTCAGTACTCTGTTGTCGGCGCTCCTGCGAAGGCTCGGCGATGCACTGCCGGTCGCGCGATTGAGGGCCGATCCCTTGGCGAGCGGGTCGAGCAGTCGCGTGACTAGGCGTTCGGTGGACAGCGTTCCGACTTTCTGCACCCAGCCTGGATGCAGAAAGTCGGGCATGGCGCTCCATTTCGGAAGAATGATCAGCCGCGGCCCGGCCGAGGTGACGCCGTTCACCTCGGCGGTATTGTTGGCAAGACTCGGAGTGAGGACAATCAGGCTCGCGGCCGCGTACGCCCTCGCGCTCGATCCCCTGCTGATCGCAACCGAAATATTTTCCGCGCGCAGAAACGTCACGAGCCCGGCAAAGCCGATCGCCGAGCGCGACAGCGCGTTGGGGCGGCCGTCGAATTCCGCATCGGTTTCCGGTGCATAGGCTGAGAACACGACGAAGGCGAGGAGTGAAAGCGCGCCGATCGCGACCAGCGCGAGCGCGACCCGCGGGGAGAAGACCTGCGGTTTGGCGGCGGCTTCCATCACGCGCTCCAGGCATGGGGAAGCGCGAAGGCTTCATAGGCCCGCCGGCATTCGGCGAAATCCTTTTCGTCGATCTCGCGCCCGCCGAAAAAGCTGCGCTCCACGCTTGTGGCGATTTGCGCGAAGGCGGGCCGCGCGGATTTGGGGAGCGCCTCGAGCTCGGCAATGTTGCGGCTGGTGAGCGCCGGTTTGATGGAGCGCGGCCGGCGCTCGTCGATATCGTCGATGCTGCGGAAAAGAATGAGATGTACCGCCTCGGCGAACCGTCCCTGTGCTGCCAGCCGGTCCGCGTCGGCAAGGAGCGCCTGGGCGCGTGCGATTGGCGGCCGCCAATCCGGGAGAATGTTCTTCTGCCCATCGCCAGTGTCTCGTTCCTTATTGCGCAGCCGAATGATCTCGCGGGCGATGAAGAAGAGAACGATGAGCGCAAGAACGCCGAGCCCGCCCCAGAACAGGATTTCGAAGAAGGGCTGCAAGCGCGCGAGAAATTTCAGGAAGGCAAGCCACCATTCCGGCGGCTGCTGTGGTGGCGGGGCAGCCGGAAAATCGAACTGCAAGCCGGGCTCCGCCAGGAGGCGCTGGTGAGCCGAAGCGACTGCATCTAGTTGCGATGAACCGGCCACCAAATAGCCCCCGCATGGTCCCAAAAAACATTATCCCAATTTATCGCGCTTGGGCCATCAGTGGCGGCACTGCAACAAATCAACTAAATTCCCGAATAGCGTCATTTTAAGCACCTGGAAATCGGGGCAAGGAAATCAACCATGCGTGGCATCGAATGCACCATCCTGCGTGGGGGGAGCAGCAAAGGAATCTACATCGAGCGCGATGCCCTTCCTCCGCCGGGCGAGCTTCGCGACCGCCAGATTCTCGATCTGTTCGGCAGTCCCGATGTGCGCCAAATCGACGGGCTCGGCGGGGCGGATAAGCTCACCAGCAAGGTCGCGGTCATGGGCAAGCCGACGCGTCCCGACTGCGACATCGATTATCTCTTCGGTCAGGTCGGGACCGTCCTGCCGCGAATCGATTGGACCAGCAATTGCGGCAATCTCTCCGCCGGCGCGGCGCTCTACGCTGTGCACAAGGGATATGTCCGCCTTGGCGGCGATCTCGCCAACGTCGCGATCCATCAGGTGAATACCGGTCGCCGGTTGCTTGCGACTGTTCCGCTCGATGACGGGGCGCCGGCGCTGAAAGGCGATTTCGGCATCGGCGGGGTGCCCGGAACCGGCCCGCGCATCGATCTCGATTTCGGCGATTTCGGTGGCGGAGCGATGAAAAAGGGCGTGCTGCCCACGGGCAGTCCCGTCGACTGGTTCGACGTTAAGGGATTGGGCCGGATCGAGGTGAGCGTCATCGACGCCGCCAATCTCTGCATCTTCGTGCGCGCAGACGAGGTCGGGATCGATCCCAAGACCGGGGTCGAGGAGCTACAAGCCGACAAGGCGCTCATCAACCGGTTGGAAGCAATCCGCGCCACCGTGTCGCGCGACATCGGCTTCATCACGGAGGGCGATGTCGAGGAGGAGATGAAGGTTCGTGTCAACCCGCTGCTCTTCGCGGTGGCAGAGCCGACATCCTACAAGGCGCTGAACAACATCATGGTGGACGAGAAGGACCACGATATCCTGTCGCGCTCCATGGCCCGGCGCGCGTTCTCCAAAGCCCATCCCGGAACGGGC
>DASQHF010000012.1:0-14331 GCA_035632215.1 Micropepsaceae bacterium | reverse complement strand
CATAGCCCGCGGCGGCGAAGACCTCTTTGTCGCGCTCCGTGAGAAACTTGTTCCAGATCGGTTCGGACATCGGCTTTCCTTCGAATTCAATATCGGCGGGCTAACTATAGCGGTCTTCTTTCCAGGGATCGCCTTCATTGTGATAGCCGCGGACTTCCCAGAAGCCGGGCTTATCTTCGGCCGTGAACTCGATCTTGCTTACCCATTTGGGGCTCTTCCAGAAATACCAGTCGGGGATCACCACGCGCACCGGCCCGCCGTGGTCCCGCGGCAGTGGCTTTCCTTCCCAGGTGTGCGCGAGCAATACGTTCGGCTCCTCGAACACCTCGCGCTTCACGTTGGTGGTGTAGCCGTCGTAGGAGTGGAAGATCACATGGCGGGCTTCGGGCTTCACGCGCACGAGGTCCATGATGTGCTTGGCCGACACGCCGCGCCAATGATTGTCGTAGCGGCTCCATTGAGTGACGCAGTGGATGTCGGAGACGAAATCGTCCTGCGGCTGGGCCAGGAATTCTTCGAGCGACCAGGTCACTGGATTCTCAACGAGGCCGCCTACGTCCAAGCGCCAGACGCGCGGCAGGATGTTCGGCTGGACGCCTAAATCCAAAACTGGCCAATTCTTCACTTCCTTCTGGCCGGGCGGCAGCCGGTTGACACGGCCAACATCGGGCCGGCCAGTGAGCAAGCGGCCTTCCTTCGCCCATTCCTCCTTGGAGCGAATGAGCTTGTCCTTGACCTGCCCGATGAACCCCGGCTTGTCGTTTTCCTCTTCGGCCATGCTCAGCCTTTCGCGCGAAGAAGGCGCGCCTTGTCGCGGGCCCAGGTCCGCGCCTTCTCGGTCTCGCGCTTGTCGTGGAGCTTCTTGCCCTTGGCAATGCCAAGCTCGAGCTTGGCTATTC
This sequence comes from Micropepsaceae bacterium, assembly GCA_035632215.1. Lineage (GTDB taxonomy): Bacteria > Pseudomonadota > Alphaproteobacteria > Micropepsales > Micropepsaceae > CAIYRG01. Next base: position 13,432 of record DASQHF010000012.1, on the reverse strand, counting down.
CCTTGGGCGTGAAATAGACCTTCAAGGGAATGAGCGTCATGCCTTCGCGCTGCACGGCGGAGGCGAGCTTCCGTGCCTCGTGCTTCTTGACCAGGATTTTTCGCACGCGCCGCGGCTCGTGATTGAAGCGGTTCGCCATGGTGTATTCGGGGATATGGGCGTTTACGAGGAAGATCTCGCCGTCTTTGGCGTACGCGTAGGACTCCCCGATATTCGCTTTGCCTGAGCGCAGGCTCTTGACCTCGCTGCCCAGGAGCGCGAGCCCCGCCTCGAGCGTGGACTCGATGAAGTAGAGATGACGCGCTTTCCGGTTGTCCGCGACGATCTTCTGCCCGTCGTCTTTCTTCTTCGCCATCGCACTAGATAGTGAGCCCGGCCCGCGCCATCGCCGCGCGAACGGTGTCTCGGCCTCTATCGGACAAAAGAACGATCGGAAGCCGCACCTCCGGCTCGCAAAGCCCCAGCAGCGACACTGCGTATTTCGTCGGCGCAGGACTTGCCTCGCAGAAGAGCGCGTCGTGCAAGGGCATCAGCCGGTCCTGGTAGGTGAGCGCTTTGGCGTAATTCCCCGCCACGCAAGCCCGCTGGAATTCCGAGCAAAGCTTGGGTGTGACGTTGGACGTCACCGAGATGCAGCCCAAGCCGCCATGGGCCATAAAGCCGAGCGCGGTGCCGTCATCACCCGAGAGACGGATGAAGCTTTTGGGCAGCGCATCGCGATCGCGGCTCGCGCGGACGAGATTGCCGGTCGCATCTTTGACGCCGACGATGTTCGGATACTTCGCGAGCCGCGCCATCGTCTCGACCGAAATCTCGACGATACTACGGCCGGGGATGTTGTAGAGCACGATGGGAAGATCGACCGCGTCGGCGATGGCCGCGAAGTGGCGGTAAAGGCCCTCCTGCGTCGGCTTGTTATAATAGGGAGCAACCGAGAGCACCGCGTCGGCACCAACCTCTTTGGCGTGCCGCGTCAGCTCGATCGCCTCGCGGGTCGCGTTGGAGCCGGCACCCGCAATCACCGGCACGCGGCCCGCCGCCGCCGACACGCAAAGCTCCACCACCCGCATGTGCTCGCGATGGGAAAGCGTCGGCGATTCGCCTGTCGTGCCGACCGGAACGAGGCCGTTCGTGCCCTCGTTTATCTGCCATTCGACGAGCCGTTTGAACGCGCCCTCATCCAGCTCACCTCCCTTGAAGGGGGTGATCAGGGCTGTGATCGAGCCTCTGATGCGATCGATAGCGGCACTCATCTGATTCTCGTCCGGCGGCATGTTGCGTTGCGTTCAAACTTAGCGCCCGGCTCACTCGCGCGCAAAGCACGACTGTCCGGATTCACAATGGTGAGAAGCTGGATGGTCATTAACGCGAAGCGTTGGTATCTTCTTCTACGACTCCGCGCGAGGGTCGGCGAATTCATTAGCAGGCGTTGATGCGGTTGCGGCGCACCATTCTGGCTGCACGGCGGGGGATATATCCGGCCCTTATGGCCATGCTGCTCTTGGGCGGCTCGCTGGCTGTGGCGCAGACGGCCGAAGACCGCGCGCCGGAAACGTCCGCTTCTCCCGCGCCGGTTCGGGCTCCAACGGCCGCCGCGCCTCAAGAAACCACGCCTTTGGTGCCCGGCGGATCCGAGACCGTCCGGATGGCGCCCATCCGCACGCCGGAACATGGTCCGGCGGTTTCCGATTCGGACACAAGCAGCGCCGTTTTCGACGCGCCCGATCAGCCCGGTGTCCGCATGATGGCGCCCATCCCCGACAGCGCGCCCGCTCCTGCCGCAAGCGCAGCCGCCCCAAAAGGCGCGGTCGTCGCCGCCAAGCGCCGCGGGTTTTCGGGGCCGGTGTTCTTAAGTCCGACCGACCACGCGAATTTCACGCAAGCCGCGGCCGCCGCCGACCACGGCAATTGGGCGAATGCCCGCTCGTTTGCGGGCCGCATCTCGAACGAGGGGGCAAAGCGCATCATCGAGTGGCGCTATCTCTTGGACGAGAATTCCGGCGCGCCCTTCGAAGCGATCGACCGTTTCTTGAAGGATCACGGCAATTGGCCGCGCCACGACGGAATGGTCATCCGCGCCGAAAAGTCCATGCCGGCGACGCTTTCACCCAAGCAGGTGATCGACTGGTACGGCTCGCGCGCGCCCTTGAGCGGCGTGGGGCTCGTCCGCCTCGGCGAAGCCTATATCGACGGCGGACGCGGGAAGGAAGGCAACGACCTCATCCGCAAGGCCTGGGCAGAGCTGGATTTCAATTTGGCCGAAGAGAACGATCTCCTGCGCGCGCATGGCGATCTCTTCGGACCGGCCGAGCACAAGGCTCGGCTCGATCATTTCCTCTTGAGAGACGACGCGGCGGGCGCAAGGCGCCAGCTCGCCCGCGTCGATCAAGATGCGCAACGCATCGGCCAGGCGCGCATGCGCCTGAAGGCAAGCCCCGCTGCCGCGAAAGCGACATTCCTTTCATTGCCCGAGTCGCTCCGAAGCGACGCCGATTTTCTTTTTGACGCGGCGCGCGCCTATCGGCTTCGGGGTCAGGACGATGATGCGTGGAGCGCGGCCCTCCAGGCGGCCGACCGCAAGGGCGTGGTGCAACTCCCTGACCGCTGGTCGAACGAGCTCACCATCGCCGCGCGCAATGCGCTCCAGGAGGGCGAGACCGACCTCGCTTATCGGCTGGCGGCGAAGGCAACGGGCAACACGCTCGATGGAACGCCGGACGGCCAGTTCCTGGCGGGCTGGATCGCCCTGCGCTACTTGAAGAAACCGCAACAGGCGCTGGCGCATTTCGAAGCTTTCGCCAAGGGCGTGACGATGCCGATCAGCGTCGCGCGCGCCTATTACTGGCAGGGGCGCACGGAAGAAGAGCTGAACCATCCGGTCGAGGCGATCACCCACTATCGCAAGGCCGGGGAGTATCCGGCGACCTTCTACGGTCAGCTCGCGCTCGCGCGCATCAACGAGACTCCGGTGTTGAAGATCAGGGCGCCCGTGCTCATCAACGCACGCGACGCGGAACGGAATTTCGAGGCGGATGATCGCATTCAGGCGATCAAGATCTTCGGCGAATATGGCGATCGCGGCAATGCGCGGCTGTTCGCCATCCGCGTCGCCAACGATCCGCCCGACGCGAAGCATCTGGAGCTGCTGTCGAAGCTCATTCTTTCCTTCGGCGATCAGGCGATGAGCGTGCGGGTGGCGAAGATCGGCAGCTACCAGAACGTCATCCTGCCGACCTATCTCGATCCGGTGATCTCGTTGCCCAAGGCGCCCAAGAATGTCGATCCACCAGAGCCCGCGCTCGTGCTCGGCATTTCGCGTCAGGAAAGCGAGTTCGATACGGGCGCCGTGAGCAGCGCCGGCGCGCGCGGCCTGATGCAGCTCATGCCCGCTTCCGCCCGCCATGCGGCGGTCGCGGCGAAGATCGCGTACCGGCCAAACGATCTCACCGCGGATCCGCAATACAATCTCCAGCTCGGGATGTCGGTCTTGTCCGACTATCTCGCTCGCTGGGAAGGCTCCTATGTGCTCGCGATCGCGTCCTACAATGCAGGGCCCGGCAACGTGAACAAATGGGTCGAGGCTTATGGCGATCCGCGCGATCCGGGCGTGGATCCCGTCGACTGGATCGAAAAAATCCCCTTTCCCGAGACGCGCAACTACGTCGAACGCGTGCTCGAGAACTTGCAGGTCTATCGCAATCGGTTATCCGAACGCGACGAGAGACTAGGGATCGTTGCGGATTTGTATCGGCCGGTAGCGCCAAAAATGGCGGTGTTGAAATATCACGAGCCGAGCATTCCGCCGGCGCCGGCGTTGGTGCCGATACCGGTACAATCGCCGCGGGAGCTTGCGCTGGAAGCGGAGAATACGACCCCGCCTGACAAGCAGCCGGCGTCAGAAGCGGTTATCGCCCAATAGGAGAGTTAGGCTCTTAGGAGCCACTCGCGCGCTTGACGCTGCGCTTCGGCGATTTGCCCGGCGCTCATCTCGCGCGATATCTGCGCCCGCCAATTGCGCGCCTCGCCTATTCCCTTCATCGCCGCAAGATTGAACCACTTGTGCGCGGCGACGTAGTCGACGCTCACGCCTTGTCCCGTCGAATACGCGAGTCCGAGATTGTAGAGCGCCTCGGTCCGCCCTTTGCGCGCTTCGCTTTCGAACTGCGCGAGCGCGTCGTAATCGATGTACGCCATGTGTTTCCCCTCTTGACCACCGGCTGGCTTCCCCCATCGCCGGTTCCCCCACTTGAAGCGCCGAAACATTCGGCGACCTCGCGTGATGGCGCGGATGATTGGGGTCTACGTCCTAAGGCGACGTTAACGTTGCCATCCGCATAAGGATTAACGGAACGTTATGGCGGGATTTCGGCGGAGAAGGGGCGGGATGAGGTCAGCTCGACTCACGCCCGAGCGCGCTGACCGAACAAAATCTTCATCGCCACAGGGTCTTGGCCGATCTGATAGTTGGGCGAGCGTAAGTATTCGCCCACATGGACTCCGCGCTGCACCGCAGGGCGGGCGACGATCCTTTCGTGCCACGCCTTCAGCCTCGGAAAGTCGTCGATGTTCTGGCCCTGTCTTTCCCAACTGCGGGACCAGCACCAAGAGGCGATATCGGCGATGGAATAATCGCCGGCGAGGTAGTCTCGGTCGGCGAGTCGCTTCTCCATCACTCCATAGAGACGGTTCACCTCGTCCGTGTAGCGAGCGATGGCATAGGGCAGCTGCTCGGGCGCATAGCCGCGGAAGTGATGCGCCTGGCCGGCCATCGGGCCAAGGCCGCCGACCTGCCAGAACAGCCACTGATCGACTTCGATGCGCTTGCGCTCGTTCAAAGGATAGAACTTGCCGGTCTTGCGCCCGAGGTACTGAAGGATCGCGCCTGATTCGAAAATCCCGATCGGCTTCCCGTCCGGTCCGTCGGGATCGACGATCGCGGGGATTCGATTGTTGGGCGAGATGGACAGGAAATGCGGATCGAACTGCTCGCCGCGATTGATGTTGACGGGCTTGAGCTCGTAGGGAAGTCCGCACTCCTCCAGCATGACGCTGATCTTGATGCCGTTCGACGTCGGCCAGAAATAGAGCTCGATCGGCTTGCGCGGCTTCGTCCGCTTGGGCGCGGGGCGCTTTGGGGGCGTTCCTTTGCGGCGCACGGCACGCGCCGCCGAGCTGGAGCGGGCTTTCGGCATCTCTTCCTCTAAAGGATTGAGGACGCGAGGAAGCCGACGTTTAACTCAGCTCCGATGTTCGGGCAAATTGGGAGGGAACGTTCCGCTCCCCTGAGCGGGCCGGCCGCGGCCCCCGAAAGAGATCGGAGAAGCCGCGGCCTGGTGCCTTCGCCACCCGCTTTGGCGCTGAAGAGAGCGCTACAGGAGCGGCGGCAGCTTGTTCGGCAATGTGCCGATAGGTTGGCTACTTTTTGGATTTCCGCTTGGACTTCCGCTTTGCCTTCTTCTTCTTCGCGGCTTTGCGAGCGGGTTTCTTCGCCGCCATCTTTCTGACGGTCGCTCTCTTCTTCCTTCTCTTTGCAGTCATCGGCATTGAAACGACTCCCTCTAGAGTTTCAGGCGGCGCAACACGCACCCCCCAAAAACGACAAGGAATATGAGGAGGTTAGATTAATGAAGCAATACCAGCGGTTGCCGCGGAAAAAATCGAAACCGGGCGACGTTCAAAAAACTCAATAAAACATTAGCTTTTCCGTAATACATCCGTATACTGACGAAAATTGTCACTTTGTGCTTGACAAGACTCCCAAAATGCAAAAACGGACAGATTGCGCGAATCACCCCTTTAGTCGGGGAGACCGAGTCGGCGCTTCAAGATCTCATTGACGAGCTGCGGATTGGCCTTCCCGCCGGTCGCGCGCATCACTTGGCCGACGAACCAGGACGCAGCTTTGGGCTTTGCCTTCGCTTCTGCAACCTTGTCGGGATTTGCAGCAAGGACCGCGTCGACTGCGGCCTCGATGGCGGTCGTATCGGTGACTTGACGCAAGCCGCGCTTCTCGACGATCTCTCTTGGATCACGATCATCGTGCCACATGATGTCAGTTAGATCCTTGGCAATCTTCCAAGAAATCACCTGGGACGCGATAAACGATGCGGTCAAACTGGCCCGTTCGGCCGATATGGGACCGCTCCCGAGATCGAGTCCGGCCTTGTTCAGCCGCCCGAAATACTCGTTGATCAGCCAATTGGCGGATATTTTTGGATCAGCACCTCCTTTGAGCATCGATTCGAAGTACTCCGCGGTCTCACGTTCCGCCACGAGTATGGCTGCGTCGTAATCCGACAAGCCCATGGGCTTGAAGCGTAATTTCTTTTCGTCGGGAAGCTCAGGCAGCGAGCGCGCGATCTCGTCCACCCAAGATTGATCGAGCACGACCGGCAGAAGATCGGGATCGGGAAAGTAGCGGTAATCATGCGCTTCTTCTTTCGAGCGCATGGAGCGCGTCTCGCCGTTCTTCGAATCGAACAGGCGCGTCTCCTGATGGATGGTCCCGCCTGCTTCCAGGACGTCGATCTGGCGCCGCGCCTCGTATTCGATCGCTTGCGCGACGAAGCGCATGGAGTTGACGTTCTTGATCTCGCAACGCGTCCCCAACGGCGCGCCGGGCTTACGCACCGAAACATTCACGTCCGCACGCATGGAGCCCTCCTCCATGTTGCCATCGCAAGTCCCGAGATAACGCAGGATCGAGCGCAGCTTGCGTAAATAAGCGGCCGCCTCTTCGGAGGAACGCAAGTCCGGTTTGCTCACGATTTCCATCAGCGCGACGCCGGCGCGGTTCAAGTCGACATAGGTGTAATCGGGATGCTGGTCGTGCAGGCTTTTTCCCGCATCCTGTTCGAGATGCAGGCGCTCGATGCCGATTCTCGCGGTCGCCCCGTCGGAAAGATCGAGCGCGACTTCCCCCTCGCCCACGATCGGCTGCTTGTATTGCGAGATCTGATAGCCCGGCGGCAGATCGGGATAGAAATAGTTCTTTCGGTCGAAAACGGAGTGGAGATTGACCTTCGCCTTCAATCCCAATCCTGTCTTTACCGCTTGCTCGACGCAGAAGCGATTGATGACGGGAAGCATGCCCGGCATTGCGGCATCGACAAGGCTCACCTGCGCGTTTGGCGCGGCGCCGAATTCGGTTGCGGCGCCCGAGAAGAGCTTCGCCTTGGATGAGACCTGGGCATGGACTTCCATCCCGATGACGACTTCCCATGGCCCGCTTGCGCCCTGGAGATACCGCGCACGGTTCGTAGCCGCTTCGCTCATGACATTTTCCACCAGGCTTTAGGCGAATGCTTGAAATCCGCCGCGCGCTCGATCGCGCGCCCTGTCCTGAGCACCGTCGTCTCGTCGAATGCCTTGCCGATGATCTGAAGCCCCATCGGCAGATCCTCGCCGCACAAGCCTGCCGGCACAGACAGCGCGGGAAGCCCGGCGAGATTGACCGTGACCGTGAACACGTCGTTCAAATACATCTCGACCGGATCCGAGGTCTTCGCGCCCACTGCGAAAGCCGAGCACGGGCTAGTCGGAGTCAAGAGCACGTCGCAAGCCTCAAACGCGCTCGTAAAATCGCGCGCGATCAGCGTGCGCACTTTCTGCGCCTGTAAGTAATAAGCATCGTAATAGCCGGCCGAGAGCACATAGGTGCCGATCATGATCCGGCGCCTCACCTCTCGCCCGAATCCTTCGGCGCGGGTTTTCTCGTAAAGCTCGATCAGCTCGTCCACGTGCGGTGCCCGATAGCCGTAGCGCACCCCGTCATAGCGCGCGAGATTGGACGAGGCCTCGGCGGGCGCGACGATGTAATAGGCGGCGAGCGCGTATTTGCTGTGCGGTAAGCTCACATCGACGATTTCGGCGCCTTGCGCTTTCAGCCATTCGGCGCCTTTGGTCCAGAGATGATCGATTTCGGACGGCATGCCGGCAACGCGATATTCCCTCGGGATGCCGACGCGCAGACCACGGACTCCCGTCTCGACCGACTGCTCGTAATCGGGCACCGACACATCGACGCTGGTCGAATCCTTCGGATCCACGCTCGCCATGACGTTCAAGAGGATCGCGGCATCTTTGACCGTCCGCGTCATCGGCCCTGCCTGATCGAGGGAGGAGGCATAAGCGATGATGCCCCACCGCGAGCAGCGCCCATAGGTCGGCTTTAAGCCCACAGTTCCGGTCATGGCGGCAGGCTGACGGATCGAGCCGCCGGTATCGGTGCCGGTCGCCGCAAGCGCAAGCCGCGCGGATACGGCTATCGCCGAACCGCCGGACGAGCCTCCGGGCACGAGATCGTCGTTCCTATTGCGCGCGCGCCAGGGGTTGATCGCCGGACCGAAAGACGAGGTCTCGTTGGACGAGCCCATGGCGAATTCATCGAGATTGGTTTTGCCCAAGAGAACCGCGCCTGCGTTCCACAGGTTCTGCGTCACCGTGGACTCATAGGTCGGCACGAAGCCGCCTAAGATCCGGCTCGCGGCGGTGGTGCGCACGTCCTTGGTGCAGAAGAGATCCTTGATGCCAAGCGGAATGCCCTCAAGCGGCCGTGCTTCGCCCCGCAAGAACCGTGAGTCCGACTCCGACGCCGCCGCGAGCGCCCTGTCCGGCGTCTCGGTGATGAAGGCGTTGAGCGCGCGCGCACCCTCGATCGCTTCGACATGAGCTTCCGCCAACTCGCGCGCGGAAATCGCTTTCGCATGAAGCGCGTCGCGGGCTTCGGCGAGCGTGAGTTCAAGCGGATCCGACGGGAGCGCCATCACTCCACCACTTTGGGGACGACAAAGAAGCGGTTTTCGGAGAGAGGCGCGTTCTTCATCAGATCGTCGGGATAGCCACCGTCGGTGACCTCGTCCTTCCGCATCTTGAGCTTTTGCTCGACCACGCTCGTCATCGGCGGCACGCCCGCAACATCGACCTCTTTAAGCTGCTCGACCCAGGCGATGAGCGCGTTGAGCTCGTCCTTAATCGCGGCCGTCTGCGTCTCGTCAAGAGCGAGCCGCGCCAGCCGCGCGATGCGCTTCACGGTATCCTCATCGACCGCCATGAGAAGGGCTCTTTCCGCTCGGGCTTTCTGTTAGGAATCTGCCTAGCAACGGCGGAACGAACTGGCAAGCAAGCGGAATGGCGGTCCTCGGTTTGGACGAGCTCAAACGACGGCTCAAGCCCGGCGAGCGCCTTCTCGGCCTCGATTTGGGCGAGAAGACCATCGGGCTTGCCCTCTCCGATACGCTCTTGACCGTGGCCACGCCGTTCAAGACCTTAAAGCGGGGCAAGTTCACGACCGATGCCAAGGCGCTCAAAGCGCTCATGGCCGAACATGGCGTGGGCGGCCTTATCGTGGGGCTTCCGTTGAATATGGACGGAAGCGAGGGGCCGGCAGCGCAGTCGGCTCGCGCCTTCGGGCGCAATCTCGGCCAAGTCTCCGATTGCCCGGTCGCGTTCTCGGACGAGCGCCTGTCCACCGCGGCCGTGACCCGCACGCTCCTTGCCGCGAACGCGTCAAGAGCTAAGCGCAAGGAAGTCGTCGATAAGATGGCAGCCGCCTATATCCTCCAGGGCGCGCTTGATAAGCTCCGCCACTTGCCGCCCATACCCTAGGACCCTATAAGCCCCACTTTAATGCTGGAACTTAGGCACGTTACGTCGATCAACGATCTCACCGTCAGTGAGATCGAGACGATTTTCTCCCTCGCCCAGAAATATCTCCAGGATTTGCGCGATCCCGAGCTTGCCCATCGCATTGGGCGCAGCATCGCGGATGCGCAAGGCGCGATCCTCGCGAGCCTCTTCTACGAACCCTCGACGCGGACCCGGCTTTCCTTCGAGAGCGCCATGCTGCGCTTGGGCGGCAAGTCCATCAGCAGCGCCGACCCGGCGACGAGCTCGGCGGCAAAAGGCGAAAGCCTCGCAGATACCGTCCGGGTGGCATCGAACTACGCCGACGTACTCGTGATCCGGCATCCGCGCGACGGCGCGGCGAAGCTCGCCTCGACCTACGCACAAGTTCCCGTCATCAACGGCGGCGATGGCGCACACGAGCATCCGACGCAGACCTTGTGCGATCTCTTCACGCTGATGCAGGAGGGCAAGAACCTCAAGCACATGAACGTTGCCATCTCCGGCGATTTGCGCGGCAGTCGCACGATTCATTCCTTCGTCTATGCGCTCGCGCGCTTCGGCGCCAACATCATGCTGATGCCGGCGAAGGGCATGGAGCTGCCCGAGCATGTCGATTGGCGATTGCGGAACGAGTTCAAGTGCTACACCGTGCCTCGCGCGCGCTACGAGAAGGACAATGCTTCCGTCGACGCGCTCTATATGACGTCGGACAAGCCGCATCAGCTCTCGCTCATCGCCGATGTCGACATCAAGGTGAAGAAGAGCATCGATGCCATGTACGTCACGCGCTTTCAGAAGGAGCGCTGGGCGGAGAAGAACCAGGAATACCCGACGATCGACCAGCGCTTCTTGCGCGACCGGAAGTTCTCGAAGACGAGCCTGCTTCATCCGCTGCCGCGGGTAGGCGAGCTCGACATCTCGCTCGATAGCGACCCGCGCGCCGCCTATTTCCGGCAGGCCGCCTACGGCGTGCCCATCCGCATGGCGCTGATCTCGCTCATCCTCGGCATCGATGGCGGGCGCGCGCTGAAGCGCTTCGAGGGCGGCTTTCGGGAAGCCGAGATCGACTACGATCAGCCGCATGCCATCGGGATCAATTGCGCCAACCGGAACTGCATCGTGCACGATCCCCAGGAAGGGAAATACACGCGCAACCGCTTCCATCTGCTCGACGGTCAGACGAGGCGGCTGCGCTGCTTCTACTGCGAAGCCGACATCCTGAGCTTCGTCGCCGCGAACAGAAAGACGAAGCACTACGATCAGGACGTCTCGCGGGTACGGCTCACGCACGACAAGCATGACCGCGACGTAGTCTTCTTCGCCGATTCCAGCGATGCGGAAGCGGCGGGATATTCGCTGCCGAAACGGCGCCGCAGAGCGGCGAACGCGTGAGATGATCGAGACGCTCGGTCTCGTCCGCTGGGAAGACTCGGCGACCTATGAGTTCATTGCTGCGACGTTCTCGCTCTCCTACCTCTTGGGGTCCATTCCGTTCGGGTTGATCTTTGCCGCGCTCGCGGGCGCCGGTGACGTTCGCAAGATTGGTTCGGGCAACATCGGGGCGACGAATGTGCTGCGCACGGGAAAGCGCTGGGCGGCCGCGGCGACTCTCTTCTGCGATGCCGGCAAGGGCACGGTCGCGGTCATCGTCGCGGGGCAGTATTTCGGGTTCCAGCTCTTCCCCATCGTCGCGGGGTTCGGCGCGTTCCTGGGTCATCTCTACCCCGTCTGGCTCGGGTTCAAAGGCGGCAAGGGGGTGGCGACATATTTGGGGATCGTCTTCGGATTCGGGGCTTTTATCGGGCTCGGGCCTGTGGTCGCGATCATGACCTGCATCACCTGGCTTACCGTCGCCTGGGCGACGCGCTATTCCTCGGTGGCCGGTCTTATTTCCGCCATCGCGGCGCCTCTCTATTTCTACCTTCTTGGTGCAACCCTATTCACCGCGGCTACCGGAATCCTCGCGGTGCTCATCATCTACACCCATCGGGCGAACATTAAGCGACTGCTGGCCGGCCAGGAGCCACGGCTCCGCGGTCGATGAAACAGCGGATACTGAGTGCGAAGGAGCGCGTGGCCTGGCTCCGGCTGGCGCGCACGGAAAATGTCGGCCCGGCGACGTTCGCAGCGCTCATTGGACGACATCGAGACGTGCATGAAGCGCTCGAATCCGCGCCGCGTCTTGCCCATCGCGGTGGCGCGCAAGGATTGCGAATCCCGAGCACGGCCGAAGCCGAGAAGGAACTCGGGCGGTTGGAAGCGCTCAAAGGCCGGCTGATCGCCTTTATCGAGCCTGATTTCCCACCCGGCCTCTTCGCCCTCGATCCGCCCCCGCCGGTGATTTCGGTCTTGGGCGATACAAGCCTGTTCGCGCGCGAGATGGTCGCAGTCGTGGGCGCGCGTAATGCATCCGCGCTTGGGATGAAATTCGCCGCGATGCTCGCAGCCGATCTTGGAGCGGCCGGTCTTGTCGTGGTGTCGGGGCTCGCGCGTGGAATCGACTCCGCCGCCCATCGCGCATCGTTGGCAACGGGAACGATTGCCGTTGTTGCGGGCGGGATTGATGTCGTCTATCCGCCCGAGAACCAGCCTCTCTATGACGCGATCAAGGAGAAGGGCGCGCTCGTTTCCGAGCTCCCCGTAGGCGTCGCGCCGCTTCCGCGCCATTTCCCGCGCCGTAACCGACTCATCTCCGGGCTTTCGCGCGGCGTCGTCGTGGTGGAAGCGGCCGAGCGCTCTGGTTCGCTCATCACCGCCAACTACGCGCTCGAGCAGAACCGGGAGGTGTTCGCCGTGCCCGGCTCGCCGCTTGATCCACGCGCGAAAGGCAGCAATAGGCTCATCCGTGACGGCGCCGTCCTAACCGAAAGCGCCGAAGACGTGCTCTCGGCGCTCCAGCCAATCATCGGACATGCGTTTCGCGAGGCGAGGCCAAGCGAGCCAGCTCAGGTGTTCGACCTTCCGCGACAGGATGTGGAGGGGGAAGCGGATCGGGTGAGAGCCTCGGTCGGCGAGAAGCTCGGCCCCTCCCCGGTCGAGATCGACGAACTCGTCCGGCAATGCGAGGCGCCTGCGCCCACCATTTTATCCGTGCTGCTCGAGTTGGAGCTGAGCGGCCGAATCCAGCGTCACCCCGGTAACCGCATCTCCTGGCGCTGATAAGAAGTTTGTGCGTTACGCCTTCTCCGCTGGACAAACGGGCGGGTCCTCCCCACATAGCTGCAACCATAGGTAAAAAAACCCGGTGTAATGAAGTGTATACCCTTCCAGGTTGAAGATGACGCCGTTGACAGGACTCGTCACCTTCGCTCAGTGTCCGCGCCCGCCGCTAGGGGGTGATCCAGGATAAGGATCGCAAGTCGCGGCTGAGCCAGTAGAACCATAAGAGGCCGATGTCAGAACCCTCCAGCGTCGTCGTCGTCGAATCTCCCGCCAAGGCCAAGACCATCAATAAGTACCTTGGCCGGGATTACCGCGTTTTGGCGAGCTACGGTCATGTGCGGGACCTGCCCGCGAAAGACGGGTCGGTCGATCCTAACCAAGACTTCGCCATGGTGTGGGAAGTCGACCCCAGGGCCCAAAAGCGGCTGAAGGAGATCGCCGACGCGGTCAAAGGCGCGGACAAGCTCATCCTTGCGACCGACCCCGACCGGGAAGGCGAGGCGATTTCCTGGCATGTGCTGGAAGCCTTGAAGCAACGCCGCGCTTTGGGCAAAACCCGGGTCGAGCGGGTTGTGTTCAACGCGGTCACCAAATCGGCGGTGCTGGACGCGATCGCGCATCCCCGCGTGATCAACGAAGAGCT
>DASQHF010000011.1:0-6026 GCA_035632215.1 Micropepsaceae bacterium | reverse complement strand
AAATATCTCGCGCGGAAGAATGCCAAGGTGCTGGGGCTATTGGGTACTGGTTTTCAGGCCGGCGGTCAGCTCGAGGCGATGTGCGCGGTGCGCGATTTCGAGCTCGTCAAGGTGTTCAGTCCGACGGAAGCGAACCGCCGGCGCTTCGTCGAGCATTTTCGCAAAGTACTCAAGGTGAACATCGGCGCGGTGGATTCGGCGGAAGCAGCGGCCGAGGGCGCGGACGTGCTCGTGACGGCAACGAACTCGGTGGGGCCGACGGTGAAACCCGAATGGCTGACGAAGGGCATTCATCTTTCGAGCATCAACCGCACCGAGCTTGCGCCCGCCGTGTTCGAGAGAGTCGAGCGTCTGGTCGTGAATGCGCGGATCGGAGGAAAGAGCTACACCGCGCGCGGCTGCCCCGAGATCGGCGGCTTCAATCAGGGCGACCGCAATTCGCATACCGGCATCGCCGATGTCTCCAACGTGCCGGAGCTGAAAGACCTGGTCGCGGGGAAAGTCCCGGGCCGCGGTTCTGAGGCCGAGATCACCTGCTTTCACAATTTTCAGGGGCTGGGCCTGCAATTCGCCGCCATCGGCGCGATCGTTCATCGGGAGGCGGTGAAGCGGAAGATCGGCGTCGTTCTCGACGACCGCACCTTCACGCAGGATGTGCATCCGTAAGCCCCACGTTTGCACCCCGTAAGATGGGGTCAGACACCATCCCAAGCGGCCGTGAAAATTCGTTTGAAACCTTGGGTTGGTGTCTGACCCCAATTCCCCTAATTTGCGGGAAGAATGTAGCGGGGTGGGGCAATGAGCGCAGAGGCAAAGAACGCAGCTTATGTCTGGCGGTTCTTTCGGGCGGGCGGATTCGATCAGGTCCGCATCGACCGCGGCAGCGACATCGCGCATCTGGATGCGCTCGACCAGAAGCTCTGGGCGGCGCTTGCCTGTCCGACCAAGGGGGTTGAATTCGACGAGCGCACGCTCGCGCTCATCGACTCCGATCACGACGGCCGCATCCGCGTGCCCGAGCTCATCGACGCGATCAAATGGGCGGTGTCGGTGCTCGAAAGCGATTCCTCTCTCGAGCAGCCGGGCGAGGATTTGGCGCTTAACGCCATTTCGGCGCGGAGCGAAAACGGGGCGCAGATTCAGGTCTCCGCGAAACTCATCCTCGACATGTTGGGCAAGGGCGGTTCGGGCAAGATTTCCGTCCAGGATGCGCAGGATGTGGAGAAGATCTTCTCCGCGACCCCCTTCAACGGCGACGGGATCATCACGCTCGACTCCGCCGGCAAAGACGACGAAGTCCGCGCGGCGCTGAAAGACATCATCGATTACCTCGGCGCCGATGAAGACCGCAGCCATCAGCCCGGCGTTTCTCAAACGCGCGTGGACCAATTCTTCGCCGAAGCGAACGCGTTTGCCGATTGGCTGAAGGAATCGGGCGCTTCGCGCGCGAGCCTGAAAGCTTTGGGCGAGAACGTGGATGCGGGCGCAGCGCTGATGGACGAGCTGCGCGACAAGCTGGACGACTATTTCGCGCGGGTGAATCTCGCGGGCGTCGATCCAAAGGCCGCCGACGCGCTCAACCCGCCGCTGTCGGTCTACGAGACGATGGCGAACGGCATGCTCAAATCCGACGCGGCCGCGATTGCGGCGCTTCCCATCGAGCGCGTGGACGCGAGAAGGCCGCTCCAGCTCAAATCCGGCGTCAATCCCGCCTGGAGCGCGCGGCTCGCGCGTTTTGCGGACGAAGTTGTAACGCCGCTGCTGGGCCCGAGGGACATCCTTGCGGAGCAGGAGTGGGAAGGGATCAAGAAGCAATTTGCGGATCACCGCGCCTGGAGCGCGAGAAAGCCGCAGACCCGTGTCGCGCAGCTTGGCCCCGAGCGCATCCAGGCACTGCTCGTGCCGTCGGTCAAACAACGGATCGACGCGCTCGTCGCACGCGACAAGGCGCTTGAGCCGCAGATGAACGCGATCGCGGATGTGGAGAAGCTCTTGCGGCTGAAGCGCGACTTGATGCCGCTTCTGAACAACTTTGCTTCCTTCCGCGACTTCTATACGCGCACGGCCAAAGCGGTGTTTCAGGCCGGCACGCTCTATCTCGACAACCGGAGCTGCGATCTTTGCGTCAAGGTCGAGAATGACGCGAAGCATGCGGAGTTCGCCACTTTAAGCCAGATCTATCTTGCCTATTGCCGGTGCACGCGCGTCGGCGGGTCGGAGGTCATGACGATCGCGGCGGCATTCACCGCGGGCGACGGGAAGAATTTGCGCGTCGGGCGCAACGGCATTTTCTACGACCGCAAAGGCCGCGACTGGGATGCGATGATCATCCGGATCATCGAGCATCCGATCAGCCTGCGCCAAGCGTTCTGGCTTCCCTACCGGCAGTTCGCACGCTTCGTCGGCGAGCAGGTCCAGAAGGTCGCCGCCGCGCGCGCCGCCGCGCAGCAGGCGAACATGCAAGCCGCGACGATCAAGGCGACGGCGGCACCCGCGCCCGCTACGCCTGCTCCCGCTGCGCCCACGCAAGCCGCGCAGCAGCAGCAGGCCTTCGACGTCGCGCGTTTCGCCGGCATCTTCGCCGCCTTCGGGCTTGCGATCGGCGCCATCGGCACGGCGCTGGTCTCGATCACGACTGGTTTCCTGCGCCTTTCCTGGTGGCAGATGCCGCTCGTGATATTGGGCATCATATTGTTGATATCGGGGCCGTCCGTTTTGATCGCGTGGCTGAAATTGCAAAGCCGGAATCTCGGGCCCGTGCTCGACGCCTGCGGCTGGGCGGTGAACACGCAGCTGAAGATCAACCTTCCGTTCGGACGATCTCTGACGTCGACGGCGGTGCTGCCTCCGGGCGCCGAACGCTCGATCTCCGATCCGTATGCGGAGAAGAAATCTCCGTGGCGGGTTTATCTCGTCATTGCTGTCGTGATCGCGGCGCTGCTTTCGCTGTGGCGGCTTGGACTGTTGCAGCAATGGCTCGGGATCAAGTGAATCCCCTCGCCCCCGTGAGGGGGAGAGAGCCAGCGAGAGGGGGCTCAATTATCCCCGGTGCATCCAGGGAAACATCAGACCGATTGGGATGATCCAGGCGGTGCCGGCGATGGCGTAATAGAGAAGGCTTGCGAGCCCGCCGGCATTGGGCAACACCGCGATGCCGACGCGCATCGCGATCAGCACATAGATGGGCAGCCAGACGATGATGAAGATCGTGCCGATCAGTTTTTTCGTGCTTGGATTAAGGCGCATCTCTAGCGGCGTGGACGCGATCATTGGTCTGGTTTAGGGATAGGGGCGCAAGTTTCACAGGGTTGCAAGCTTCTGATGTCGGTCATCAGCGCAACAGTTCCGAGAGCGCCCGCGGCGCGTGCCGATAAGGCCGTCGGGCTGTGGCTGTTCGCGATCGCCGGGCTCATCGGGCTGATGGTGGTTGTGGGCGGGCTGACGCGGCTCACGGGATCGGGGCTTTCCATCACCGAATGGCAGCCGGTGACGGGCGTGATCCCGCCCTTGTCGGAGGCCGACTGGCAGGCGGAGTTCGCGAAGTACCAGGGCACGCCGCAATACGAGCTGATCAATCGCGGGCTCGGGCTTATCGCCTTCAAGAGCATCTATTGGTGGGAATGGTCGCACCGCATGTTGGGGCGCGTGCTGGGCGCGGTGTTTCTGGTGCCGTTCATCGTCTTCTATCGCCAGGGGCGGTTCGACCGGGCGTTGGGGATCCGGCTCCTCGTGATTTTTCTTCTCGGCGGGGCGCAAGGCGCGCTTGGCTGGTGGATGGTGCAGTCCGGGCTCGAGCCTTCGCGCGTTGCGGTGAGCCAGTACCGGCTGGCGGCGCATCTCGGGCTTGCGATCGCTTTGTTCGGTTACGTGTTCTGGAGCGCGCTCGAGACCATTGGCGCAGCGCGGACGGGGCTCGCGTCGTCGCAGCGGCTCCGCCCGTGGGCGATCGTGCTTAGCGGTTTGGTGTTCGTTCAAATGCTGCTCGGCGCCCTCATGGCGGGCTTGAGCGCAGGGCGCGCTTTCTCCGACTGGCCGACCTATGGCGGACGCTGGATCCCGCCCGGTCTCTTCGATCTCGAGCCGTGGTGGATCAATCACTTCGAGAATCCGGCGCTCGTGCATTTCCAGCACCGGACGGTGGCGTATCTCGTCGCGATCCTTGCGATTGCGGTGTTTGCTGCCGTGAGGCGCGCCGACAAACCGGTGCGGATTGCGGGCGTTCATATGCTCGCGCTCACGGTCGTGCAGGTGATTCTGGGCATCGTCACGGTGACGTCGCTCGTGTACCTGCCGCTCGCGGCGCTGCATCAGATCTGCGCGCTCGCTCTCTTCGCCTCCGCCTTGTGGCTCGTCTACGCGACGGGCTCGCGTTCACCGCAGAGCTGACGTGGAGCTTCAGGTCTATCTCGCGTTCTTCGTCGCGACCTTCATCTTCATGATCATTCCGGGGCCCAATGTCGCGCTCATCGTCGCGAACAGCATCGCGCATGGGATGCGAAGCGGGATTTACACCGTTTTCGGCACCTGTTCCGCCATGGTGGTGCAGATTGCGCTCATCGGATTGGGCATCACGGGCGCGGCCTCCGCGCTCGGCGACTGGATCGGCTGGATCCGCTGGCTCGGAATTTTCTATCTAATCTATCTCGGCGTGAAGCAGTGGAGCGCGCCGGCTGCGGCAAACGATAGCGCTCCGCTGACGGGATCGGCTTATGGGCGCGGTTTTCTCGTCTCGTTTGTCAATCCGCAGACGATCGCGTTCTACGCCGCGTTTTTTCCGCAGTTCGTGAAGACGAGTCAGCCGATCGCGCTTCAGATGCTAATCATGGGCGCGACCTTCGTTGTGCTCGCCTTTCTGATCGACGGCAGTTACGCCGTCGTGATCGGGCTCACGCGCTTCAAGATCGCAAACGATGCGCGGTTAAGAAACCGCGTCTCTGGTGCGCTCTTGATCGTCGTCGCGCTGGCGCTGGCGCTGGCAAGGACGGGGTGAAATCACCCCTCACCCGGCGCGCCAGGGGCGCCCTTCGCGCGCGGCGCGCCGCCCTCTCCCGCAAGGGGAGAGGGCGTTATCCGAGTGCCTGATCGAGGTCGGCGATGAGGTCTTTGGGGTCCTCGATACCGATCGAAAGCCGCACGACGTCGGGTCCGGCGCCCGCCTTGACGAGCATCTCCGACGACATCTGCCGGTGCGTGGTGGACGCGGGGTGGATGATGAGGCTCCTCGTGTCGCCGATATTGGCGAGATGGCTGAAGATGCGCACGCCGTTGACGAGCTTCACGCCCGCCTCGTAGCCGCCCTTTAAGTTGAAGGTGAACACCGAGCCGGCACCTTTCGGCGCGTATTTCTGCTGCGCCTTGTGCTGCGGATGTTTCTCCAAGCCCGCATAGTTCACGCGCTCGCCGCGTTTGTCGGACTCGAGCCACTTCGCGACCGTGACCGCGTTATCGCAGTGCCGCCGCATGCGAAGGGGAAGCGTCTCGATGCCGGTCAAGACCAGGAAAGCATTCATCGGTGCGAGACAGGGACCCAGATCGCGCAGCGCGAGCGAGCGCGCCGCGACGCAGAAGGCGAAATCACCGAAGGTCTCGTGGAAGATGAGGCCGTGATAGGAGGCATTGGGCTCGCTCAAGAGCTTGTATTTGCCACTTCTGCTCCAGTCGAAGGTGCCCGATTCCACGATCGCGCCGGCGAGCGAGTTGCCGTGGCCGCCCAAGAATTTCGTCGCCGAATGAACGACGATATGCGCGCCCCATTCGAAGGGCTTAAGGAGATAAGGCGTGGCGAGCGTGTTGTCGACGATCAAGGGCACTTGCGCTTCCTCGGCGACGCGGGCGATGCCTTCGAGATCGGAAATGATGCCGCTCGGATTGGAGATCGACTCGCAGAAGATGGCGCGCGTCTTCTCCGTTACTTCGCGCTTGAAGCTGTCGGGGTCGGTGCAGTCGGCCCATTTCACGTGCCAGTCGTATTTCTTGAAGGAATGGTTGAACTGGTTGGTCGAGCCGCCATAGAGCTGGCGCGCGGC
>DASQHF010000010.1:0-2134 GCA_035632215.1 Micropepsaceae bacterium | reverse complement strand
ACAGCTCGCAAGATGAGTAACAGTGGTTAGTGCTCCGACGCGGCTCAGCTTCATCGCGTCAACCGCGAGGGCATCATAGCTCTCCGCAAGCCTTAGCCAGTGTTCGCGCATGGCGGTGGGTGTCACACCCGCGGCGGCTTGCTTGCGGCAGTCGGCAGCCTGTTCGCGATAAAACTCGGCGCGCTTGGCGTATTCCATCGTTAACGTGTATCTCGGATGGAAAGCCATGTCGACTGGCCAAAGGTGTGCGAGACACGCAGAAGCCGCCCCCTTGGTGTCGGTGCCGGACTCTGTTACCCTTAACGATAGTCGAGCGCAACCGAGAGCCCCCAAACTGGCAGCATGAGCGATTTGGTAGAACCGCGCTTCGAGGCCTCCGAACAAGCGATTCTCGACGAGATCGAAGATCGCCTTCATGCTTTGGGCTGGGCCAGCCATGCGACGGCCACCTGGCTGATGCGAGGCTGGCAAAAACTTGCCAGGTCTGTCGACCGATACACGCTAACCGTGGACGACTACACGAACGATCTGACCGCCCGTGATGGGCTTGAGATTATCCTCGCGCATTGCCCCGAGCCCCTTTGCGCTAAACTCAGGCTCGCCATTGAGACAGCGGACAAAGAGTTTCTCGCCCGAACGCAAGAGGACCTTGACCACGCTTTGGAGCGCTATTTCCGGATCGATGAGTCATTCGGTTGGTGGTGGAGGCGCAGGCCGACATCAGGTCAGTTAGCCGATTACCTGAGTAAGTGATCGCCGCGTAGCTACGTTTACGCTTACCTTCATCCTCCGAAGACCGCGGGCGAAACGCATGCGTCGTCGCCGGTTCTGCGCTCTATCCGATGCTTGCTTTCTCTTGCCGCCGCGTGAACACAACGATTCCTAATCGCATCGCCGGCTATCTGGCCGTTCGACGACGCGACATAGCTCGAAAGAGCCATCTCGCGCGGGATATTCGGCCGCGGGCGCGATCAATCTCCCGTTGAGCGCTGCCGGCAACGGCATTAGAATCTTCTCGAGCGCGGACGGATCGCGGAGAGAGGGTGCGCGTGCCCCGACGGCCGTTCGCGGATCGAGCCTTGGGTCGACGCCAATGAGCGAAGTCAGCGACAGCAGCGGCAAGGGCTGGTTTCAGAGCCTGCCCGGGATCTTGACCACCATCGCCGCCACCATCACGGCGCTGGCCGCCGTGGTCGGCGCGGTCCCCGGTCTTTGGGACGCGATTCGCGGCGCGAGCCCCGCCCATACCGACGTCCAGAATTGCGCGCCCGGCTATGTCTGGCGCGAGGCGATTCCGGACGATCACGTCTGCGTCAGCCTCGAAGCGCATCTGCGCACGGCGCAGGACAATCTCCTCGCGGGGTCCAGGCGCGATCCGCGCGGCGGCGAGTATGGCGCCGATCAATGCCTCTCGGGCTTCGTTTGGCGCGAAGCCTTCGTCGACGATCGCGTCTGTGTCCTGCCGGGGACGCGGGACCTGGTCGAGCTCGAGAACAAGGAAGGCGCGCTTCATCTGAAGCCGTGAGAACGCGCCGGCGTTCGCCGGCCGGCTTGGGAGGCTGCAGCCGTGGCTTCAGTCGCCCAAGAACAGATCGATCTCCTCGAAGAAGCGCTCGGCTTCGGGCTCGTGCTCGAAAAACACGTGGTTCCGACCCTGGAGAACGATCATCCGGGCATTGGGGATTCCCGCCGCCAGCTCGCGCGCCTCCTCGATCGGCACCATCAAGTCCCCGCGCCTGTGCATGACGAGCGTGGACGCGGTCACGCGGGGCAACAGGGCGGTGACGTCCAGATTCCCGACGACCTCGAAATAGCGCGCCGCGCATTCTGGCGATGTCGTCTTCCGCTGCCATTCATTGAGAATATCGGCCTGCTCTTTCGTGCCGTCGGGCATGAAAGTCGAGGTGAAGATCTGGCGGAAGGCCGGATGATCCTGACCCCATCCGCGGCGTATCAACGTCAGCAACGCGCCCCGCGTTTCCGCCTCTTCCGGCGATCTCTTGAAGCCGCCGCGCGCAAAGCCGCCGTAAAGAATGAGATGGGAAACGCGTTCGGGATGCCGCACGGCGTAGGCGACCGAGATCGCGGCGCCCTGCGAGATGCCCAACAAGGGAAAGCGCTCGATCCCGACCGC
>DASQHF010000009.1:0-15307 GCA_035632215.1 Micropepsaceae bacterium | reverse complement strand
ATCGCCCGGTTCGGGCGCGGCCGACAGGCCAAGGACCTCGACCGGCAGGGAAGGTCCGGCCTCCGCAACCGTCTCGCCGCGATCATTCGCGAGCAATCTCACGCGTCCCCATTCCGCACCGGCGACAATGATATCGCCCTGCTTGAGTGTGCCGCGTTGCACCAGGACCGTAGCGACAGGACCACGGCCTTTGTCGAGTTTGCCTTCGATGACGGCTCCATCGGCCGGCCGGTGTGGGTTGGCCTTCAAATCGAGCACTTCCGATTGCAGGAGGATCGCTTCCTCGAGCTTGTCGAGACCGATGCCCTTCAACGCCGAGACCTCGACGGCAAGCACGTCGCCGCCGAGCTCTTCGACTTGAATCTCGTGCTGGAGAAGCTCGCTCTTCACCCGCGCCGGATTGGCATCGCCTTTGTCGATCTTGTTGATGGCGACGATAATCGGCACTCTCGCGGCCTTGGCATGGCTGATCGCTTCGACCGTCTGCGGCATCACGCCGTCATCGGCGGCGACCACGAGTATGACGATATCGGTGACTTTCGCGCCGCGCGCGCGCATCGCGGTGAACGCCGCGTGACCGGGCGTGTCGAGGAAGGTGATCTTGGCACCAGAGGCAAGCGTCACCTGGTAGGCACCGATATGCTGCGTGATGCCGCCCGCTTCGCCCGAGACGACGTCCGTTTTGCGCAGCGCGTCTAACAGCGACGTCTTGCCGTGGTCGACATGGCCCATGACGGTGACGATCGGCGCGCGCGGCACGAGATCGTCTTCGTCGTCGGCGACGCCGCGCAAACCTTCGAGCACATCGGATTCCGCGACGCGCTTGACCGAGTGCCCGAGCTCGGTCGCAACCAGTTCCGCGGTGTCGGCGTCGATGACGTCGTTGACCGTCGCCATCATGCCGTTCTTCATCAGGATCTTGATCACGTCGACGCCGCGTCGCGCCATGCGGTTGGCGAGCTCCGAAACAGTGATCGTCTCCGGAATGACGACTTCGCGTGGGCCCGCCGGCGGCGCCACTTGCTGCTGGCGATGGGCGCGGTTGAGCTGCCGGCGGAACGAGGCGACCGAGCGCATGCGGTCTTCGTCGTCCGAAAGCGCCCGCGCAATGGTGAGCTTGCCGGCACGGCGACCGCCGGGCGTCGCCTTGCGAGGGGCCGGCGTCTTAGCGGCGGTCTTGCCCTTTTTGCCCGTGGTCTCTTCTTCTTCCTCGGTCAGATCGCGAGCGCGCTTGCCTGTCGGTGGCGTCTGCGCGGGCTGGGCGGCGACTTCGGTCTCTTTCTTCTCGAGGCGCCGGGCCGCTTCCTGCTCGGCACGCTTGCGCGCTTCTTCTTCGGCCGCTTTGCGCGCTTCCTCTTCGGCTTTGCGCTTCTCGGCCGCCTCGCGCTCGCGGCGGACACGGTCTTCTTCGACCGCGCGGCGCGAGGCTTCTTCCTCGGCACGCTTGCGAGCTTCTTCTTCGGCGAATTTCGCGTCGGTGAGCGCGCGAAGCCGGGCTTCCTTCTCGTCTTCGGTGAGTTCGCGAAGGACGACGCCCCCGCGCGAGGAAGCGGGGCGACGCTCCGCCTCGTGCAAATCAGAAACGGTATGAGCGTGACCTTCCGACGAGCCTGATTTCGCAGGTTTCTCGACTTCGAACGGCTTTCCCGGCGCGACCCGGGCGCGCTTCTTCTCGACCACCACCGCCTTGCTGCGGCCGTGGCTGAAGCTCTGCCGGACCGTCGAGGTTTCCGTGCGCTTCAACGACAATGTCTTGCCGCCGCCGCCCTTCGACCTGGTGCCGCTGTCATCCGTCTCGCTCATTCGTCCCTTTCACAAACTCGAACCCATTGAGGGAGCAGCCGGGCCTTACCCGTATCGCTCCCCCTAAACTCCTGAAAATCCGGCCCAGATCCACGACTTAAGCGGGCGGAATCCTTCCAACCGTCCGGCGTCGAAGATCATCCGCTCCGCGAGCCGCCCCGATTTGAGGGCTGCATGTACCACATTTGGCCTTCCCAGGGCCAAACTCAATTCGTCCGACGTAAACGCGCCAATCACGAAAGGGAAAATGCTTCTCGCCCGTGCCGCACCCTGCAATTTTCGCGTCCCGTCGGAACTTGCATCCGACGCCTCTACGATCACGCAAGGCGGGTTCTTAAGCTTGCCGGTTCCCCGCAAGGCCTCGTCGACTTGCTCAAAGCCCAAGATCAGCTCGCCCGAGCGGCGAGCAAGACCTAGGAGTTCCAGCATCCGCTCGACGAGACGCCGTTCGGCAAGGGCGGGCAGGCTCCCGTCGGCAACGAGCGACGCCTTGGCTGCGCGCGAGAAGAGGCCTTTGGCACAGGCTTGGGCAATGATCCCCTTCTCGGCACGGACCCAGAGCCCT
This sequence comes from Micropepsaceae bacterium, assembly GCA_035632215.1. Taxonomy (GTDB): domain Bacteria; phylum Pseudomonadota; class Alphaproteobacteria; order Micropepsales; family Micropepsaceae; genus CAIYRG01. The sequence goes on along the minus strand of DASQHF010000009.1, from coordinate 12,939 downwards.
CTGCCGGGCAGCTTCGCCTCGACGTCGGGCACCACCTTGCCTTCGGGGTCCGCGACAAAGCGATAGAGCCGCGCTTCCGAGAGACGATCGCCCGTGACGATGCAGCGCCGCTCGCGCGATCCGCCCATCGCCCGGCCCTCGTCTGGCGCGAGATCGTGTTCGGCAATGGCCGTCATGCCTGTCCTTCGGCCGGGGCTTCTTCTTTCTTGGCCAGATCCTCCTCGGTGACCCAGCCGGCTTTGACGCGCGCTTTCATGATGATGTCGTTGACCTCGTTCGCCGCAAGATCGAAGCCGTCGAGGGCGCCGGGAACCCGCACGCGCTCATTTCCCTTGTTCTCGACATAGCCCAGAAGATCGTCGCTGGCGCAGCCCGCCAGATCCTCGATCGTCTTGATGCCGTTCTCGCCGAGCTTGACCAGCATTGCGGGCGAGAGTCCGTCGACCTCGGCGACCTCGTCCTCGACGCCAAGCTCGCGGCGTTTGGCATCGAAGGCGGCGTTCTTCTGCTCGATGTGCGCGACCGCGCGGGACTGAAGCTCTTCGGCAGTGTCTTCATCGAAGCCTTCGATCTCGGCCAAGTCGTGAAGCGCGACGTAAGCGACGTCCTCGACCGACGCAAATCCTTCGGAAGCGAGCAATTGCGCGATCGTCTCGTCCACATCCAGGCATTCCATGAAGAGCTGAGTGCGCTCGGCGAATTCCTTCTGCCGGCGCTCGGATTCTTCCTGCTCGGTCAGGATGTCGATCTGCCAGCCGGTGAGCTGGGAAGCGAGTCGCACATTCTGTCCACGCCGGCCGATCGCAAGCGAGAGCTGGTCGTCAGGAACGACGACCTCGACGCGATGTGTCTCTTCATCGAGCACGACCTTGGTGACTTCCGCCGGCGCAAGAGCGTTCACGATGAAGGTCGCGGGGTCCGCGCTCCACGGGATGATGTCGATGCGCTCGCCCTGGAGCTCCTGCACGACCGCCTGCACGCGCACCCCGCGCATGCCGACGCAGGCGCCGACCGGATCGATCGAGCTGTCCTTCGAGATCACCGCGATCTTGGCGCGGCTGCCCGGATCGCGCGCGACCGCGCGGATTTCGATGATGCCGTCATAGATCTCCGGCACTTCCTGCGCGAAGAGGCGCGCCATGAACTGGGGATGCGTGCGCGAGAGGAAGATCTGCGGCCCGCGGGTTTCGCGCCGCACGTCGTAGATGTAGGCCCGGATGCGATCGCCATTGCGGAAGGATTCGCGCGGGATCATCTCGTCGCGGCGGACGACGCCTTCGGCGCGGCCGAAGTCGACGACCACCGAGCCGAACTCGACCCGCTTGACGGTGCCGTGCACGATTTCACCGATGCGATCCTTGTATTCGTCATATTGACGCTCGCGCTCGGCATCGCGCACTTTCTGCACGATCACCTGCTTGGCCGCCTGGGTCGCGATGCGCGAGAATTCTATCGGAGGGAGCGTCTCGGCGATGATATCGCCGACCTGGGCTGCCGGGTTGCGCCGGCGAGCATCGGCGATCGATATTTCGGTCTTGTCGTTCTCGACATTTTCCACCACGTGCAGGTAACGCGAGATGTGGGTTTCGCCGCTTTTCGCGTCGATCTCGACCTTGATCTCGTTTTCAGAGCCATAGCGCGACTTTGCCGCGCGCTGCATCGCCTCCTCCATCGCGTGGATCACGACGGATTTGTCGATCGACTTCTCGCGCGCAACCGCGTCCGCTATCTGCAAGAGCTCGAGCCTGTTGGCGGCAACTCCAGTGGCCATCTTTCACTCCTTCGTCAATTCAATGAGAAGCATTCGCCTCTCGCACTTCGCTTCGCTTCAAACTTTCGTGGATGAGCTTGTCGGTCAATACAAGCTTCGCCTCGACAATGTCGGAATAGGGAAGACGCATGCGATGCGTCTCCTTTTCGTCGGCGACGTCGATCAGGACGTCGTTTCCCTCGACGCCCAAGATCATGCCTTTGAAACGCCGCCGCCCGTCGATGCCGTGATGAAGCTCGATCCGGGCTTCATGCCTGGCAAAGCGCGCGAAATCTTCAAGCGCCGTCAGCGGCCGGTCGATGCCGGGCGACGACACCTCGAGCACATATTCCTCGGAGATGGGATCGGCCGCTTCCAGAACTTCCGACACGGCGCGAGAGAGAGACGCGCAATCCTCGACATCCATGCGGCCGTCTGGGCGTTCGGCCATGATCTGTAGCGTTTTTTTCTTCCCGCCCATCAGCCGCAAGCGCACAAGCCGGTAGCCGGCGGCTTCGACCGCGGGCCCGACCAGCGCTTCCAGGAAATTCGTGGCGTTCAAATCCGAGCAAACCTTTTTCTGGCTGGCCGGGTCGCAGCCCGGCCATGGACTAAAACCTCCCCGCCGCGGCGACCTCACGATCGCCACACAACAGTTTTCTGTTGTCAGGGATGGGGAGTATGTACGATTTCCTTATGCCCGGTTCAAGAGCGGCGATTCATCTTGTCCTTCAAATGCGCTTCCAACCCTTTCTTCGATCATGCTTTCTTGCGCATAACCGTGAGACTTAAAACATGAACTCAAGCGCGGACTCGGCCGCAGATCCGGAGCAAACAGAGCTATCACGCGGGCCCAAGATTTGGGGCTTCTGGCTCACGCTCATTTGGGGGCTTGGAGCGGCCGCGGTGTGGTCTTTGTCGCAGCTCGCGGTCGTCATCGTTCTTTTGGCGCGAATGGGCGGCACCGAGCGGGACCAAGTCACCGCCCATCTGCGGCAACTCGCCTCCAACGGTCCGGCGCTTGCGCTGACCCTGCTTATCTCGATGCCTTTTCTCGTCGGCTTCCTTTTCCTCGCAACGCGCCGTGCGCGAGCGTCGTTCCGCGATTATCTCGGACTGAAATGGCCAACCTGGCGGCAAGTTATTCTTGGCTTTGTCGCGCTTGTGGTCGTTCTCGGCCTAGGCGAGGTCGCGGCAAGCCTTTTGGATATCAGCACGCCGCCTTTCATGACGGATACGTTGCGCAGCGCCGAAGAATCCGGAGGATTCTCGTTTCTGGCGTTCGTGTTCGGCTTCGCGTTTGCGGCGCCTTTCAGCGAAGAGATTCTGTTCCGCGGCTTTCTCCTTCCGGGACTTGCGAAAGGCTTGGGTTCGATCCCGGCGATCGCCCTAACGGCAGTTCTGTGGGCCAGCTTGCACGTCCAGTATCAATTGTTCTTCATCGGCCAAATCATTGCGCTTGGTTTGCTGCTTGGCACCTTGCGGTGGCGCACCGGCTCGACGCTCCTTACCTTCATCCTGCACGCGACTAACAACGGCGCGGCTCTCCTCCTTCTTGCGCTGGATAACGCGAGTTAACCTTGCCGTAGCGAGCGCCAGAGCCCGTAGCAGCTGATGAAAATCCAGAACACTTCGACGATGAACGACGGCAGGTTCCAGTCGGCAAACAGAGAAAACACGATCATGAAGGCGCCAAGGAGATTGGCGAAGGGAAAGAGCCAGTGGCTGGCGCTCAGTCGGCCGCGCTGGGTAGCGAAATAGGCGACGATCACGATCGCCGCGCCGATTCCACCGATGATGTTGTAGATGTCGAGCATCATCAGCACCCCGTTCGCCGGAAACGCAGATAGACGCAACGGCTTCCCGCCCGGATCGCCTTGGCTTCATAGCGGGTTTCCGGCCAATCCTCTGGACGCATGTGCCAATCGACCGCAGCTTGCGCACACCACGCGAAGGAGCGATGCGCAATGAAGCGCTCGAGCGCCCAAACGAGATAGCTGTTGTCGTCCGTCGCGAAGCGGAGCTCGGCCCCCTCTTTCAGCACCCGCGCGAGCTCATCCAGCATCTCCATCTGGATGAACCGCCGTTTGTGATGCCGCGTCTTCGGCCAGGGATCGGGGAAGAGGATAAAGAGACGCGAAAGCGACGCCGCGGGCAGTGCGGCGATGATGTCGGCCGCGTCCTCCATATAGACGCGGATGGTCTCTTCCGCCCCGTCAAGCGCAAGTTTCGACAACAGCTTGGCGACGCCGGAGACGTAAGGCTCGGCGCCGATGATCCCGATATCCGGGTGTGCTTGCGCCTGCCAAAGGAGATGCTCACCACCGCCGAAGCCGATCTCGAGCCAGACTTCCGACACTGCGGGTGAAAAATAGGTTCGCGCGTCGCGGCCCTGCTGGGGCTTGAGCGCGATCCGCGGCAACAACGTCTCGAACAGGCGTTTCTGATGTGCGCTTAAGGAAGGCCCTTTGCGCCGCCCGAAATGACGCCGGCGATGCGGCGCCTCAAAAGGCGCGTTTGAGCTCGTCGGCGAGATCGGTCTTCTCCCAGGAAAACCCGCCGTCGGCATCAGGGACACGGCCGAAATGGCCATAGGCCGAGGTTCGGGCATAGATGGGCTTGTTCAGGCCCAGATGCTCGCGGATGCCGCGCGGCTTCAAGCTCATCAGCTCGGGGAGAATGCGTTCGAGCTTGGTAGGATTGACCTCACCCGTGTCGTAGAGATCGACGTAGAAGGAAAGCGGATCCGATACGCCGATGGCGTATGAGATCTGGATCGCGCAGCGATCGGCCAAGCCTGCCGCGATCACGTTCTTCGCGAGATAGCGCGCGGCATAGGCCGCCGAGCGATCGACCTTGGTCGGGTCTTTGCCTGAGAACGCGCCGCCGCCGTGGGGCGCAGCGCCGCCATAAGTGTCGACGATGATCTTCCGGCCGGTGAGGCCGCAGTCGCCGTCCGGTCCCCCGACGACAAAGGCACCTGTCGGGTTCACGTGCCAGACGGTGGATGGCGTGATCCAGCCCTCCGGCAAGGCTTTGCGTACATAAGGCTCGACAATCTCGCGCACATGTTTGGACTCGAGATTCGGGTCCAGATGCTGGGTCGAGACCACGATCTGGGTCGCCTCCACCGGCTTGCCGTTTTCGTATCGGACGGTGACTTGGGATTTCGCGTCCGGTCCGAGCTTCGGCTCACGTCCAGCACGGCGCGCCTCGGCCATCAGCTTGAGGATGAGATGGCTGTAGTGGATCGGAGCCGGCATCAGGGCGTCGGTCTCGCGGCAGGCATAACCGAACATGATGCCTTGGTCGCCCGCGCCCTCGTCCTTATTGTCCTTGGCATCCACGCCCATTGCGATATTCGGCGATTGCGCGTGCAAGAGCAAGTCGATCTCGGCTTTCTGCCAATGGAATCCGTCCTGCTCGTAGCCGATATCCTTGATGGCAAAGCGCGCGGTGTCGATCAGAATCTCTTTTGTAATCTCTTTCGGACCGCGGGTTTCGCCGGCGATCACGACGCGATTGGTGGTGGCGAGCGTCTCGCAAGCAACGCGTAAATCCTTGGGCGCCCAGCCGTGTTTGGGGCCAAGCCGGAAGAATGCGTCCACGACCTCGTCTGAAATGCGGTCGCAGACCTTGTCGGGGTGACCTTCGGCTACGGATTCGCTGGTGAAGAGAAAGCTCGCGCGCTGCATCCCCATCCTCAAAGCTGGAAAGGGGGCTTTCTGGCAAGGAATCCGGAGAGGGTCAATGATGACCGCGGATTAGCCGTAGCGCCTAGAGAATGAAACGCGACAGGTCCTGGTCCTTCGCCAGACCCTCGACGCGCGCGCGCACATAGCCGCCGTCGACGATGAGCTTCTCGCCCGAGCGGTCTGTGGCATTGAAGCTGATCTCGTCCAAGACGCGTTCCATGATCGTCTGTAGCCGTCTCGCCCCGATATTCTCGACCGATGCATTCACGTCGGCCGCGATCGCGGCAATGGCATCGATGGCGTCGGGCGTGAATTCGAGGCCGACATTCTCGGTCCCCATGAGCGCGACATATTGCTTGATCAGGCTCGCTTCGGGCTCGGTCAGGATGCGGCGGAAGTCGTCCCGCGTGAGCGCTTTGAGCTCGACGCGAATCGGCAGGCGCCCCTGAAGCTCGGGTAGAAGATCCGAGGGTTTGGCGAGATGGAAGGCGCCCGAAGCGATGAAGAGAATATGGTCCGTCTTCACCGGGCCATGCTTGGTCGCAACGGTTGTTCCTTCCAGAAGCGGCAGGAGATCGCGCTGTACGCCCTCGCGCGAGACATCGGCGCCGGCCCGGATCTCGCCCCGCGCGGTGATCTTGTCGATCTCATCCAGAAACACGATGCCGTTGTTCTCGACCGTGTCGATGGCATCGCGAATGATCGCCTCATTGTCGAGGAGCTTGTCGGCTTCCTCCGCGATCAAGAGATCGTGCGAGGCCGCGACCGTCGTGCGCCGGGTCTTGGTGCGGCCGCCGAAGGCTTTGCCGAAGATATCGCCGAGATTGACCATGCTCATCTGAGCCCCAGGCATGCCCGGGATCTCGAACGCCGGCATGCCGCCCGAATCGCGAAGCTCGATCTCGATCTCCTTGTCGTTGAACTCGCCGGCGCGCAAGCGCTTGCGGAATGCGTCGCGGGTGGAGGCGGCCGAACCTGAGCCCACGAGCGCCGTCAAGACGCGTTCCTCCGCTTTGGCCTCCGCTTGGGCCTCAACATCCTTGCGTTTCTGAGTCCGGACGAGGCTGATGCCGACCTCGACGAGATCCCGCACGATCTGCTCGACGTCGCGGCCCACGTAACCGACCTCGGTGAACTTGGTCGCTTCGACCTTCAAGAACGGCGCCTGGGCAAGCTTGGCGAGCCTTCTCGAGATCTCCGTCTTACCCACGCCGGTCGGGCCGATCATCAGGATGTTCTTGGGTAAGACCTCCTCGCGCAGGCCCTCGGGCAGCTGTTGGCGTCGCCAGCGGTTCCTAAGCGCAATCGCGACCGCGCGCTTGGCGTCGTGCTGGCCGATGATGAAGCGATCGAGTTCGGAGACGATTTCGCGGGGCGTAAAGAAGGACGTCATCAGGTCTTCAGGCTTTCCATCGTGATATTTTCATTCGTGAAAACGCAGATCCCGGCCGCAATTTTCATGGCGCGCCGGGCAATTTCTTCGGCCGATAGGTCGAGCGGAAGGAGCGCGCGCGCAGCCGCCAGCGCATAGGGACCGCCCGAGCCAATGCCGATCAGGCTGTCCTCGGGCTCGAGCACGTCTCCGGTTCCCGACATCACGAGCGAGGTGGTCGCGTCGGCCACGGCCATCAGCGCTTCCAACCGGCGCAGATAGCGGTCGGTGCGCCAATCCTTGGCGAGTTCCACGCAGGAGCGGGCGAGATTGCCGGGATGGGTCTCGAGCTTCGCTTCGAGCCGCTCGAAAAGAGCGAAGGCATCGGCGGTTGCGCCGGCGAAACCGGCAATGACCTCGCCTTTACCCAAGCGCCGGACTTTCTTCGCGTTCGCCTTGACGATCGTGTTTCCCATCGACACCTGGCCATCGCCCGCGATGACGACGATGCCGCCCTTGCGGACGGAGAGGATCGTTGTGCCGTGCCAAGCGGACTTATCGTCTAAACTCATGGCGCCTCGCGAAGGAGTTCATATAGGGCGGGACGAAGCGTATTACACGGGCCGCCCGATCCAAAGCCGTCGCGAAGGCAAGAGCCAATCCGTCACTGACAGGTAAAACCACGCGCAGTGTCTACCACGCGGAAATTGCTCAGCAGCAGCATGGTCAAGGGTTGCGGCCAGGTCTCGAGCGCCGCGATACCAGAGGCCACGGGACAGCTCGAGGTCGGCGCCGGACGAATGCCGTCCGGCGTGGCTGCGAACATGACCGCATCATATTTAACGGTGACAGGAAGCGCGCTCGTTATCTCGAGCGTCATGCCCGGTCCTTTGTCGTCCTGTTTGAAGTAAAGGTAGAGCAACGCCTCTACGGGCATGTTCTTAGTATCTTGCAGCGCTTTGGCTTCGGCGTCCGGGTGATGACCGAGCAGCTTGGCAGGCGACGGCCCGTCGAAGATTTGCTCGAACACCGGCTCTCCCAATTGCTCGCCCTGCACCCGGATACGAACTGCGAAACTCTCTCCTGGGTAGATGGCGATAGATCCGCCATCGGCATAGGGGATCTTTTCGGTGCGAAAACGAGCAATCCTGTCGCCCGGCGCGTTGAGAGTGATCTCCTTCGCCTTCGCGCGGCAGGCGGTTCTCGCACAGGCTTGGGCAAGCGCTTGCGTCCGCGCCGCCTCGGCATCGGCCTGTTCGCGGGGCACGGCCTCGGGAAGGGCGAGTAATGGAGTCGAAGCGAGGGTAAGAGCCTGAAAGAGAACGAAACAGAAGCCGAGCAAAGGGTGAGGCCGGGTGTTTCCCATGGCCACCTCCTTAACTTTAAACCCTTCGACTACGCTTCCCCCTTACGATATGAGAATTGTAGGCAATTGCTACAAGGGTCGCGCCCATGCGCACCGCCACAATCGAACGAAAGACCCGCGAGACGGAGATTCTTGCCTCTCTCGATCTCGACGGCTCCGGGCTTTACGACATCGACACCGGGATTGGCTTCCTCGACCACATGCTCGAAAGCTTCTCGCGCCATTCGCTGATCGACCTGAAAGTGCGCGCCCAGGGCGATCTGCATGTCGACTTCCACCACACCACCGAGGACACCGCCATCGTCATCGGCCAGGCGATCAAGCGCGCGCTCGGCGACTTTGCCGGCATCCGCCGCTTCGGCTCGATCGTCATGCCGATGGACGAGACCTTGACCCGCGTCGCGATCGACATCTCGAACCGGCCTTACCTCATCTGGAAGGTGAAGTTCACGCGCCCGAAGATCGGCGAGATGGACACGGAGCTGTTTCGCGAATGGTTCCAGGCGCTCGCCCAGAACGCCGGCATCTGCCTGCACATCGAAAATCTCTACGGCGAGAACTCGCACCACATCGTCGAGACCTGCTTCAAGGGCACGGCGCGGGCCTTGCGCCAGGCGATCGAGATCGACGAGCGGATCGAGGGCGCTGTGCCTTCGACCAAGGACATGCTCAGCGACGACAAGTAGCGGCTCCGAGTGTACCGCACAGGTTTTCCATCGGACTCGTAAAGCCTTCCTGGCCATCATAACATCGGCGCGCACGCGCGCAGGGCTATACCGTGTCCGAACAGCTGAAATTCGCGCCGGGCCTGGAGGAAGCGGCGATCGGTTTTGTCCGCTTCACGGCGTCCGAGGTCGCGCGCGGCGTCAACCGGCTGCTGATCTCAGAAGGCATGAGCCCGCTCATCGAGTTCTCACTCCCCAATGGACGCCGCATGGATGTCGCGGGCTTGGGGAACGACGGCGCGATCGTGGGCGTAGAGATCAAGGTGAGCCTTGCCGACTTATCGGCCGACGACAAATGGCCGGATTATCTTCCCTATTGCGACCTGTTCTATTTCGCGGTGCCGCCGGAATTTCCGCATGAGCGTGTTCCCGCGAGCTCCGGGCTTATGGTCGCCGACCGGTTCGGCGGCTCCATTCTTCGTCCGGCCAAACGAAACGCGCTGCACGCGACAAGGCGCAAGGCGCTCACGCTGCGCTTCGCGCAAATCGCGGCCGAGCGGCTCGCGCGCGCTTTCGATCCCAACTGCATCTGATCCGCGCGATGAATCTCTTTCAAAAGAAGCTCCCGACGCCCGAAGCCGCCGCGCCGTTGCGCAAATGCCTGAACGCCTGGGACATCGCCTTCATGGGCATCGGCCAGATGATCGGCGCCGGGATTTTCGTGCTCACCGGCGTCGCCGCTGCGACCCAGGCGGGCCCCGCGATCGTGCTCTCCTTCGTCGTCGCCGGCGTTGCCTGCGCCTTCGTCGCCTTTGCCTATGCTGAGCTTGCAGCCTGCGTCGGCGGCTGCGGCGGTGCGTATGGATACGCGTACGCGCTGTTCGGCGAAGTCATCGCCTGGATCGTCGGCTGGAATCTGGCTTTAGGGCTCGGCATCGCGCTCGCCGCGGTCGCAAACGGCTGGTCGGGCTATTTCGCCAATGGGCTCGCCTCTTTGGGCGTCGTCATTCCTGACCATCTGCTTAAAGGTCCTGCCGCGGGCGGAATGGTCAATCTCCCTGCCGTCGCGATCATCCTGTTCCTGATGACGCTCCTCTTCGCCGGCGTGAAACAAAGCGCCAAGGCCAACATGGCAATCGTCGCCGTCAAGTTGCTCGCGCTCGGCGTATTCATCGTGGTCGCGTCCTTCCACGTCGACCTCAAGCTGTGGCGGCCATTCATGCCCTATGGCTGGTTCAGCCACACGGGAGACGGCGGAACCGTCGGCGTGCTGGCCGCGGCTTCGCTCGTCTTCTTCGCCTATCGCGGCTTTCAGAACCCCTCCGCCGCCGTCGAGGAAGCGAACAACCCTCAGCGCGATGTGCCGATTGGGATCCTGACCTCGCTCGGTGTCTGCACCATCGTCTATCTCGCGGTCTCAGGGCTCTTGACCGCGATCGCGCCCTACTCGGCGCTCAATGTCTCCTCGCCCGTCGCTTATGCGCTCTTGCAACTCGGCATCAATTGGGGCTCGGCCCTCGTCGCCATCGGGGTGATCGTCGGGCTGACCTCGACCATGCTCGTCCTTTATTACAGTCTCACCCGCATCCTGTTCGCGATGGCGCGCGACGGGCTCCTGCCCGCGTTCTTCAGCGCGGTGGATAAGAAGACGCAGACTCCGTTGAACGCGACCGTGCTCTGCGGCGTGGTGACGGCTTCCCTTGCAGGCGTCGTGCCCATCGGACCGTTGGTCGAACTCGTGAATCTCGGCACGCTCGCCGAGTTCGCGCTCGTATGCCTGGGCGTGATCGTGCTGCGCGCGACGCGGCCCGACATGCCGCGTCCGTTCCGTGCGCCCGGGGGCGCGCTTCTGCCCGTGCTCGGGATTCTTTCCTGCGGGGCGCTGATCTATTTCCTGCCCGTCGCGACGCAATTGCGATTTCTCGCCTGGCTCGCGGTCGGAATGGTGGTCTATTTCGGGTACGCGGCGCGACGCAATCGCGCTGTCGCAGAGACGCCAAGCTAACTAGCGCGGAGATCGTTTCGCCAGAATCCGCTGGAGCGTGCGGCGGTGCATGTTCAAGCGCCGCGCCGTCTCCGAGACATTGTGCCCGCACAATTCGTAGACCCGCTGGATGTGCTCCCAACGCACCCGGTCGGCCGACATGGGATTTTCCGGCGGGCTCGGCTTACCGCCGGGCGGAGCAAGGAGCGCCTGAGTGATCTCATCCGCATCCGCGGGCTTGGAGAGATAATCGATGGCGCCGAACTTCACCGCGGCAACCGCCGTCGCAATATTGCCGAATCCGGTGAGCACAACGACCCGCGCGGCCGGCCGCGTTTCATGTAGCGTCTCGACGACGTCGAGCCCGTTGCCGTCCTCGAGCTTGAGATCTACCACCGCATAAGCGGGCGGATTGTTCCGCGCGATCGCGATCCCCTCTTTCACCGTCTCGGCAATCCGGACTTCGAAGCCGCGCGTCTGCATTGCGCGCGCGAGGCGCTCGCGGAATGGCCGGTCATCCTCGACCAGGAGGACACTCTTTTCCTCGGGCAAAGCTGGATTGCTTGTGTTCATGCATTTCCGCCCGTTTTACGCACAGGGCGTTACATACATTGAGGCGACGGCCTTAACCAAGAAGGATTTTAGAAGCGGAATTCTTCTCTCGGCGGCTCGTCACCATCGATGGCGCCGCGTGGCCAACGGGCAGTGACGATGGCGCCGCCGCCCATGCGGTTATGCGCGCTGAGCTTTCCGCCGGTTTGCTCGATCAGCGTCTTGGCGATGAAGAATCCGAGACCCATCCCTTCCGGCTTGCCGCCGGAGGGGTTCTGCATCGCTTTGTCGCCCGGCTGCGCCGGACGCGATGTGACATAGGGCTCGCCGATCTGCTGGAAAATCTCCGTCGAGAATCCCGGTCCGTCGTCCATTACATCGACGGTGAGCTCGAGATCGTCCCACCGGGCGCGTAGCCACACTTCGCGCGTGGCGAAATCGGCTGCGTTCTCGAGGAGATTGCCGAGCCCATGGATGATCTCCGGCGCCCGCCAAACCTTGGGTGCCGGCCCGGGCTGCACGTCGACGGCGATCGCGACGTCCACCCCCCGATGGGGCGTCGCCAGATCGTCGAGGAGCGCACCCAAAGGAAGGCGGTCAGCAACGCCAAGGACGGATTCCTCGGGCGTCGCCAGCCTCGTGAGGATGGCGCGGCAACGCTCGGCTTCCGCCCGCAAAAGCCGGAAATCATCGGCGTGCGGATTGTCCTTGAGCTCGCGTTCGAGCTCGTGGGCTACCACCGCAATGGTCGCAAGCGGCGTTCCCAACTCATGCGCGGCTGCGGCGGCAAGCGCGCCGAGCGAGGAAAGCCGGTGCTCGCGGGCAAGCGCGAGCTGCGTCGCCGAGAGCGCAGCCGACATGCGGCTCGTTTCGCTCGCGATCCGCCAAGCATACATCGAGCTGAAGCCGATACCCATGGCGAGCGACAGCCAGATGCCGATCTGATAGAGCGGCGGCAGCTGGAGTGGGATAGCGGGGTTCCAGGGCAGCGGCATGTGCTGCTGAGCGAGAAACGAAATCGCTGCGAAGGTGAGCCCGCCAAGGAAGAATGTATTCGCGACATCGAGCGTCGCCGCCGCGACAACGACGGGCGCCACGAAAAGGAGTGCGAACGGGTTCTCTATCCCTCCGGTGAAATAGAGGAGCGCAGCAAGCTGGAGAATGTCGAAGCCCAAGAAGGAGGTCGCTTCGCGCGCCGACAGCCGTTTCGTCGACGGAAAGGCGACGGAAAGAAAAACATTCAACAGCGCACTCAAACCGATCGTCGTTGCGGCGGCAAGGAGCGGCAGGTCAAACCTGAAGCCGAGCCCCACGATAATGATGGCGATGGCCTGTCCGGTGACCGCGAGCCAGCGCAGATTGTTGAGCGTCCCAAGACGAACGCGCGCCGTTCCGGGCGGCGCGATCGCCGGTCCGGTAGCCTGCGTGGAACCACGCGTCTCGCTTGCAAGGGCCATGAACACCGCCCAAACCGAACATCTGCGCCCGCTTTATATATTAAGCGCTTCGCTGGGTGGAACGCGGCAAAATGCAACGTGAAAGCGCCACCGGGTCG
>DASQHF010000008.1:0-2275 GCA_035632215.1 Micropepsaceae bacterium | reverse complement strand
GCCGTATGGACAATCTTTTGCGCGCGATCGACCCTCGGCTTCCGCCCGGAGAGATCACGATCGCGTCGGGCGCGAAGCCATTGCCCAAGAAGGTTCCCATCGGCGACCTGTTCACAGAGGGGCGTGCCGTCGGCACGATATTCCTGGGCCTCATCCTCTATTTCGGCTTTGCCACGACTACCGTCATCGTGCTGCAGACGCCCACGCTTTTCCGCCAAGCGGGCGTTCCGCTCGCGACCTCCGCATTTCTGGTTGCCATGTACAGCGTCGTCGCGACGATCGGCATGGCGGTCGCGGGGCTCATGCTCCAGCGCTTTGGTCCTCTCCGCGCGATTTTCGCGCCGTTCGTCGGCGGAGCGATCCTCGTCGCGGGGCTCGGCTACGTCGCCTCGTCGCCGTTTGCCGCGGGCGCGGTCATGATGATGCTGGGCTTGACCGTCTCGCTCGCGACCTCGGGCGCAATCGCGCTCACCGCCGCCTCCTATCCCACCGCGATGCGCTCGGCCGCCGCGGGCTGGGTGATGTCGTTGGGGCGTTTGGGACAGGTGTGCAGCCCGCTCGTTATCGGCGCGATGCTGTATTACGGTTTGCCGCCCGGACGCATCTTGTCGGTGATGGCGCTGGCGCCGCTCGGCGCGGGACTCTGTGCCTTGATGCGCGCAAAATCCGGTCCCGCCAGGGTTGCAAATGACGGGACGCTCGAGTCGAAAAATCCGGCTTGAGGAGGCCCTTGCTTGCAAGTGGCCATGCACAGCGCAGGCAGTGTAATATAGACACCAACGACATTCGCGAACGGATCGGACATGGCTGCCCCAAGGACGTTACGCGTGAACGGAAAGACGGTGGCGATTGCCGCCGTCGAGCCGGAAACGCCGCTGCTTTATCTCTTGCGCAATGATGCCGGTCTGCACGGTCCGCGCTTCGGCTGCGGGCTCGGGCAGTGCGGCTCGTGCACCGTGCACATCAACGGCGAAGCGGTGCGCTCCTGCACACGGCCGATCTCTTCCATCAAGGCAAGCGATGAGATCGTCACCCTCGAGGGGCTCGGCACGAAAGAGAAACCGCACCCGCTTCAGACCGCCTTCATCGAGGAGCAGGCGGTGCAATGCGGCTATTGCATCAACGGCATGATCATGCAGGCAGCGGCTTATCTGAAGAAGAACCCGAAGCCGAGCGTGCCGGAGATCAAGGCGGCGCTACAGAACAATCTCTGCCGCTGCGGCACGCATCTTCGCATCGTGCGCGCGGTCAAGCGCGCGTCGGAAGCGTGAAGGAGGGGACGATGAAAACGATCGAATTCCCCCGCCGCGAGTTTTTGAAGGGTGCAGCCCTTGTCGTCGGATTCTCGCTGGCCGGCGCGATGCGCAATAGCGCCCAGGCGCTCGAGCTCGGGCCCTATGGTCCGCCCGAAGATCAGGTCGATTCCTGGATTTCCATTGCCGAGGACGGACGTGTGACTTTGTTCTCGGGCTGCTCGGAATTGGGCACGGGAAGCTCGACCGGGCTGTTGCAGGTGATGGCGGAAGAGCTCGACGTGCCGTTCGCGCGCGTGCGCCTGATGCTCCCCGACACCAACCGCACGCCCGATCAGTTCGTGTCTTCGGGCTCGCGCACAATCTCGGCGCATTCGCGCCCGATTCGCCAGGCCGCGGCCGAGGCGCGCCTGACGCTCGTCGAGCTTGCGGCGAAGCATTTGAACGTTGCGCCAGATCAGATCGTGACGAATGAAGGTGTCGCGAGCGTGCGTGGACAGGCGGCGAAGAAAGTCACTTACGCGGAGCTCATCGGCGGCAAGCAGTTCAACGTGAAAGTCACGGGCCGCGCGAAGCCGAAAGATCCCAAGGACCACAAGATCGTCGGCACATCGGTCAAGCGTTGGGACATCCCGGAAAAAGTTTTCGCCACCTTCACTTACATGCAGGACGTCAAGGTGCCGGGCATGCTGCACGGCCGCGTCGTGCGGCCGCCGGCGCATGGCGCGAGCGTGGTCGCGATCGATGAATCCTCCGTTGCGAAGATGCCGGGGCTCGTGAAGGTCGTCCGCGTAAAGGATCTCGTCGGCGTCGTCTGCGAACGCGAAGAGCAGGCGATCGCGGCTGGGCAGGGGCTCAAAGTTCAGTGGTCCGATTGGGCAGGCTTGCCCGACATGAAGGCGCTGCATCAGGCGATCCGCAATCTTCCCGAATTCCCCTCGGGCTATCCCAAGGACGCGCCGGGCGGCGTGCTGGCGAAATACGGCGACGTCGAGGCCGGACTTTCCAAGGCCGCGAAGGTG
>DASQHF010000007.1:0-12120 GCA_035632215.1 Micropepsaceae bacterium | reverse complement strand
TTGGTCGATGGCGCAAGATCACCCGCGCCGCCGATGAGCCAAGGATAGTTGGTGGCGATCGCGTTCAAGACCTTGCCCGAGGCCTCGCGGCTCGCGACGCCTTTTTGGTCCGGCGCGAAGGAGGGGAGGTCGGCATCCCAGTGCCTCGGCAATTGCCCCGTGAACATTCGGGTCAATTCCTCTCCGAGGTCCGGGTATTTCTTCCGGTAAGCGGCGAACAAAGCCTGCCAATCGTCGTGCGCTTTGCGGTTGCGAGCGATGATCGCATCGCGGAAATGCTCGGGAACTCCGTCGGGAACCAGGAACTTGGCGTCTTCGGGCCAGCCATACCGCCGTTTGGCAAGACGGACTTCGTCTTCGCCCAAGGGCTCGCCATGGGCGGCGGCGGTGTCCTGCTTGTGCGGCGCGCCGTAGCCGATATGGCTGTCGAGCACGATGAGCGTTGGTCCCCTCTTTTCTTTCCTGAACTTGTCGATCGCCTGGGCGATCCGCTCGCAGTCATTCGCGTCGCCAATGTGTTCGACAGTCCAGCCGTAGCCTCTGAAGCGTGTGGCAACATCCTCGCTGAAGGCGAGCTCGGTGCGGCCCTCGATCGTCACCTCGTTGTTGTCGTAGATCCACAACAGATTCGAGAGCTCGAGATGGCCTGCGATCGAAGCCGCTTCGCTGGCGACACCCTCCATCATGTCGCCATCGCTCGAGAACACATAGATGTTGTAGTCGAAGAGCGAGAATTCCGGGCGGTTGAAACGATTGGCAAGGAAGCGCGCGGCCATCGCCATACCGACCGAGTTGCCGCAGCCTTGGCCCAAGGGACCCGTTGTCACCTCGACCCCGCTGGTGTGCCCGTATTCCGGGTGTCCGGGGCACCGGCTACCAAGCTGCCGGAAGCGCTTGATCTCCTCGAGTGTAACCGCGGCCCCGATCGCACGGCCTTCTTCATTCACCTGCTTCACGCCGGCAAGGAACAGCGCGGCATAGAGCAGCATCGAAGCATGGCCGTTCGACAGCACGAAACGGTCTCGGTTCGGCCATAACGGATCGTCGGGATCAAAGCGAAGGAATTGCCGCCACAAGGTGTAAATCAAAGGGGCGAGCGCCATCGGCGTGCCTGGGTGGCCGGATTTCGCGTGCTCGACGGCATCCATCGCAAGCGTTCTGATCGTGTCGATTGAGAGTTGATCCAGATCCGGCGCCCTAGTCCGATCTTGCATGGTGCCTAATCGATCCTGTCCCGAGTGTAAGAAATCGCCCCGTGAACCGCCTGTTTCCATAACGTCCTAAGCCGGAATTCGGAGCCGCGTGGAGAACCGATGCGGCAATGAAAAGCAGGGGATTCCCTCAAGGTTCCTTGTCCCTCAGGAACGGAACCGCTCAAGCCGCGTTCTCCCGACGTCGAAGACCGGGCTTAAGCACAGTTCAGACGCGGATTTTCGAGGGAGTTGCCGAAGGCAGATGCCCGCCGCTCGCCTCGGCATACGGCATAAAGGTATTGAGGATTGAAGGACTGGATCTTTCGCGCGTTGGCCCCGCTCCGACGTTCGTCCGCGACCGTCCCGGAAGACCCGATCCGCGCCGAAATCTTCAGCGGCGAAAGGCTCGAGCAACACGCTGAAACGCTTGCCGCCGCGCAAAAGGTAACGAGCCATCCGCGCGTCGGCCGCGGCATGGCGCGGCGCCTTTATGACAATGCCGCCGTGCTGGTCGACGCCTATCGCAAGATGGCGGAGGCGACGCGGCGGGAATCGGTGATGACCCCTGCCGCCGAGTGGCTTCTCGACAATTTCCATGTCGTCGAAGAGCAGATCCGCGAGATCAAGGACGATCTGCCGCCCCGCTACTATCGCGAGCTGCCGAAGATCGCCGACGGCCACCTCGCCGGCTATCCGCGGGTTTTCGGCCTCGCTTGGGCCTTCATCGCCCATACCGACAGCCGCGTCGACCTTCCCACGCTCGTCCGATACGTCAACGCCTATCAGCACGTGCAGCCCTTGACCATCGGCGAGCTGTGGGCGATCGCGATCACGTTGCGCATAACGCTCGTCGAGAATCTGCGCCGCTTAGCGGAGCTCATGGTCCGCAATCGCGAGGCGAGAGCCGAAGGCGACGCTATCGCGGACCGGTTGTTGGGGACGGAAGGCAAGGACCCGGAACCGGCAGAGACCGTTCTCAAGGTTTACGAGCGCAAGGTGCTCGAGCCGGGCTTTGCGGCCCAGCTCGAACATCGCTTGCGCGATCAGGATGCGGCGCTTGCGCCCGCGCTCCGCTGGTTGGAAGAAAAGCTTGCCGCCCAAGGGCTGACTCACGATCAAGTCGTGCAGGAGGAGCTTCGTCTTCAAGGCACGCTCAACGTGACGGTTCGCAACGTCATCACGAGCATGCGCGAGATCTCCCAGATCAACTGGGCGGAGTTCTTCGAGAGCGTCAGCCTCGTCGATAAGGCTTTGTGTGCCGATAGCGAATTCGAGGCCATGGATTTCGCCACGCGCAACCTCTACCGGCGTTCCATCGAGCAGCTCGCGCGAGGGTCGCATCAGGACGAGCTCGATGTCGCCAAAGCCGCCATTGCCGCCGCTAAGCGCGCCTCCGCCCGGGCGCTCGGAGGAAAGCTGTCCGATCGCGAGCGCGATCCGGGTTATTACCTCGTGGGCGCCGGAAGAAGGCTGCTCGAGCGCGAGCTCGCGTATCGGCCGCATCGGAAAGAGTGGTTCAGCCGTCTCGACTGCACGTCCGGTTCCGCCGTCTATTTGAGCTTCATCGCCGTTGTGACGGCGCTCATCGTTGCATTGGGCGCATACGGGCTTGAACGCAACGGGATCACCGATTGGCGCATCCTCGTATTCGTATTTCTCGCCATCATTCCGGTGTCGGACGCGGCGCTCGCGATCGTCAACCGCATCATCACCAACCGGCTCGGGCCGGCGATTCTTCCGGGCATGGCGCTCGCCAAAGGCGTGTCGGCCCAGATGCGCACGATTGTCGTCATGCCCGTGCTCTTGACGGCCCGGGCGCAAGTCGAGCAGCTCATCGAGCGGCTTGAAGTGCACCACCTCGCGAATGGCGAGGACGAGCTCTATTACGCTTTGCTTTCGGATTGGACCGACTCCGACGAAGCCAGCGCGCCCGGAGACGACGAGCTGTTGGAGACGGCCGCAAACGGGATCGCGGAGCTGAACCGGCGTTGCGGCCACGCACCCGGAGGAGACCGCTTTCTCCTCCTTCATCGCCGCCGCGTTTGGAACGAGGGCGAGGCCAAGTGGATCGGCTGGGAGCGCAAGCGTGGCAAGCTGCATGAGTTGAACCGCCTGCTTCGCGGTTCGGACGACACCACGTTTCTCGCAATCGATGGACGACCGGTTCAGGTGCCCTCCGGTGTCCGTTATGTCATCACGCTCGACGCCGACACGCGGCTTCCGCGCGAAACCGCCAAGCGTTTGATCGGCAAGATGGCTCATCCGCTGAATCAGCCGCGGCTCGATGCGAAGCAGTGCCGTGTTGTGGAGGGTCATGCGATCCTCCAGCCTCGGGTTACGCCCTCGCTGCCCATCGGACGCGAGGGATCGCTGTTCCAGCGCGTGTTCTCGACCGCTCGCGGGCTCGATCCTTACGTGTTCGCGGTCTCGGACGTCTATCAGGATCTGTTCCAGGAAGGATCCTACTGCGGCAAGGGCATCTACGACGTCGATTCATTCGAGGCCGCGCTCGACGGGCGGATTCCGGAAAGCTCGGTCTTAAGTCACGATCTCTTGGAAGGCTCGATCGCTCGCGCCGGCCTCGTTTCCGAGATCGAGGTGGTGGAAGAGTTTCCCTCCGCTTACGAGGTTGCCGCGGCTCGTCACCACCGTTGGGCACGCGGCGATTGGCAGTTGCTCCCTTGGATTTTGGGCTACGGCCACGATCCCTATGGGCGCTCGCGCAACATCGTCAATCTGATCGGCCGCTGGAAAATGGTGGACAATCTCAGGCGTTCGCTCGCGGCGCCGGCGACTCTCTTGGCGCTGATCTGCGGCTGGATGCTCGCCTATCCGGCAGCACTCTTCTGGACCGGGTTCCTCCTTGCCACCATCGTGGTCCCCGCTTTGCTGCCGTGGTTCTCAGGCCTTATTCCGCAGAGCGCCGGCATTTCCAAGCGCAGCCATCTGCGCAGCGTCGGGCAGGACCTCGCGCTTTCGCTGATCCAGATCGGATTTCTCGTCGTCTTCCTCGCGCATCAGGCATGGCTGATGCTCGACGCTGTCGGGCGCACCTTGTACCGGATGTTCATCCGTCGGCAGCGTTTGCTCGAATGGGTGACGGCCGCGCAAGTGACCCAGGACACGCGGCGCGACTGGCGCGGCATCTTGGCCCAGTGTGCGGCGAGCGCGGTATTCAGCGCCGCCGTTCTTGTCCTTGTCTCCCTTTCGCGCAGCAGAAGCGCGATCGTGGCCGTGCCATTCGTCCTTGTGTGGACGCTCTCGCCCGTTGTCGCCTGGTGGGCGAGTCGCTCGCCGCCGATTACCGGCCACAAGCCGCTCACGGCCGCCGACCGCCAGACGCTGCGTCTTGTTGCCCGGCGTACGTGGCGGTTCTTCGAGCGCTTCATCACGCCCGAAGACCACGAACTTCCACCGGACAATTTCCAGGAGGATCCGGTCGGGATTGTCGCGCATCGAACCTCGCCAACGAATATCGGGCTGTATCTCCTCTCGATCGTCGCCGCGCACGACTTCGGATGGATCGGTGAAAACGAGCTCGTCGACCGCTTCGAGCGCATCGTGGCTACGCTCAAGAAGCTCGAGCGCTTCCGCGGGCATTTCTACAATTGGTACGGGACGGCCGATCTTCGCCCGCTTGTCCCGCGATACATCTCCAGCGTCGACAGCGGCAACCTCATCGGTCATCTCATGGTGGTCGCCCATGCCTGCCGCGAAATAGCGCAGACGCCGAAGAATCCGCGCGAGCGCTTGAACGGCGTCGCCGACGCGATCGCGCTGGCATCGGAATCGCTCGAGGAATTTGTCGCAAATCTCGCCAAGCCCGCGGCGCGCGCTAAGCGGCTCCAGGACGCTTTGGACGCGATCGCCCTTGCGGTCGAGCGCGAACCCGACGATTGGATCGATTTCGACCGCCAATTGGGCGAGCTCGAAGCCTCGGCCGAGGCGCTGGCCACCACCGCCAGGACCTTCGTCCAGGAGGTCGGGACCGCCAGCAACGACAACTTCCTGTTTTGGTTCGATGCGATCGGGAACACGGTCAGGAGCCATCGCGGCGATCTGCAAGCACCGGCTCAGCACTCGGTGGCGGCACGGAACGGTCGCTGGCAGGAACCCGCGCGTGTCGCGGTCGGTGCGGGTGGTGGCGCATTCGCTTATACGACCGACACTCTGCCTGTGGCCGAAGACGATACGCAAACCCTTGTCCGGCTGCAGACAAGGAATAGTGCGCAGTCGAGCCCTGCGGGACAGCTCCTTTCGGGGCCGCGCCCGGATGCTCAACTCGTCCCCAGGCTGGAATCCGTCGCCGAGTATGCCGTGCAGATCTTCAACGAGACGAAATTCGATTTCCTCTACGAGGCCGATCGCGATCTCTTCGCCATCGGCTATCGCGTCGAAGACGCGGCGCTCGATCCCAATTGTTACGACTTGCTGGCTTCCGAAGCGCGGCTTGCGAGCTTCATCGCCATCGCCAAGGAGGAAGCACCGCAGAAGCACTGGTTCAAGCTCGGACGCACCTTGACGCCGATCGGGCGCGGCTCGGCGCTCATCTCCTGGTCCGGCTCGATGTTCGAGTACCTCATGCCGGCGCTGGTGATGCGGGCAGCTTCGGGCAGCATCCTGGAACAGACGAACCGCCTCGTCGTGCGTCGCCAGATCGCCTATGGCCGCGACCGCCATGTGCCGTGGGGAATATCGGAGTCCCAGTTCAACGCGCGCGATCTCGAGGCGACCTACCAATATTCGAGCTTCGGCGTCCCCGATCTCGGATACAAGCGCGGCTTGGGCGAGAACATCGTCATTGCGCCTTATGCCACCGGGCTTGCGGCGATGATCGAGCCCGCGGAGGCGGCCAAGAACTTCCGCAAGCTGGCTGAGGAAGGCGGCCGCGGCGTCTATGGCTTCTACGAGGCGCTCGACTACACGCCGGAACGCATTCCGGAAGGGCAAAAGGTCGGGATCGTGCGCGCCTATATGGCGCACCATCAGGCAATGAGCATCGTCGCGATCGCCGATGTCATCTCGACTGACGACATGCGCGAGCGCTTCCATGCCGAGCCCATCATCCAGGCAACCGAGCTCTTGCTTCAGGAACGAATGCCGCGCGACATCGCGGTCGCGCGTCCGCCGCGGGAAAAGGAGCAGGCAAGCGCGAAACTCGACACGCTCGCCTCGGAAATCCAGCGCCGACACAAGACGCCGCATTCCCGCATTCCCTTGACGCACCTGATGTCGAACGGAACCTACGCGGTGATGCTGACGGGCGCGGGCGGGGGCTACAGCCGCTGGCGCAATATCGACATCACGCGCTGGCAGGAAGACGTGACCTGCGATCCCTGGGGCAGCTTCATCTATTTGCGCGACACGCGCAGCGGCGAAGTGTGGTCGGCGGGCTATCAGCCGACCGGCGTCGAGGCAGACGACTACGAGCTCGCCTTTTCGGAAGGGCGCTCGGAAATCACCCGCCACGACGGCACGCTGAAGACGACTCTCGAAGTCGCCGTCTCGGCCGAGCACGATGTCGAGGTGCGCCGCGTCGACATCACCAACCTCGGCAGCCGCGTGCGCGAGATCGAGATCACCTCCTATGCCGAGCTTTCTCTTACGCCGCACGGAGAGGATGCCGCGCATCCCGCCTTCGCGAAACTGTTCGTGCAGACGGAGTTCGTGCCCGGCGCGAACACGATTCTCGCCACGCGGCGGCGAAAATCGTCCGAAGACGAGGAGGTGTGGGCCGCACATGCCGTCGCGGTCGAAGGCGAGTGGGACGGCAGCGTCCAGTTCGAGACTGACCGCGCGCGTTTCTTGGGCCGCGGACGGCGCGCCCGCGAACCGAGCTGTCTCATCGAGGGCTGGCCCTTGTCGAATTCGCAAGGCGCCGTGCTCGATCCGATCTTCAGCTTGCGCTGCCGTGTGCGGATACCCAAAGGGGCGACCGCGCGGATCTCGTTCTGGACCGCTGCCGCGGCGACCCGCGACGATGCGCTCGACATCGCCGACAGGCATCGCGAGGCAAGCGCCTTCGATCGCGTGATCACGCTCGCCTGGACGCAGGCGCAAGGCCAATTCCACTATCTCGGAATCGGGCCCGAAGAGGCCAATCTCTATCAGCGCATCGCCAACCGGGTGCTCTATTCCGACCCGACCTTGCGCGCCACCCAGGACGTGTTGAAGCGCGGCGGACGCAACGTCTCGATGTTGTGGCCGCACGGCATTTCCGGCGATCTGCCGATCGTGCTGTTGAGAATCGACGACGTCGAGCAGGTCCACATGGCGCGGCAGCTCCTGCGCGCATTCGAGTATTGGCGCTTGAAGCGCCTGGCCGTCGATCTCGTGATCTTGAACGAGCGTGCCTCCTCCTATTTGCAGGATCTCCAGACGACGCTCTCGAGCCTCGTGCGTCCGATCCAGTCGCGGCCCAAAGCCGGGCGTGACGATGTTTCGGGCGCCGTGTTCGTGCTTCGCGCCGATCTCATTTCGCCCGAAGTGCGCGATCTCCTTCAGACCATCGCGCGCGCCGTGCTGTTCTCGCGGCGCGGCCCGCTTCACGAACAGTTCAAGCGGATCGAGGAGGCAAAGCAGCCCGTGATCTTCCAGCCGGCACTGGTGCCGGCCGCGCCCGTTCCGCCCAAGCCCGCGCCCGCGCGCCCGGCGCTCGAGTTCTTCAACGGGCTAGGCGGTTTTGACTCCGGCGGAAGGGAGTATGTGACTTTTCTCGACGGCGATGCGGTCACGCCTGCGCCGTGGGTCAACGTCATCTGCAACCGGGCTTTCGGCTTCCAGGTGTCGACGTCGGGCGCCGGATTCACCTGGGCGATGAACAGCCAGCAGAATCGCTTGACCCCCTGGTCGAACGACGCGGTCTCCGATCCGTGCGGCGAAGCGATCTTCTTGCGCGACGAGGACAGCGCGGAACTGTGGTGCCCGACGCCATCGCCTATCCACGATCCGAACGCCTGCTACACCATCCGTCACGGCCGCGGCTATACGCGCTTCGAGCACGATTCGCGCGGGCTCGCGCTCGAGCTCCTGCAATATGTGTCGCTCGACGACCCGGTGAAGATCTCGCGGCTCAAGATCACCAATCACTCGCGGCGTGCCCGGAATCTTTCGGTGACCGCTTATGTCGAATGGGTGCTCGGCCAAACGCGCGAGAAATCGGCGCCCTTCATCGTCACCGAGATCGATCCCGAAACCGGCGCGATGTTCGCGCGCAATCCGTTGAGCAACGAATTCGGCGGCCAAGTCACCTTCATCGATCTCGACGGTCGCCAGAATAGCTGGACTGGCGATCGGACCGAGTTTTTGGGCCGCAACGGAACCTTGTCGCGACCGGTTTCGCTCCTGCGCGGCACGAAGTTCTCGAACCGCACCGGCGCGGGGCTTGACCCTTGCGCCGCGCTACAGACGACGTTGAGGTTGAAGGCCGGAGAATCGATCGAGCTTGTCACGCTCTTGGGCCAGACGGGAAGCGCGGCGCAAGCCCAAGCCTTGATCGCGAAATACCGCACCGCCGACTTGAACCAGGTGTTCGGCGCGGTGACGCGGTTCTGGGACGACACGCTCGGTGGCATGCAGATCAAGACCCCCGATCGCGCTCTCGATGTGCTGGTCAATCACTGGATTCCCTATCAGACCATCGCCTGCCGCGTTTGGGCGCGCTCGGGCTTCTACCAATCGAGCGGCGCTTACGGATTCCGCGATCAGTTGCAGGACGCGAGCTCGCTCTGCTGCGTGCTCCCGAGAACAGCGCGCGAGCACATCCTGCGCGCTGCCTCGCGGCAGTTCCTTGAGGGCGATGTCCAGCATTGGTGGATGCCCGAAACCGGGCGCGGCGTCCGAACGCGGGTGGCCGACGATCGCATCTGGCTCCCCTATATCGCGAAGCATTATGTCGAGGTCACGGGCGATCGCGCGGTGCTCGACGAGAAGGTTCCGTTCCTCGAAGGTCCCGTGCTGAAGGAAGGCGAGCGCGACGCCTTCTTCCAGCCTCCGGTCTCGGAGAAGAAGGCGACCCTTTACGAGCATTGCGCGCTCGCGCTCGACACCGCGTGTGAGCTCGGTTCGCATGGCTTGCCCCTGATGGGAACGGGCGACTGGAACGACGGCATGAATCGGGTGGGCGAGCACGGCAAGGGCGAGAGCGTCTGGCTCGGCTGGTTTCTGTACGCGACCCTCCTCCCGTTCGCCGAAATCGCCGAAGCGCGCGGAGATGCGGAGCGCGCCCAAAAGTGGCGCGCGCATACGGCCGCGCTCAAAGCTTCGCTCGATTTCGCCTGGGATGGTGATTGGTACCGGCGCGCCTATTTCGACGACGGCACGCCCTTGGGGTCGGTGGCGAACGCGGAGTGCCGCATCGATTCCATCGCACAATCCTGGAGCATCATCTCGGGCGCGGGCGAGCGCGCGAAGACCGTGCGCGCGATGGCGGCGCTCGACAAATACCTCGTCAAGCGCGACGAGGGATTGGTGCTCCTATTCACGCCGCCCTTCGAGAAGGCGATGCCCGATCCCGGCTACATCAAGGGATATCCTGCGGGCATACGCGAGAACGGCGGACAGTATACGCATGCCGCGATCTGGGCCGCGCTCGCGCTCGCGATGACGGGTGACGGCGATAAAGCGCACGAGATTCTCTCGATGGTGAACCCGATCAACCACGCCGCCAGCAACGCCGCTATCCACCGCTACAAGGTCGAGCCCTATGTCGTTGCCGCCGACGTCTACAGCGTGGCGCCGCATATCGGACGCGGCGGTTGGACCTGGTACACGGGTTCGGCGGGCTGGATGTATCGGGTGGCTACGGAGGCGGTCTTGGGCCTCAAGATGGAAGGCAACAAATTCACCATCGATCCGTGCTTACCGAGGCATTGGCCGGGCTTCGAGCTCACGCTCAAATTCCGCGAGACGACTTATGTGGTGAGCGTCGAGAATCCCGATCACGTCAACCGCGGCGTGGTGAAGGCCGAGCTCGACAATCTCATCCTGACAAGCGTGCCGCCTCAGATCCTCTTGCGCGACGATCGGACAACGCACCGGCTGAAAGTGACAATGGGATAGTTTCCTAGCCTCCCATCGCGATAGCGTGCCACTGCGAGCCGGGGTTTGCGAGGGCGGCGCCGGAGGCAACCGAGGTCCCGTTCATTATCCAAATCGCCGGCGTGCCATCGGTATTCTGCCAGAGAATGTCGGCTTTCCCATCGCCATTGAAGTCTCCGGTTCCGACCGCTTGCCACGTCGTTCCAGGATTGAAACCCGCGAGGGCTCCGGAAACGACAGTCGTTCCATTCATCAGCCAGATTGCCGGTGTGCCATCCACATTCTGCCAAAGGAGATCGGACTTCCCATCTCCGTTGAAGTCGCCTGCCGCTTTGAGATTCCAAGTCGTGCCCGGGTCATTGAGCGCGGCACCCGCGAGAATACTGGTTCCATTCATGAGCCAGATCGCAGGCGTCCCGTCGGTGACGTTCTGCCATAGAATGTCCGACTTGCCGTCGCCGTTGAAATCGCCGGATCCGACAAAGCGCCAGGAAGTACCCGGATTGGGTCCCGGAAGGGCGCCCGAAACGATATTGTTGCCGTTCATGAGCCAGATTGCCGGCGTGCCATCCGTGCTCCGAAACAGGATGTCGGCCTTGCCGTCACCGTTGAAATCGCCGGAGCCGACGATCTGCCATGACGGTCCGGGATTGATCGGAACAAGCGCTGCGTTCGCGATCGTTGTCCCGTTCATGAACCACATCGCGATCGAGCCGTCGGCGTTCTGCCACAAGACGTCGGCATTCCCATCGCCATTGAAATCGGCCCCGGCTTTTGCATGCCAAGTCGTGCCCGGGTTCGGGTTGATCGGACCGCTGCTCGTCGCCGTCGTGCCGTTCATCAGCCAGATGCCGGCCCGGCCATAATCGCTCTGCATCAAGAAGTCGGACTTGCCGTCGCCGTTGAAATCCGCGCGCGGCGACGGAGTTGCGGCAGAGAGCATGACCGTCTCGTCAGTGAAGATCAGCGATTGGACGTTTGTCAGCGTCTCGACGCCATCACTGCCGGCCGACACCGTCCAAGAGCCGTCGACATTGTGCGTCAGCAGTGCGGCGCTGGACGCGATATCGTATTGAACCGTGGTGTTGCCGCCGACGCCGCCGGTGATCGTTGCCTGAAGGGCCGTATCGCCCCCGGTTATCTTTATCAGCGTGTTGCCACTGCCCGTATAGATGGTGTCGCGGGCGTAAGCATCTAAGGCTGGCGCAATGGATATTGATCCGGTGAAGGTTCCTGCGCGCAGGTCTATTGTGACAAACCCACCATGCACAAAGAAATTGCCGTTTATGGTTCCGGTATTAACAATCGAATCGTGGTTGGCCACACCCAGGTCTATGTCGCCATTGATCGTGCCGGTATTGGTCAATGAGAGCGACTCACCCTCGGAATATGGGTCGTAGATAGGACTTGTGATGGCCGTTTTTGCAGTAATCGTACCGGAATTCATCACTGTGATAGCAACGTACGATTGATCTATGCGGATACCGTAAGTCTGTGCGCCGGGGGAGTTGCCCGTAGCGGTAATCGCTCCGGTGTTCGTAACGGAGCCGCCCTGGGTCGCAATTGCAAAGACGTCCGTGGCGCCGGTAACGTTTATTGTACCATCATTCTGGAGATTTCCTCCGTAGACAAGATCGAAACCGTAGGCCGCCCCGGTAGACGAAGTCACCGTGAACAGACCCGTCGAAGTATTCACAAGACTGTAATAGGCGGCAGACTCCCACGATAAAATACCATACGCCGCACCGGAGGAATTGACGGTATAATTACCGGCGTTTGTGAAGTCCTGCGCAAATTGGCCCGTCCAGTATCCAGTGCCACTACCGCCGGGCGCTGAAACATTGAACGTCGCGCCCGCTTCGTTAGTAAAGTTCCGCATTGTGTAAAT
>DASQHF010000006.1:0-4155 GCA_035632215.1 Micropepsaceae bacterium | reverse complement strand
CGATGCGCTGTTCGCGCAGGTGGTACCACTTGGTGAGGCTCATCAAGGGATCGAGGTCGACGAGGGCCACGCGCTTGCGCGCTTCGGGGTCGTCGGCTTTCCGCCCGCCGAAAGCGCAGGCCAAGTGCACCGTCAACGATGTCTTCCCCGCACCCCCCTTGCTTTGCGCAATCGCGATGACCGTCGCCATGGCGGGTCTCCCGATCTAGGGGGTGATTTGCAGACTACCACAAGCTCTACGCAAAAGCCACGAAGTGGAGCCGACGGAACGGGTAAATTGTTTTGCCGCCCGGGCGGGGTGGATAAGCCTTGGCCAATAGTCCTCGGCAATATTCAAGGAATTCTTCCTTTAACGGACTTTCGAGGGCAGAGGCGAAGGGCCGCAAACCCGTGCCCATCATCCAGTGGAAAACCGCGTCCTCGCCTTCCAGCACATGGAAATAGCGCGCCTCCCAGAGGTCGATCATGGCCGCGCGCGGGGCCAAGAGATCGTAATAGGCCTCGGGCTTGAGCACGTTCCACCAATCGCGGACATCCGTGAGTTTCGCCGCCCAGCGGGAATCCCCGACGGCTTCGCGAATCAGGCGATGGCAAGGCTCGTCGAAATTGCGCGGCACTTGAACGCCAAGGGCGCCGCCCGGCGCAACGAAGGATAGGAGCCGCGGGATGAGATGCTCGTGGTCGCCGACCCATTGAAGCGCGGCATTCGAGTAGACGACGTCATAGGGCTCATCTGGCTGCCAGTGCGCGATATCGGCTTCGAGGAAACGCGCGCGGATCTCACTCGCGCGTGCGTCTTTCAGCATCTCGGCAGAGTAATCGAGTCCGTCGATGTCCGCGTCGGGCCAGCGCGCGCGCAACAGCGCCGTCGAATTTCCCGGACCGCAGCCGAGATCGATGACGCGCTTGGGCGAGGAAAGCGGAATGCGCGCCAGAAGATCCGCGGCCGGCCGTGTGCGCTCGGCGCCGAAAGCGAGATAGGTCGCCGGATCCCAGGCCATTAGTGACCGTTATCGCCGTTCCGACACCGCGACGCGTTCGGGCATGGTGATGCAAAAGGTGGTGCCATACTCGCCGGTGCTGGCGAGCACGATGTCGCCCCCATGCGCCTGGACGAGCTCGCGAGAGATCGCAAGACCTAGGCCCGAACCGCCCGACCGCGCGCTTCCCGCAAACGGCTGGAACAGCCGCGCACGCACGGCCGAGGGAATGCCCGGCCCGTTGTCGGCAACCTCGATCACGATGTTGCCGTCGCGCCGGCTCGCTTCGACACTGATGCGCTTCTTGCGCCCGTTGTTGTTGTCGGGCGCCTGCTCCAAGGCTTCGCGCGCATTGCGCAACAGATTGAGAATGACGCGGAACAGCTGCTCGGAATCGGCTTCGATCTGGAGCTTCCCCGGCACGCGGTTGACGAACTCGATCCCGCCGCCTTCGGGAAGCGCCGACGCGGCCGCTTCCTCGACGAGCTGCGCCAAGGGAAATTTCGCCCGCTGCGGCGTGCGCTCTTCCGCGCGTCCGTAGCGCAGCGTGTTCGTCGCGAGCGCAATCGCGCGATCGAGCGCGTCGACGAGCCGCGGCGTCACTCGCTTGACCACCGGGTCCTCGCTATCGGCCAAGCGGTCGGAGGCGATCTGCGCGCTCGACAAGATGTTGCGGAGATCGTGCTGGATCTTCGCGACCGCAAGGCCCAGTGCGGCCAAACGCGTCTTCTGCTGTAGGAAGCTGTAGAGCTCGCGCTGGAGCGTCGAGAGCTCGCGCTCGGCCGTGCCGATCTCGTCCTTGCGCGCGGAGGGTTGAAGAATCTGTGCCGGATCTTCCGGATTGTTGCGGAAGGCGACCATCGCGCCGGTGATGCGCTGCATCGGCCTCACGAAAATCATGTAGAGACTGACGAACACCAGAAGCGAGGTGAAGACCGAGACGAAGATCGAAAGAAGCAGGGCGCGGGTCGAGAACACGAAGAGAGCTGCTCGGATCGGCTCCTCGTTCGCGACCACCACGATGCTGCGGCCGCCGGTCAGATCGGCGTCGATCCGGATGGTGCGGCCCGGCGGCGCGAATAGCGTGCGGATGACGTCGCGGATCTGCTCGATGAGATCGGTCTCGCCGGCGTCGTACACGGTTTCGACCGCCGGCGGTTCGGCGCCCGAAAGGAAGAGCTCGTGCTGTCCCCCGCCCCTTAAGATCACCGCTTCAACGCCGGCGCGTGCCAGCAATTGCGTGCGCAAGCGCTCGGAGAGCTGCTCGCCCGGTGCTTCGGTAAAGGGAAGGATCGCAAGCTGGGCCGAATTGATCCGGTCCTGCAGGAGCTGGTGGTGGTAGCGGGCGACAGAGGGGAAGTAGATGAGCGCCACGCTCAGCATCACAAACAGAATCGTGAGCAAGAGGAGCCGGCCAGACAGGCTGTAAGCCGCCAGCCGCCAACCGTGCCTCTTGGACCCGTCGAGTTCCTTCAGCATGACCTAGAAGAAAACACCAGATTGCGGCGAAAAGCATGCCGATTCTGAGGCCTGGGAACCGGGGAGCCTTAAGGATGCTGGGACGTTAGCCATCGAGTCTCTTGTTCTTAAGGAGGCAGCCATGTTCAGTCTAGGTGGCGCCTGGCTCTTTGTGGTCATCGATATAGTCGCGGTCGCGGTTCTTGCCGCGGCCATGTTCTATGGCGCCCGGCTCGCACGACGCGCGCCGGAGGATATTGCCACGAGGCGTGCTTCCGACGAAGCCACGCGAAGACTTTACCATCTTGAAGACCGCGGCACAGGCCGCCCAGCGGCCTAGATTCTCCATGCGGAAAAGCGGTTTTTCGGCCCTTTTCACGGTATTGGCAGAGTCCCGGACATGAACTAAATTCCCCCGCGCCATTTCGGCAATTCTTGCGAGGAGCCCCAATGAGGAAATTAACGTTCGTAGCGGCCGCGGCTGTTTCGCTTACGATAGCCGTGCCCGTGT
This sequence comes from Micropepsaceae bacterium, assembly GCA_035632215.1. Classification (GTDB taxonomy): domain Bacteria; phylum Pseudomonadota; class Alphaproteobacteria; order Micropepsales; family Micropepsaceae; genus CAIYRG01. Next base: position 1,206 of record DASQHF010000006.1, on the reverse strand, counting down.
ACGCGCAAAACGCGGACCCCGACGTCAACAAATTGCCGGCCGGTCCTTTGAAGCAGACCGTCGCGACGGCGTGTACCGCCTGTCACGAACTCGGCCGCATCGTGAACGGCAGCTATAGCCCATCGGAATGGCACAACGTCGTCAACATGATGATGAACGCGGGCGCCGCGCTGACGCCCGATCAGGTCGAGCCGGTCGCGCAGTATCTCATCAAGAGCTTCCCGGAAAAGCCCGGCAATCCGTTCAAGGCGGTCGACGGACCCGCCAAAGTTACGATCACCGAATTCGAGCTCAAGACTCCGGGCTCGCGCCCACACGATCCCTTGGCCGCGCCCGACGGCACGATGTGGTTCACCGCTCATATGGGCAGCTACATCGGGCATCTCGATCCGAAGACGAAGCAGATCACCGAGTATCACACCAAGACACCCGTCTCCGGTCCCCATGGGCTCACCATGGATAAGGATGGCAACATTTGGTACACGGGCAACTTCAAAGGCTACATCGGCAAGCTCGACGCCAAAACCGGTCAGTTCACGGAATATAAGACCGGCGCAGCGCGCGATCCCCATACGCCGTTGTTCGATAAGGACGGCATTCTCTGGTTCACGTCGCAGAACAGCAACATGCTCGGCCGTCTCGATCCGAGAACCGGAAACGTGAAGCTGGCCGTTGTCCCGACCGAGCGATCGGCCCCCTACGGGATGGTCTTCGATTCCAAGGGAAAGCTGTGGTTCAGCGAGTGGCAGGCGCCGAAGCTTGCGACGGTCAATCCCGACACCATGGAAATCACCGAAGTCGTTCTGCCCAATCCGGGCACGCGGCCCCGGCGCATCGCGATCGACGCCAACGACGTGATCTGGATCTCGGATTACTCGCGCGGCTATCTCGGCATGTACGACACCAAGACGGGCGCCAAGAAGGAATGGCCCTCGCCGGGCGGCCCGAAGTCTCAGCCTTATGGGATCACGGTTCTGAACGGCATCGTCTGGTATGACGAAGGGAACGTTAAGCCGAACGGGCTAGTTCGCTTCGATCCGAAGACGGAGAAGTTCCAGACCTTCCCGGTTGTTCCCTCCGGCGGCGGGGTCATTCGCAACATGATGCCGACGGCGGACAAGACGGGTCTGGTCATGGCGGAAAGCGGTGTCAATCACGTTGCTATCGCTAAAGTTAATTGAGGCTTCGATCGGAGCGGGGGGGGGG
>DASQHF010000005.1:0-7180 GCA_035632215.1 Micropepsaceae bacterium | reverse complement strand
GAGCGGCATGCCGCTCTACAACGCCATTGGCAGCATAGGCGGGTTTGTCGGGCCGTACCTCATCGGTGCGCTGAAGGAAGCGAGCGGAACCTATTCGTCCAGCATGCTCGTGCTCTCATTGATGCTGGTGCTCTCTGCCGTCATCGTGATCGGACTCGGCCGAGTGATGGCGAGCCAGGCGGCGACCATTAAGGTCAGTGCATGAGCGAGGACGCGATCTTCTTAAAATGCGCCTTGCGGCTGATCCCATTGATGGGCGGGCTTTATCTCGCGAACTACATCGACCGTGTGAATGCCGGCTTCGCGGCGCTGACCATGAACAAGGACTTGGGCTTTTCGCCAACCGTTTTCGGCTGGGGCGCAGGCGTGTTCTTCGTCGGCTATCTCCTGTTTCAGGTCCCGGCGAACGCCGTGCTGGAACGCGCGGGCGCACGGCGCACCGTGTTCTGGATCATGGCGATTTGGGGCGCTGTTTCGGCCTCGACCGCCTTCGTGCAGGGGCCGCTGAGCTTCTACGCGTTGCGGTTCCTACTGGGCGTGGCAGAGGCCGGATTCTTTCCCGGCATGATCTTCTATCTCACACTGTGGTTCCCGAAGGCCTACAGAACGCGGTTTGCATCCATCTTCCTCTGCGCCATTCCCCTCTCAGGAATCGTGGGCGCACCCTTGTCCGCCTACATCCTCGAACTGGACGGCATCCTTGGTCTGCATGGCTGGCAATGGCTGTTCCTGCTCGAGGGCCTCCCCGCCTCAGCTCTGGCTTTCGCAGTGTTGCGATGGCTGCCGGACAATCCGGCACAGGCGGTTTGGCTGAACGCGAAGGAGAAGTCGGCGATCGAAGGACGTCTCGCTTTGGAAACGACTCATGAAATGGATCTGTGGGCGGCTTTGATCGATCCACGAGTCTGGGCCGTTTGCGGCGCCGCCTTTACGCAGGGCTGCGCGCTTTATGGCACCGGCTTGTGGCTGCCCCAGATCGTCAAAGCCATGGGCTTCTCGAATGCGGGCACCGGGATCGTTGTCTTGCTTTGCTATCTCGTCGCCATGGCGGCGATGATCGCCTGGGGTTATTCCAGCGACAAACGAGACGATCACATCTGGCATTCGGCTCTTGCCTGGCTGCTTGGGGCGGCGGGATTTCTCGTGGTGGCTCTCGCCCAAACGAATGCCGTGGCGCTTTCAGGGCTCGCGCTCGCAATTGCCGCGACACTCGCGGTCATCGGGCCATACATCACCATCGTGCCGACATTCCTTAAGGGTGCCGCGGCTGCGGCCGGCATCGCGCTCGTCAATGCCTTCGTGTCGCTCGGCGGCTTCGTCGGACCGGTGCTCATCGGCATGCTGAGCGAGCGCAGCGGCGACTATAGGTCGGCGATGGCGGTGCTTGCGGCCGGTCTCGTGCTCGCGGCTCTGATCGTGATCGCGCTCGGACGCGCGATGGCGGCACGGACGACGGTCACAGCCCAGCAGACGCGAGCGGCGGAATGACCGAGGAAGGCATCTTTCTAAAGTGCGCCTGGCGGCTGATTCCGTTCATGGGCGTCCTCTACCTCATAAATTTTCTGGACCGCTTGAACGTCGGCTTCGCCGCGCTGACCATGAACAAGGACTTGGACTTTTCGCCCTCGGTCTTCGGCATCGGAGCCGGCGCACTCTTCGCCGGCTATCTCATTTTTCAGGTGCCCGTCAGCATGACCATGGAGCGCTTCGGGGCGCGGCGCGGAATCTTCTGGATCATGGCTGTGTGGGGCTTGATCTCGGCCGGATGCGCTTTTGTTCAAGGACCTCGGAGCTTCTATATGCTGCGGTTCCTGTTGGGCGCCGCGGAAGCCGGTTTTTTCCCCGGCGCGATGTTCTATCTGACGCTGTGGTTTCCGAAAGCCTACCGCGCACGCTATTCGGCGGGCTTTGTCAGCGCGCTCGCCTATGCCGGCATCATCGGCGGGCCACTGTCGAGTTTCATCCTCGCCAACGCGGACGGGATCGCCGGCCTTCATGGCTGGCAATGGCTGTTCCTGCTCGAGGGCTTGCCGGCGTTTCTCCTCGCCTTTGCGGTCTTGAAGCTCTTGCCCGACGGCCCGGCCACCGCGGCTTGGCTCAGCGCCGAGGAAAAGTCGACCATTGCCACGCGCCATGCAGCCGAACCGGCCACGGGCGAGCGCGATTTAATCCAAGCCATCCGGGATCCTCGCATCCTAGCCCTATCGCTCGCGTCTTTCGCCCATGGCGCCGCGCTTTACGGGCCCACGCTGTGGCTGCCGCTGATCGTCCAAGAGATGGGCTTTTCCAATTTCGCCACCGGTTTTGTCGTGGCATTACCCTACCTCGCCTCAGCGGTCGTGATGATTATCTGGGGACGGTCGAGCGATCGAAGCGGCGAGCGCATCTGGCATCTGATCTTTGCCTGGCTCCTCTGCGCCTTCGGACTTCTAGTCGGGAGCTTCGCGCAGAACCATGCGGTTCAGATCGGGGGGCTGACATTGGCAATGGTCGGCATCTTCACCTCGATAACACAGCTCATGAGCTTGCCACCCTTGTTCCTGCGCGGCCCAGCCGCCGCGGGCGGCATCGCGGTCCTCAACACGGTCGTCTCGTTGGGCGGCGTCGTTGCCCCGCCAGTTATCGGGATGCTCAAAGAACAGACAGGCAGCTATGGCCTATCGATGATCATGATCGCCGTAGGCCTTGCGTTGTCATCCGCGCTCGTGCGCGCATTCGTGCGCGACGTCACGCCGCGCCTCGTTGCGACAGCGGAGCTCAAGAGCGAAGCATGAGCGACCGCGTCTTCATCAAGTGCGCCTGGCGCCTCGTGCCGTTCATCGCCGTGCTTTATCTTTTCAATCGTCTCGATCGAACCAATGTCGCGTTCGCGTCCCTGACGATGAATCGCGATCTTCATCTGTCGCCGTCGGTTTACGGCTTCGGCGCAGGACTGTTCTTCGCCGGCTATGCGCTGTTCCAGCTCCCATCGAACCTCATCCTCGAGCGCATCGGCACGCGGGCGTGGATTTTCCTCATCCTCGCGATCTGGGGCGCGATCTCGGCGGCGAACGCCTTCATCCAAGGGCCGGAGAGCTTTTATGCGCTCAGGTTCTCATTGGGACTCGCAGAAGCCGGGCTGTTTCCGGGCATGGTGCTCTATCTCAGCTACTGGTTCCCGCACGCCTATCGGGCGCGGTTCCTTGCGGGCTTTCTCGCGGCCCTTCCGGTCGCGAACATCATCGGTGGCCCGCTATCGGGCCTGGTGCTCGGAATGGAAGGCGTGCTTGGCCTGCATGGCTGGCAATGGCTGTTCTTGATCGAAGGCCTGCCGGCGTGCGCGCTCGCACTTCTCGTGCCGAAGATGATGCCCGCGGACCCCAAGACCGCGCCCTGGCTCGACGATAAGGAGAGACAGACGATCGCGGCGCGGCTTCAAGCGGAGGACCGCGGCCGAGCGCACGAACTCCTGCCAGCGCTGAAGGATCCCCACGTGCTCACGCTTGCCGTCGTGTATTTCGCCTTCGAGATCGGCTTCGGCAGCTTGACCGTGTGGCTGCCGCAGATGGTGCAGTCGGAGGGGTTCACGCCACGGACAACCACGCTTCTCGTTGCCCTACCCTATGCGGCCGCGGTGCCCGCAATGATTCTCTGGAGCAAAGCGAGCGATCGAAACGGCGAACGCGTGCGCCACATTGCGCTCGCGGCGTTCTTCGTCGCTCTGGGATTCGGCTTCGCAAGCTTCACCCAATTCTCTTCGCTGATGCTGTTCGGGCTCGCCTTGGCCGTGGTCGGAGCAGAGGCGTTCCTTCCCGTCTTCTTCAGCCTGCCCTCGTCCTTCCTGAAAGGCCCGGCGGCTGCCGGCGGGATCGCGCTCATCAGCTGCATCGGGAATGTCGGCGGATTCTTGGGGCCGACGGTCGTCGGTCAACTGAAGGAAGCGACGGAGAGCTACGCGCCCGCGATGGCGCTGCTTGCGGGCTCCGCGCTCCTCGCGGGGATCATCGTGCTGGCGCTCGGTCGCGCGATGTCACCGCGCGCAAAGATGGCGAAGTCGACCGGCTAGTCGCTTGGCTCGGCTCGCGCTCGGCGCCGCCTTCCGGCTACGGGCTGATGTTATCGCCCTCGGGGTTCGTCTGGTCCGCGCCGTCCACGGGCTTCTTCGCCTTGGTTACCGCCTGGCCTTTCACCAGCGCCGCGATCAATGGCGCGTCGCGGTTGTAGCGGTCGGGCCGGAAGTCGACCTCGCCGTTTTCCTTCGCCATCGCCGTCCAATAGAGGAAGTAGACGGGGAGCGGCTTATCGAGCGCGATGCGCGTCGTCTCGCGCGCCTTCACTTTGCCGTTCAGCATCGCCATGCCCTCGCTCGCATCGTCGGTCAAAGCGAGCGAGGCAAGCGGAAAGATCTGCTGCACGCGGATGCAGCCATTGGAGATCTCGCGCGTCGTGAGGTCGAACAGCTTCTTGTTCGGCGTGTCGTGCAGATAGACGTCGAAGTCGTTGGGCGAATCGAGCATCACGGCTCCAAGCGCCGTCGCCGGGCCGGGGAGCTGTTGGATGGCGTAGGGAAACTCCGCCGGTATGACCTTCTTCCAGTCGATCTTCCGCCCGTAGGGATCCTTCGGCGTGTCGGTGATCACCATGTGTTTCTGGGCAAGGTAATTTCGATTCTTGACGAGCTGCGGCAGGAGATCGCGCGCGGCAATGTCGCCGGGGATGTTCCACGGCGGATTGACCACGACCGCGACGATCTCGGAACGCGTGATGGGCGTTGGACTGTTCGTCCGCCCGACGACCACAGGCGAATGCAAGACCGTCCTTCCGTCTCGCACGAACTCGACGCTCTGATCGGGAACGTTCACCGCAACATGACGCTGCTCGAATACGGGCATCCAGCGCCAGCGCTCCATGTTGACGGCGATCTCGCCGGCGCGCTCCGCAGCGCTGATGTTGAGCGTCGTCAGCGTCGTGCCGCCGGCGCGTCCGTCTTCCGAAATGCCGTTGCGCGACTGGAACCGCTTCACAGCGTCCTTGATGTCCGCGGCACTGGGCGATGCGATCGCGGCGAACACGGGATCTTCGGCGGCCAGCCGTTTGACGAGCGCGCTTAAGCGTTGGTCGTTGCCCTCGAGCTTGACCTCGCCCGGACCCTGAATGCTCGGCCAGCCGCCCTTGGCTTCGATCGCGCGATAGCGGGCGAGCGCCTGGACGAGTCTTGCATATTCGGGATGGGCAGGCGGCAGAGCAGCAAGGAATTTCGGAACTCCGTCGTTGCGGACCGCTTTGACGAGTTCGACCACTGGATCGAAGTTGGACAAGGGAAGCTCGACGTCCTCGTAAACGTCACTCGGCTTTAGATGACCGTTGTGAACGTCGTAGGCATAACGCAGAAGGGCATCGGTAAATTGCATCTCGAACAGAGCTGCGTCGCGTCCCGGGGTAAGGCGTGCTTCGCCCGGCAGTTGATACTCGCCGGCGCGGAGTCCTTGTTCGGAGGCGTTATTAAGGGTCGCGCGGACCTGCGCTCTCACGTCATTTTGCCCAGGAAGCGTCCAGACCGGGCGGAAGCCGCGAATCTCATAGAAAGCGGTGACCGCATCGGTCTTGGCGACTGCGGGGCCCAAGACCGCCTTGCGCGCCGTGATCAAATCCCTGAGCACCGACTGTGTGACAAAAGAAGGATCGGGTGCCACGACCGGCGCCACTTCCATGGGCTTCATGGTCGTCGAGCAACCCGCGAGCAGGACGGCGGTGGCGCTGAACACCGCTGCGTAAAGTCCTCTGTGCACGGAGTTAGAGTCGCGCATACGCTTCGCGGCGAGCGCGCACCCGTTCACTGGAAGCATCAATTCCTCCCAATGCGAAAGCCGCCCAATAAAGTCGGATCAAGGCAATTCGATGGCGAAGCGCACTGATCACAAAAAAACATTTTGCTTGTCCCTGAGCTTGTGCTGTGCAGGAACTTTTCATCTCAAAGGTTGTTATCGCCGTCATCTTGCAAGAAGGGAGCCCCCAATATGAGAATCATTTTGCCGTTCGTAATCGCAGGGACGTTGCTGGCCGGTGGATGCGCGACAAGAGAGAGCGCAGAGATGGCACAAGCTGCAGCGGACTCTGCGAGAATGCAGGCCGAGCAGGCCCAAGCGAGGGCCGATGCGGCGTTCCAAGCAGCGCAAACCGCGACTGCGAGAGCCGATCAGGCATCGAGCACCGCGCAGCAGGCGCAGCAGACCGCGAGCAACGCGCAGTCGACGGCGCAAGGTGCGGTGACAACGGCGCAAGCCGCGAAAGATGACGCCTTAGCTGCCGAGCAGCGCGCGATCGAAGAGCGCCAAGCGGCGGAGCGCGAAGCTCAACAGCCGAGACGCACCCGTCTCGCGAGAGGCGAGCGCGGCTAATCCGCTTAACGCCTTTTCTTCGCATCGAAACGGCGCCGGAGGTGATTCTCCGGCGCCGTTTGTTTTCCAGTCGCTACCGCAGATCGGACGCCAGCATTCCGGCCTCGATGCAAGCACCTGATAAACTTGGATTATCCCTATGCTGCCGTTTTAGCCTCGTCGGCTTGACAGGTGGACTCCTTCTTGATATGAATGAACGTTCATTTCTTTCGGGGGGACAGAAGAATGCCGACAAACATGAAGGCAAAACGCCGTGCGAACACATCCGCCAGCAGTGCACGCCCGTTCCAACGCTGCGCAATCCTCTTCTTGTGCATTTGCCCGCTCGCGGCGAGTGCGAATGTTGCTTTCGCGCAGGATGCTTCATCGACCGCGGCGCTTGCGACCCGGGAGGATGATTCCGCGACGATTTCCGGCGAACAGGTCAAGTCCGTCTTGAAGCAGCCGCTGAACGATCTCAATGTGATGCAGCCTGAGATTGCCCCCGTCTTGAAGAGAGCGCTCGCTTCGCTTTACGCGCCCGCGACGGACTGCGAGGAGATTGCCTCCGAGCTCAAAGAGCTCGATTCCGTGCTCGGGCCCGATCTCGACGTTCATCCCAAGCTGAAGTCGTTCAAGGACAAGGCGGTCAACACGGCGTTCGACGGCGCGCGCGACGCCGCGCTGGGATTCATCCCCTACAGGGGCGCCGTGCGCTTCGTCACCGGTGCCGAGAAGCACGACCGCGACGCCGCAAAAGCGATGCTCGCAGGCGAAATCCGCCGCGGGTATCTCAAGGGCGTCGCAAATGAGCGGGGCTGCCG
>DASQHF010000004.1:0-13064 GCA_035632215.1 Micropepsaceae bacterium | reverse complement strand
CGCCCGTCAAGGACCCGCCAGCGGGCTGAAGATAACGGCCCGCGCTTTCCGACAAGTGGATGGTGCGATGGCCTTCATCGACCAGAATCGATGGCGGCGCGATCTTTTCCAGCGCCAGGCGATGGAGGACCGCATCGCTCGGGGCGGGGGCGCGGCCACGGTCGTGCGTCAACGGCGCGAAATCGTCGGCGGGAACCCGAATGAGAAGCGGTAAGCCGGTTGACCGGTCGTCCGATCCGGGGACCGACTCATAGATGCGCATATTGCGATCGATGGCACGGAAGAGATTGTGCGGATGGTCGGCGCTCTCCGAGGAACCCAGCAGAAGATAGGCATTGGGATTGAGCGCGTAATGGAGCGTGTTCAAGACTTGAGCCTGGAGATCGCGGTCGAGATAGATGAGAAGGTTGCGGCAGGAGACGAGATCGAGCTTCGTGAAGGGCGGGTCTTTCAGCAGGCTGTGATGCGCGAAAAGCACGACATCGCGGAGTTCGCGCTTGACCCGGTAATGATCGCCCTCACGCGAAAAGAACCGGCGCAGCCTCTCCTCGTTGACGTCGGTCTCGATCGCTTCCGGATAGCGGCCCTCGCGCGCAATCGAAAGCGCACTTGTATCCATATCGGAGGCAAAGACCTGGATCTCGGGACGTAACTCCTGCTTGGCCGCTTGCTCGAGGAGGAGGATAGCAATGGTGTAGGCTTCCTCGCCCGTCGCGCATCCGGGAATCCAGACGCGGATCACGCCGTCGGCGTCCTTGCCATCGAAGAGTTTCGGCATCACGCGCTTTGCGAGCACGTCGAAGGCCTTAGGATCGCGGAAGAAAGTCGTCACCGAGATCAGGAGATCGGCGAGGAGGGCCTGGGCTTCCTCGACGTTGTCGCGCAGATACTGGTAGTACTGGGCGAGGCTCTCGGTGCGGGTAACCTGGGTGCGCCGGATGATGCGGCGAAGCACGGTCGAGCGCTTATAGTGCGAGAAATCGTGCCCCGTGCGCACGCGCACATGGGACAGGACGCGCCTTAAGTATTCTTCCTCGTCGTCGCGGAGATTGTCGTAGACCTGACCGCGGGTGCGGATGAGTTCCGCGAGTTGCGGACCCATCTTCTCGACCGGCAACACGAAATCCGCGACTTCGGTGGCGATGGCCGCCCGCGGCATGGAGGGATATTCGGCTTCGTTCGGGTCCTGAACGATGACGATGCCGCCCGCTTCCTTGATCGCCTTGATCCCGGCGGCCCCGTCGGAACCGGCTCCCGTCAAGATCACGGCGACGTCGTAGCCGTGCCGTTCGGCGAGCGAGCGGAAGAACAGATCGATAGGCGAGCGCTGGCCGCGCGGCGACTCGAAGGCTAGGGCGGAAACCTCGTGATCGGAGATGATCACGCGGCGATCCGGCGGGATGACGTAAATCTGGTCCTGCTCGAGATCGCTCGTCGTTTGCACCTCCGTCACTTTCATCTTGGTGCGGGCGGAAAGGATCCCGGGGAGCTCGCTGCGGCTCTCCGGATCCAGATGCACGATGACGACGAAGGCGGCACCGAGGTTGTCGGCAACGTGCTCGAAGAATTCCTGGAGGGCTTTGACGCCGCCTGCCGATGCCCCGATCCCGACAATCGGAGGCTTCGCCCGGTCCTTCCCGGCGGATCGAGCCGCTCTGGATTGTTCTCCTTCTTCGTTCACGGCGCGCCCCACCAAAACGCGCTAGGCGGTATGAAGGCTAATTGACCACAGAAAGCCTCGCCGGAACAGTCTATTGTCTGAGACCTCCCGGCTGTTCGGCACGATTATTTCGTTAGCAGCCCTCGGGTTGGCTCCATTCGATTTCGACCAGCTCGCGCACGAGGGAAACTCGCGATCGGCTTCTTTGCCTGCCGCTGCCCAGCGCTCCTTGGACTCGAGATCGCCGAGTAGGCCGCACTTTTGGGCCATCGCACGGCAAAGCTCGACCCGTTCGTTCAACGTCCTCAAGGCTGAGGAGAGATCCTTCTCCAGCGCCTCGCGTTGCGATGTGGCCAACACTTCCGCGGTCATGACGTGGCCGATATGACAGCGGAATTGCGTCAGTTTTCCAACGGCCTGCTCGCTCATCGCGCCTCCGCATTCGGGGCAGGTCTGGGCCGTCGGGCGGTGTAAATGTTCGTGCTCGATCTTTGTCATGGCTAGAGCTCCGTGTTCTTTAAGACCTCGCTTTGGTTGCCGGGTTTCGTTTGCGACACGAACCAGGGCCTCGGGGATTTCGACTCTAGCGCCGTCATCTTTGTGAGCTCGCGCGACTAAGCAGCCAAAAACATTGTGCTATGCGGATTCATTTCGCGCTCCGTGCAGTGACGAGCGGGAGCGCACGTGGCCCTCATGTTTGTTGGGGCCGCTTATCTCTCGGGTGGCGGCTTTGCCGTCGCTGATCGGACCCTAGGCTCTCGCCTCTGTTTTCGCAAAGAGCATTTCTCGCCGGCCGCCGGCGTTGCGGCTTGCCGGCGGCGCGGGCGGGGGATTTAAGATGCCTCACATGCGGTTACGGTCCAAAGTTCCTCACGGAGTGGGACGCGACATCTCATGATTGGGGATCGAGATCAGGGCGAGGTGATCGCGTTCCTATCGCGCCCGGAGAGCTATGGCCTTGCGGGCGCGATTGAGCGGCACGAGACGCACGCCTCCATTGTCTTTCTCGCGGGCGAGCGCGCTTACAAGCTCAAGCGCGCGGTCCGTTATCCGTATCTCGATTACAGCACGCCCGAGAAGCGCCGGGCGATGTGCGAAGCCGAGCTTGAAGTCAACAAGCGCGCGGCGCCGGCGCTCTATCTGGAAGTGCAACCCATCATGCGCTCGGAGGGAGCGTTACGCTTGGGCGCTGACGGTCGCGGGCACGTGCTCGACTGGGTGGTCGTCATGCGGCGATTCCATGAGAGCGACTTGTTCGAAAAGCTGCGGCGCGAAGGACGGCTCAATGAGCCGATGATGCGCGAGCTCGGAGAGATCATTGCCCGATTCCACGGCACGGCGGAGGTGCGGAGCGATTTGGGCGGTGCGGCCGCGATGGCGCGCGTGGTGGACGAGAATTCCGCGCTCTTGCGAAAAATGGCAGATCGGCCGTTTGCGCCCGATCGCATCGAACGCTGGATTGCGCTGGCGACCGACGCCTGCAAGCGCGTCTCGTGCCTCCTCGATGCGCGGCGCGCGCAAGGCTTCGTCCGCCGCTGCCATGGCGATCTTCATCTCAACAACATCTGCCTCTTCTTGGGCCGCCCGACGCTCTTCGACGCGATCGAGTTCAACGACGATTTTTCCAATATCGACGTGCTCTATGACCTGGCCTTCCTCATCATGGATGTTGATCGTCACGGCTTGCGCAAATTCGCGAACGTGGTGTTCAACCGCTATCTGGAACGGACGAGCGATTACGCGGGCGTTGCGGCCTTACCGCTGTTTCTCTCCTCGCGTGCCGCCGTGCGGGCCCATATTGCGGTCACGACGGCGGAACGATCGCCGCAAGAGACGAAGATGTTGCATGCGAGCGCGGTCGAGCTTCTCGATCGCGCGATCGGCTATCTCGAGCCCGCGCCTCGGCGCGCGATCGCCGTCGGGGGAATTTCGGGCACCGGCAAATCCGTGCTCGCGCGCGAGCTGGCGCCCTCAATCGGACAAGCGCCGGGCGCCGTGGTGTTGCGGAGCGATATCATCCGTAAGCGGATGGTTGGCGCAACCGAAAGCGAGCGTTTACCGCCTTCAGCCTACACGCCCGAGATGCACGCACGCGTTTACGCCGCGATGAGAGAGGCGGCCGAAGCGCTGCTCTCACAGGGCCACAGCGTCATAGCCGATGCGGTTCACGGGAGCACGGAAGAGCGCCAAGCGATCGCGGCCGTGGCGCGCCGTGCGGGTGCGAAATTCGAAGGACTCTGGCTGACGGCGCCGCGCGAGATTCTCGAAGCCCGTCTCGCGATGCGCACCGGCGATGCGTCGGACGCGACAGCCGCGGTCATGGAAGCCCAGCAGAAGACGATCGATGCACCCGAGGATTGGCGAAAGCTTGAGACGTCAACCGCAGTTGGAGATGTGCTCGCGGCAGCAAAGCGCGAGCTCGAGATGTGATCGAGGACCGGTTGAAGCGGCGAAGATGCGAATTAGATTCTAGGAGCAAGAGGCTTAGAAAATGAGTCGTTTGTGGGACCTGATTGAAGAAAAGAAACCGTTGTGCCTTGGGCCCACGGCGAGCGTGAAGCGCGCTTGCCAGGAGATGCGCAAGCAGCGTGCGAGCGCGGTTCTGATCACGGACGGTGGACGTCTTACCGGCATTTTCACTTCACGCGATGCGGTCAAGGTCATCGCCGAAGGCAAAGACCGCACAAGAGTGACGGTGCGCGACGCGATGACGCGAAATCCGGTCACGATCACGCCCTATGCGACGCCGATCGAAGCCTTGCGGCTGATGTGGGACGGGGGATTTCGACACTTGCCGGTGACGGACAAGGGGACGCTCGTGGGGCTTATTTTGCGGCGCAATTTCAAGAGCGAAGATTTCGCGCAGCTCGATGACGAGCGCGAGCTCTGGGAGCACATGCGGTAAGTTAATAGAATGTGTCATGGCCCGGCGCCGAGCGTAGCGAGGTGTTCGGGCCCAGCCGCGGCGCGTCTGCGCCGCGATTTATTATTTGCAGAGCGTGTCGTTGCAATTGCGTTCTATGCCCGCCTGGGTGGCCCGCGCGGCCCTCGCCTCCCTAAGATCATGCTGTGAAAAAAATGGAACGACTGGCGTGGTCGAAGGAGAAACTCGTGCGTTACCTAAGCCCCGGAGGATTCCGACTTGGCCGATGGGCGTGATCGGCGCCATGGCAGAACAACTGGAGAGAGCCGAGAGATTCCTGCTGCGGGCGGAGGAAGTCCGCAGCATCGCCGACGATGCGCACGACAAGTCCGTCAAGGAATCGCTTTTGAGGATTGCCGCCGATTACGAGAAGATGGCCGAGTCGCTGATCGCTATGCACCGGAGCAATGCGGTGCTCCGCGCGCGTCTACGGCCAGACGAATAGAGGCTAGTGTGCGTTCCCGGTGGGAGACGAATCGCTGCCGTTGACGGAGCGGGCTTCCATCATCAGCTGGGCTTCGGTCTGTGTCATCCACAGCCAGGATTGCGTCAGCCGGAGCCAAGCCGCCTTTTCGTCGTCGTCCTTTGCGCAATCCGCTTTGTGCTGACACTCCTCGGCGTGATGCGCATACTCCTCCAGCTTACCCATGCCCATGCCTGGCCGATATCGCCGGAGCAAACGCCGGATTGAGCCGGTTCGTTCCGCACCGGCCTTTCGGCATGTAATAAGGAAAAACGCCGAGCACTTGCCCGGCCGGGCGAGACCGTTTGCTAGGGCCCTGTTCTCGTTGTCTCTTCGGCCGCTGCGGCAAGCCGTTCCCACTGCTCGGCGAGCAGGCGATACGAGATCTGTGCCGGCTCGTTTTTCGCCTCTTCGGCGAGCTCCCGGGCATCCCTGGCAAGCGAATAATATCGTCTTGCCCATTCGGCCGCCGGAATCCGCGGATAAGCGCCCATCGTGCGTCCCCCTTGTTTTCGTACCTGCCGGGCGCCAACGCGGATGGCTTGCGATGGTTCCGCTGCTCCCCGCAAAAGTGAGGCGCCAGGGTCCAGGGAAGCGCAGGATTTCGCGCAGGCAAGCTCTTTTTCCCAGCACGCAAAGCCTGCAAAACCCGCTAGACTTGAGCTTACAAACGAGGGGCAGCAGGAGGAAGACATGGCCAATCGGGAACAGCGCAGCAATCGCGAGAAGAAAAAGCCGAAACAGAGCAAGGACAAGGGCAAGAATGTTCCGCCGCCCTCGCCTTTTGCCTCGCAGCCGCAGCGGGTGGTGCAGAGCCCCGCGCCGATGGTGAAGAAATAGGTCGGGAGAACGCCATGTTCCGCGTCCTTGCCGTTGTGCTCGCGATATTCGCTTTCGGGCTTGCGGACGGTGACGTTCGCGCCAATCCCGATTTCGATCTCGGGCCGCCGGTGAACGCAAGAGCGCCCGACATCGGCACGCCGGCCGATCAATCGGGCAAGCCGCGCGGGCTTCGCTCGCTGATGGGCGAGAAGGGCCTTGTGCTGTTCTTCTTCCGCTCGGCCGATTGGTGCCCTTACTGCAAGGCGCAGCTGATCGACTTGAATTCCGGCGTCTCGGCGATCGAAGCCAAAGGCTACAAGCTCGCCGGCATCTCCTATGACAGTCCGAAGATCTTGCAGTCATTCACCGAGCAGCGGGGGATCCGGTACACGCTTCTGTCCGATCCCAAATCGGAGGTCATCGACCGCTACAAATTGCGCGATCCGCAATATCCGCCGGGCAATCTCGCTTACGGCGTACCGCGGCCGATCATCTTCATCCTGGACAAGGATGGCGTGATCAAATCGAAGCTCTACGAGGAGACTTACACCAAGCGTCCGCCGGTCTCGCTTGTCATCGCGACGATCGACCAGCTGGCGAAGAAGTAAGCTCCTTCCCGACGCAGCTGGAAGCGACCTATGCTGCGGCCCCAAGAGGGGTCATGCGCATTCTTTTTCTCGGTGGTTACGGGCTCGTTGGGTCCGCTGCGCTCGCGCGTTTGGCGGCGGCCGGCCACGACATCGTCGGCCTCACGCGCTCGCGCCAAGTATTGCGGCTTCCGCGCGTTGAATGGCGATACGGCGATCTTGCGCGAATGATCTTGCCCGAAGACTGGCGCAGCTGGATCGAAGGCATCGATGCCGTGGTGAACTGCGCCGGCGCGCTGGAAGAAGGCACCCGCGATACGCTTGAGAACGTGCACGTCAAAGGTCCGGATGCCCTCTATCGTGCCTGCGTTGAGGCGGGCGTCCGCCGTATCGTCCATGTCTCCGCCGCCGGGATCGAAGGCATCGACACCGCTTTTGCGCGAACGAAGCGAGAGAGCGAGGCAAGGTTACGAGCGCTCGATCTCGATTGGATCATCTTGCGGCCAGGACTCGTGCTCGCGGAGGCCGCTTATGGCGGGACTGGGCTCATGCGGGGGCTCGCCGGCTTGCCCTTCTTCACCCCGCTCTCGAACGCCAATTGCGTTGTTCAGACGGTAAGCGTCAAAGACGTCGCGGAGACGATCGCCGTCGCCCTCGAGGGGAATGCGCGGCTGCGCGCCACATTCGAGCTGGTTCATCCGGCGACGACGACGCTGAGCGATATCGCGCGTGCTTATCGCGCTTGGCTCTGCTTCCCTCCGTGCCCAATTCTTCGCGTCCCAAACTTCGTTATCGGTGCACTGGCGTTCCTTGGCGATGCCGCTGCCCATCTCGGCTGGCGCAATCCGTTGCGGCGCGCCACGATGCGTCATCTTGCGCATGGTGTTGTCGGCTCGCCCGAGGCGTGGATAGAGGCGACCGGCATCAAGCCTCGATCGCTCAACGAATTTCTGGCCGAAGTTCCCTCGACCGTGCAGGAGCGCCGCTTCGCCCGCCTCTACTTCGTCAAACCCCTCGGGATTGTGGTCCTGTCACTGTTCTGGATCACATCGGGCGTGATCGCGCTTGGACCATCTGCTGAAAGTGCGCACGCCGCTTTTCTTCGCGCCGGGATCGACGGCGAGCTAGCCCGCCTGGTCGTCGCCGCCGGCGCGTTGCTCGATATCGCCATCGGCCTGGCGATCGGCTTGAGGCGAACTGCGAGGGCGGCGCTCGGCCTTTCGGTGCTCGTAAGCTTTGGTTATCTCGCGGCTGCGACGATCCTTCGTCCCGATCTGTGGGGTGACCCCTTGGGGACGCTGGTCAAAATCTTTCCGGTCGCATTCGCGGCGATCGCGGTTGCCGCGCTCATGGACGAGCGCTGATGGATCTCTACACCGCGATCAAGGTCCTGCATGTACTTGGCGCCGCGATTCTGTTCGGGACCGGCATCGGGATCGCGTTCTTCATGGTGATGGCGCACCGAACCGGCATACCGGCCATCGTCGCGCATACGTCGCGCGTGGTCGTAATCGCCGATTTCCTATTCACGGCCACTGCGGTTGTTCTGCAACCAATCACCGGAGCTGCCATGATCCTCCTGGCCGGCTACGACTGGCGCGCAACGTGGATCCTCGCCGCGATCGGGCTGTATGTGGTCGCGGGCACGTTCTGGCTTCCCGTCGTCTTCATGCAGCGGCGCATGCGGACGCTCGCGACGGAAGCAGCAGCGGCAGGTGCGCCCCTTAGCGCCGATTATCGCCGCTTGTATGCGATCTGGTTCATTTTTGGCTTCCCTGCCTTCTCAGCCGTGCTCATGATCTTCTGGCTGATGGTAGCGAAGCCAGCCTGAAGGCTATTTGTTCCCGCCGACTTTCTCGGGCTCGATCTCGAACAGGACACGCACCTCGCCAGGCTTGGCCCAGGGATATTTGTCCTTACCCAGATATTTCTTGGCCATCTTGTCGATGTGCTTGTCGGCGCCATGCTCGGTGACCTTGGTCACGTGGCCGCGGATTTGGACATAGCGGTAGGGATTCTCCGGGTCCGTGATCGAGATCGCGACCGGCGAGCCCCCTTTCAAGTTCTTGACCTTTACCCTCCCCTTGGCCGAGTTCACCAGCACCTTCCCGTTCACGTAATCGATCCAGACGGGCGTCACCTGCGGCGAGCCGTCGGGCATCAACGTCGCGATGTGAGCGAAGGTCTGCTTTTGGTCGAGAAGGTCGCGCCAGTGTTCGAGGGCGTGTGACATCGTCTTGCTCCTGCACGAGTTCCGATGGGGCGCGAAACTCTAACGCCAAAAAGGCACCGGCGGAAAAGGTGAAATGCCTTTAACATTCAAAGGATTGACTTGAGCCGGACGGTTCCCTGGAATGACCGTTGTAAGCGCCTTTGCGACAAGGCAAATTAGCTCTAGATGCTCGCGCATCGTCTTTGGAGGGAAACACCCATGAAGCTTCATGTTGGAGTGCTGGCCGCCGCCGCGACAATGCTCGTCGCCGCCAGCCACGCCGCCGATAGCGACAAATTCGTTATCCGTGGCGACGCGGCAAAGAACCTTCTCGAGCAGAACTCGATCAACATCGCGACGGCCGAGGCGATCGGCAAAGCTTGCGTCGACGAAGCGACCAAGCAGGGCGTCCGCGTGTCCATCGCGATCTACGACCAGTATGGCGAGCCCGTGTACTACTACCGCATGGACGGGCAGGCGAAGATCGCGATCGAGACCGCGATGATGAAGGCCCGCACCGTGTTGAATACGCGTCAGCCCAGCAAGGCGGCGATGAACGCAGTGGCACGCGGGGGGTCGGAAGCGCGCCAGATCCAGTTCGGCAATTTCGCTAATTCCGGCGGCCTGCCGATCACCATCAACGGCAACCAGTTCATCGGCGCCATCGGCGTCGGCGGCTCGGCGCCGAAGCTCCCGGAATGGAGCGACGAGATTTGCGCCTGGCGGGCCTTGAACAAGGTCATGGGCCAGCAGGCTCCGCTCCTTCCCGATATCACGCCTGCGGCAGCTGCAGGCGGCAATGGCGGCCGCGGCAGAGGGGCGCCTAACCAGTAGCCAGAAGACAGAGGTCAGGGATCAGAACGTCTGACTCCCGATCTCTCGCAGAACAAAATTCGGAGGGTTTGAAAATGAGACTTTATGTGGGACTAGCGGCGGCAGCGGCCGCGACCGCCATGATCGGCGCAGCACTCGCCGCCGAAAGCGACAAGTTCGTCATCCGCGGCGACAACTCCAAGGTGATCATGGAGCAGAACTCGATCAACATCGCGACCGCGGAAGCGATCGCCAAGGCTTGCGTCGATGAAGCGACGAAGGAGAACGTGCGCGTCTCCATCGCCATCTACGACCAGTTCGGCGAGCCGGTGTATTTCTACCGCATGGACGGCCAGGGCAAGGCCAACGTCGACACATCGTTCATGAAGGCGAGGACCGCGCTCAATGTGCGCGCGCCGAGCAAGACGGTGATGAACCAGGTGCTCCAGGGGCGTGCATCCGAGCTGCGCCAATATTCGTTCGGCAACTTCGCCAACTCGGGCGGCCTGCCGATCATCGTCAACGGCAACCAGATGATCGGCGCCATCGGGGTCGGCGGTTCCGCGCCGCGCGTTCCGGTGTGGAGCGACGAAATCTGCGCCTGGCGCGCCTTGAACAAGGTCATGGGCCAGCAGCCGCCGCTGCTTCCCGACGTCACGCCTGCGGCAGCCGCGGGCGGCGGACGCGGCAATGGCGGCCGGGCCGGAGCGCCGAATCAGTGACCAGAAGACAGAAGACAGAAGTCAGGGATCAGAAATTCTGATCCCTGTTTTCTGATCTCCGCATTCTGGAAAGGGCTCCGCGGGGAACACCTGCGGAGCCCTTTCTAATGCTAAGATCAATCGAGTTTCATGAAGGGAGGATTTGATGAGACTGAACAGAACAGCGATTTCCGCCGTGGCGCTGACGCTCTGCGCAGGCGCCGCATTCGGTGCCGCGACGACTTATGAGGGCAACGGCGTGCCGCCGCAGCAATTCGTGCTCGCGGGCAAGGCCGCGGACCGGCTGCACGATCACACGTCGATCAACGCCGACACGGCAGAGAAATTGTCGAAGGCCTGCGAGGCGATCGCGAAGAAGAACAACAGCCAGGTCGTGGTCGTGGTTCTCGATCCGCAAGGCTTGGTCGTGCACGAGCACCGCATGGACGGCGAGGGCTGGATCCAGGTGGTGGCGACCGAGCAGAAGGCGCGCACGGCGCTCCGGACGCGCGCGCCCTCACGCGTCTTGAACAACCGCAATGTCCAGGACCCGTTCACCAATCAGAACATGTCGGGCTATGGCTTGACCACACAGGAAGGCGGGCTCCCCATCGTCGTCAACGGACAGCTCATCGGCGCGATCGGAGTCGGCGGCATTCCGCCCGCAGAGCGCAACGCGACCTATGGCGAAGAGATGTGCGCGCGCGACGCGCTTCAGGAAGTGCTGGGACCCCAGCCTCCGCTGCTGCCCGATCTCGCCGCACAGCAGCGCAACGCGCCCGCCGGTGGCGCCGGCCGCGGCGGACGGGCAGGCGCGCCGAATCAGTAATCAGAAGACAGAAGACGGGGATCGGAAATACATCATTCTGATCCCTGTATTCCGTATTCCGTGTTCCTGACGACGAGAGAAACTCATCATGGAATATTTACATACAATGGTTCGCGTCTCCGACGTCGATAAGAGCCTCGCCTTCTATTGCGGACTTCTTGGCTTGAAGGAGATGAGCCGCACGGTGAACGAGAAAGGTCGCTTCACGCTCATCTTCCTCGCCGCGCCCGGCGATGAGGAGCGCGCGAAATCGGGTTGGGCGCCCATGGTCGAGCTCACCCACAATTGGGATCCCGAAGCCTATGCGGGCGGACGCAATTTCGGCCACCTCGCCTATCGCGTCGACGACATCTACGCCGCCTGCCAGCGCTTGAAGGACGGCGGCGTGACCATCAACCGCCCGCCGCGCGACGGCCATATGGCTTTCGTGCGCTCGCCTGACGGCATCTCGATCGAGCTCCTCCAGAAGGGTGCGGCCTTGCCGCCGAAAGAGCCGTGGACCTCGATGCCGAACACCGGCGCGTGGTAAAGGCTCCGTATACGTAGGAACTTCCATGGCGCTCTATCAAGGACGGCGCATCGTCACCGGGCATGATGCGCAAGGGCGCTCCGTCGTCTTGTCCGATGCCGCGCCCACGAACATTGTCGTCAATCCGGCCGATCCCGATCGCGGGCATATCAATTTCTGGAAGACCGAGCGCGTGCCCGCGAGCAATGAGGGCTACGCCGATCCGATGGCCGGGCCGCCTTGCCCCCTTCATCCGCCCAAGGGCGGCACGATGTTCCGTTTCTTCCAGATCGCGCCGGAAAAAAACGAGGCGGGCTTGTCGGCCGATGAGCGCGACCGGCGCATGGAAAAGATGTTCGCCGCGGCGGGATCAGAGGCGCGAACGCGCACCGGCCAGCATCCCTCGATGCACAAGACGGATTCCCTCGATTACATCGTGCTCTTGAAGGGCGAAGTCACGGCGCTCTTCGATGTGGGTGAAGTGAAGATGAGACCGTTTGACGTTCTCATCCAGCGCGGCACCAATCACGGTTGGGTCAATCATGGGGACGAGCCGGTGCTGCTCGTCGCGGTTCTCGTCGATGCCGAGAATCAGGTATGAGGACTCAGGAATCAAAAGGCTGATTCCTGAGTCCTGCCTGATGAAGACCATCGCGATCGATTTCGAGACCGCCAATCCCAAACCCGGCAATGCCTGTCAGCTTGGCCTTGCCTTCATCGAGGGCGGGCGCGTGACACGTGTCGAAGAGCGGATGATCCGGCCCAAGGAGATGTGGTTCACCTTTACCTGGATCCACCGCATCGGGCCCGAGCATGTGCGCGACGCACCCGAGTTCCCCGCTGTGCTCGAGGAATTCAAGGACGATCTCGACCGCGCGCTCGTGCTCGCCCACAACGCGCCCTTCGATCAAGGCGTGATGAAAGCTTGCGCACGTGCCTATGGTATCCGGGCGCCCAAGATGAAGTTCCTTTGCACGCTCGAGATCGCGCGCGCGGTGTGGCCGCAATTGAAATCCAAGGCGCTGAACAATGTCGCCCGATATCTCGGCATCCGGTTTGAGCACCACAATGCGGCCGAGGACGCGCGCGCCTGCGCTGAAGTGGCGATCGCCGCTGCCCAAGAAGTGCACGCGCTCGAGATCGTCGACCTTCCCAGCCGGCTGCAAGTCTGGCGTCCCCCCGAAACCAAACTTTGCGCTTAGACCAACGGTTTAGGTGATAGGTTGTCGGGGGTGGACAGGCCACGTTTCGTAACCTATATCCGGCTTCCCTTGGCGCGGTTTTTTGGCGCGAGGGAGACGATGACGCGGGGTGGAGCAGCCCGGTAGCTCGTCAGGCTCATAACCTGAAGGTCCTAGGTTCAAATCCTAGCCCCGCAACCACAATGAGCGCACCACTTAGCCGGGCTTTGCCCGGCTAAGTGGTATTTGCGCGAATTGTGTCCCCGCGAAAGCGGGGACCCATGCGGGGAATCCCTTTTCGTCCCGTCCTTTGTCCGCAAAAAGAAGTTTCAGAAGCGAACCTCGAGCGCCCCTTCCGGTGCGCC
>DASQHF010000003.1:0-12206 GCA_035632215.1 Micropepsaceae bacterium | reverse complement strand
GGTCGAGAAGCGCTTCGGCAAGAAGACCTTCAAAGAGAGCCTCGAACCCGCGATCGATTATGCCGAGAACGGCTTCCCGATCTCGGAGCGCATCGGCAACGACTGGCGCCTGCCCAATGCGCTCCCGTTACGCGGGTGCTGCACCGAGCAGGATCCCGATTCGATCAAGACTTGGTACATCGACGGCAAGCGCCCGGCGGCGGGCCAGATCTTCCGCAATCGCGATCTCGCCAAGACCTTCCGTATCCTCCAGAAGAACGGCGCCGACGGCTTCTACAAGGGCGAGGTTGCACGCGCCCTGGTCGCAAAATCCACGGCGCTCGGTGGCACGATGACGCTCGATGATCTCGCGAGTTATAAGGGCGAGTGGGTCGAGCCCGCGACGAGCACCTATCATGGCTACACCGTGCTCGAGGTGCCGCCGCCATCGCAGGACTGGGCGGCCGAGGAAATCCTGAACATCCTCGACGCCTGCGTCGCGAAATGGGCGCCGGGCCAGACGGTCGCGAGCTTGGGTCCGACCAATCCCAAATACTGGCACCTGATGGTCGAAGCGAAGAAGCTCGCTTACGCGGACCTCTTTGCCTACAACGCCGATCCGAGCTTTTCCAAAGTTCCGCTCGACCGGCTGTTGTCGAAATCCTACGCGGCGAGTCTCTGCGGCAAAGTCGATCCAGCGCATGCATCGCCGACGGGACCCGTGACCGTTGCGGACAACGGGCTCGGCGACACGATCGTGCTTTCGGCGGCGGACGCCGAAGGCAACATGGTCAGTTGGGTGAACTCGAACTATTCGGGCTTCGGCTCGGGCGTAACGGTGCCGGGCTACGGCTTCATCCTGCACAATCGCGGCGCGCTGTTCACGCTGAACCCGAAGAGTCCCAACGCGATCATGCCGCATAAGCGGCCGTTCAATACGCTGTCTGCAGGCTTTGTCATGCGGGGGGCGCAGCCGATGATGGCGTTCCAGCTCATGGGCGGCGACATGCAGGCGCAAGGCCACGCCCAGGTGCTCGTGAACATGCTCGACTTCGGCGCGAACTTGCAGGCCGCGACCGACATGGCGCGCTTCCATCATTCCCAGGTCGCGAATGATCTCCAGATGGAGTCGCAGCTTTACAGTCTTGTCGGAAAAGATCTCGCGGCGATGGGACACAAGGTGCGCTCGGTCGACGGCGGCGCGATGGGTGGTTATCAGGCGATTTTGCTGACGCCCGGTCCTGATCCTGCGAAGCCTCTCGTCGGCGGCTTCTATCGCGCTGGCTCCGACCACCGGAAAGACGGCCAAGCGGTGGGGTGGTAGTTACCCGCGCTGCTTCGTCTCTTTGATAAACGCGAGAACGTTGGTCACGCATTCGTCCGCGTTCGCCGCGGCGATGTGATAGGCGTCGCTGTGCAGCACGACGAGGCGGGAATTGGGAATCGCGAGTTGATATTTCCTCACCTTCTCGACCGACTGAAGCGCGCTCTTGTCCGCGGTGATGATCAGGCTCGGCGCCTTGATACGCTGTAACACGCCCTCTCGCGCCAAATCGAATTTCGACAGCGCCTTGCGCAAGCCGTCCGTGCCGTCCTTCGGCGCATTCGAGAACATCGTGTTCCAATACTCGACCATCTCCTTGGACGCATGCGTGCCCAACCGGTCGTGCTGCGGAATGGGCGAGGGATTCGTCTGCTCGATCACCGACGCCGGCCCGCTCGCGACCGAGAGCGTCAGCGTGCGATTGGGATAATCGGCTGCGAACTGCATCGCGATGGCGCCGCCCGTTTTGGCACCGATGACGTGCGCCGACTGGACACCCGCCTTGTCCATCACCCGCGCGATATAGGCGGCCAAGCCCTTCATGGACCAGTCCATGTTCGCGGAGATTTTCGCGCGGCCGAAGCCCGGTAGATCGGGACGGATGATACGGAACTCCTGTCCCATCCGTGGCAACCAGGCGTACCAGACGATGCTCGACTCGTCGTTGCCGTGAATGAGCACCGCGGTCTCGGGCTTCTTCCACGGCTCGCCGAAATAGTCCTCGCGGTAGAAGAGGTCTTCCCTGGGCTCGTTGTTCGCTGCCGCGATCGCCCGCATCGGCGCAAGTGCCGCCGCTGCGATACCAAATTTCGCCAAGTCTCGACGCGATATCCTCATGACAGCCTCCCGGAGCGCAGTGCCAGCGGACTATAGCACGAGCCGCGTCAGCCGCCGGTCTGCCAGCGGGAAATCGCTTCGGTCGGGTGCACGAGCTGGACGATGTTGAGCGCGAGATTGTCGCGGATCATCACGGCCAGGAAGAGCTCGGTTGCGACGACGAGCGCCGCGCTCAGCTTCACGGGAAGAAAGCGCGCCAACAGGCCGCCAAGAAGAGCGGACAGCGAATCGGAGACGGAATTGATGACGGAGTCGCCGAAATAACCCTCCGCGAGCGCCCCTTGGCGGTAGCGGTTGATGATGAAGGGTGTGTTCTCGACGATCTCCCAGGTGGTCTCGATCCCCATCGCGATCATCAGCCGCGTGCCGAAAGGCATACGCGGCGCAACCGCCCAAAGGAGCCAATAAAACAGGAACCCGTGCTCGATATGCGTGAACGTGTACCAGTCGGTGAGCTGCTGCGAGGTCTCGGGCCCGGACTGACCGGGATACCAAAGACTCACATGGCCACAGGTGCAGATGATGGGATGTCCCATCAGGAAAACGATCAGCGCCTGAAACGCGATAATGGCGCCGCCGATGCCGATGTAGAGCGCAACGCGGTTTGCCGCAGCCGATTTCGCGCCCGCCCCCGTGCTCATCTCACTCCTGCACCCGCAGGCGATAGCCGACGCCTTGTTCGGTCAGGATGTGCTGCGGCCGCTCGGGGACGGCCTCGATCTTCTGCCGCAGCGAGCGGACGTAAATGCGCAAATACTGCACGTCGGTTTCCGTGCCCCAGACCTCGCGCAGGAGGAATTTGTGCGTCAGCACCTTGCCTGCATGCAGCACTAGGAGCCGTAGAACGTCGTATTCGCGCGGGGTGAGCTTCACCTCTTCGCCCTTGACGGTCACGATCCGGCGCACGAGATCGACGGAAAGATCGCCGCTCTTGAACACGGGCTTCTCGCCCTGTTCCTGAAGCCTGTGTCGGAGCGCGGCGCGAATGCGCGCGAGCAGCTCGTCGATCCCGAACGGCTTCGTGACGTAATCATCGGCGCCCAAGTCGAGCGCTTTCACCTTTCCGGTCTCGTCCGTCCGGCTCGAAAGCACGATCACGGGCACGCTCGAGCCCGAAGCGCGGATATTCCTGAGAAAATCCAAGCCATCCATTCCGGGCAAACCAAGATCGAGCACGACGACGTCAATCCGGTTCTTGGCGAGCGTCGAGAGCGCCTCCTCACCCGACTCCGTTTCTAACGTCTGATAACCTTGAGCGACGAGGCTCGTCTTCAAGAACCGCCGGATGGGCGGCTCGTCCTCGACGATCAGAACGCGCAAGGGAGTAGAGCCGGATGTCACGCCGTTTGTTCCTCAGGCGTGCGCGTCTCTTTCGGGATGGGCATGGCGATGTCGAACACAGCGCCGCTGCGGTCGCCGCGATTACGAGCCGCGATCGTTCCGCCCATGGCTTCGACAAAGCCGCGACAGATGGCGAGCCCCAATCCAGTCCCCGCGCGCTGCTTATCGCCCGCCTGCGCGCGGTAGAACTTGTCGAAAATGCGCTCGAGGTCGGCTTCGGGAATCCCTTCGCCTTCATCGGCGACGCTCACGACGACCGAGCCCTGATCGCGGTTCGCGCCGATCCGCACCGTCGTGCCGTCGGGCGCGTATTTCGCGGCGTTATCCAAGAGATTGAACAGCACCTGCTCGAAGAGCACTGGGTCGAGCTTCAGCATCGGGAGATCGGAGGGGAGATCGATCGCGATCTTGTGCTGCTCGAGCATCTTCCCTGCCCTTCTCAGCGCACTCCCCACGATGTCGGCGATATCCACGAGCTCGGCCTTGGGCTGGATTGTCCCCGCCTCGAGACGTGTCATGTCGAGGAGGTCGGAAATGAACCGGTTCAGCCGCTCCGATTCCTCCTGGATGGTCTCGATGAGCTGGCGTTGCGCCCCTTCGTCCAGCGTCGCGCGATAGTCTTTGAGCGTCGTCGCCGATCCAAGAATCGATGCCAAGGGCGTGCGCAGATCGTGCGAGATCGAGGTCAGCATTGCCGAACGCAGCTTCTCTGTCGCCGCGGCGATGCGTGCATCGTCGACGTCTTCCGCGAGATGAATGCGCTCGATCGCAAGCGCCGCTTGATCGGCAAGGGCATCGTAAAGTCGGCGCTGATCGGGGCTCAAAAGCGGTCCACGACGGTCAGTGTCGAGTCCGACGACCGCGACGATCCCGCGCGCGGTGCGCATCGGCAGGAACAGGCGTTTGGCACCGGGAAGCGTGTCGGAGCCGCGGCCTGCGGCCTGACCATGCATCCAGACCCATTTCGCGGCGGCGAGGTCGGCCTCGTCCAGCGCGTCTTCCGGTGGATAGCCGGCGCGGACCGCGATGCTTTCGCCTTCGGGTAGAAGCAACACCACCCGAACCTTAAGCATCGACGCGATCTGATAGGCGGTCGCCCATAAAAGATCGTCGAGCGTGACCACGCCCGCTAGCTTGCGGCTGAATTGGTAGAGATCTTCCGTCATCTTCGCGCGCAGCCGCGCAACGACCGCCTGCGCCCGCAGCCGCGCCGTGAGGTTGCTTACGATCACGGCGGCAAAGGCAAAGAAGATGAGATTGATGACGTTCTCGGGGTCCGCAATCGTGAACGTGTAGAGCGGCGGTAAGAAGAAGAAATTATACGCAAGCAGACTCGCGACACAGGCAAACAGCGCGGGCCAAAGGCCGTAAGCGATGGCCGACGTGATGATCGCAGTGAGGAAGACGAGCGCGATGTTCGTGACACCAAGATATTGCTTCAAGGCCTCGCTGACCGCGAGCGCGACGGCAACCATGAGGAAACTATCGAGATAAGCTCGCGGCGGAATCGTTCTCGTCGCAGTAGCCGGCTGCACATGCAGCGCCTCGCTCGTGTCATCGGGCGGCGGTGCGATGACATGAACGCTGATCGTGCCAGAGCGGCGGATTAGGGTATGCGTGACCGAGCGGCGGAAAAGCTCGGTCCACCGGGGACGTTCGGATTTGGCGATGACGATGTGGGTGAAATTGTTCTCCCGCGCATAGGCGATCAGCCCTTGCACTGCATCGCCGGCGGGGATCGTCATTGCTTGCCCGCCGAGACGCTCCGAGAGGCGCAAAGCATCCGAAATGCGGCTGTGCTCGGTTTCGCTCAATCGATGCGATAGCGCCGTCTCGATGTGAATGGCGGTCCATGACGCGTGCAGCCGGTCGGCCAAGCGCCGCGCATAA
This sequence comes from Micropepsaceae bacterium, assembly GCA_035632215.1. Lineage (GTDB taxonomy): Bacteria > Pseudomonadota > Alphaproteobacteria > Micropepsales > Micropepsaceae > CAIYRG01. The sequence goes on along the minus strand of DASQHF010000003.1, from coordinate 6,835 downwards.
CGCACGAGGGCAATCGAGCTGGGATTCTCATTGATGCAGACGAGCACGCGCTCGCTCGCTTCCCAGGGACCCTGGATCGCATGGGCGCGCATGTAGTCGACCATCTGCTCGTCGACGCGCTGCGCCGTGCGGCGGAGCGCGAGCTCGCGTAGCGCGGTCAAGTTGCCCGGCATGAAGTAATTGCGGATCGCGTGCTCGGCGAGCTCGGGAACGTAAACCTTGCCCTCTTTCAGCCGCTGAATGAGGTCCTCGGGCGTAAGGTCGACGACTTCCACTTCGTCAGCGCGATCGATGATCGAATCGGGCACCGTCTCGCGCACGGGCACGTGCGTGATCTTGGCGACGACATCGGTGAGGCTTTCGATGTGCTGGACGTTCAGCGTCGTGTAGACGTCGATCCCCTGAGCGAGAATCTCCTCGACATCGAGATAGCGCTTGGGATGACGGCTGCCGGGCGCGTTGGTGTGCGCCAATTCGTCGACGAGGACGAGCTGTGGCCTGCGCTGCAAGACCGCGTCGATGTCCATCTCGGCCAGCACCTGGCCTTTGTAGAGTATCCGCTTCTTCGGGATGATCTCGAAGCTCTTGGTCAGGAGATCCGTTTCCACCCGGCCGTGAGTCTCGACCACGCCGATGACGGCATCGAGGCCGTCTAAACGACGCTGGCGAGCCTGGGCCAGCATCTCGTAGGTCTTTCCCACCCCGGGCGCTGCGCCTAGGAAGATCTTCAGCCGACCGCGGGCTTCGCGGCTCGCTTCCTTCAACAGCGCGTCGGGTGAGGGCCGGGCTTCGCGGTTGAACCGCTCGTCGTTCATCAAATCAGCTCCTGACGCGCATTCTACCCGGTTCGGGGGGACCACGCAGGGGCCGCGGATTCCCTATTTCAGGGCGTCGAGAGCGAGGTTGAGCTTCAGTACGTTCACATGCGGCTCGCCGACGATGCCGAGCAAGCGATCCTCGACCTGCGACTGAACGAGTGCCCGGACCTTGGCTTCATCGAGGCTCCGCGCTTTCGCCACGCGCGGCACCTGGAAGTACGCAGCGGCCGGCGTGATATCGGGATCGAGTCCGCTTGCCGACGTGGTCACGAGGTCGACCGGAATGGGAGTGTTGGGATTCTCCATGGCGAGCTTGCCCGAGTCGTCCTTGATGCGGTCCACCAGGGCCTTCGCCGTCGGCCCGAGATTTGAACCCGAGGAATTCGCCGCATTGTAGGGAGCGGGCACGGTCTTCGAAGCATCCTTCGGGTCGGGCGCCGTGGTCGCCGACGGCCGGCCGTGGAAATACTTGTCGCTTTCGAAGTCCTGGCCGATCAGCTCGGAACCGATCACTTTCCCATTCTGCTCGATCATGCTGCCATTCGCCTGATAGGGAAAGACCGCCTGCGCGATACCGGTCATCGCAAGCGGATACGCGAGCCCCGTGATGACGGTCATCACCACGATCATCAGGATGGCGGGACGAATCTGGTTCCACATGGTTTTATTCCTCAAGCAAGGCCCGTGGCGGAAACGAACATGTCGATCAGCTTGATGCCGACGAACGGGATGATGATTCCGCCGAGGCCGTAAACGAGAAGATTGCGCCGCAAGATGCTCGCCGCGCCGACGGGCCGATAAGCGACGCCTTTGAGCGCGAGCGGGATAAGCGCGATGATGATGAGCGCGTTGAAGATGATCGCGGACAGGATAGCGCTTTGCGGCGTTCGGAGCCCCATCACGTTCAAGGCCTGAAGCTGCGGATAGAAGGCAATGAACATCGCCGGGATGATGGCGAAATATTTTGCCACGTCGTTCGCGATCGAGAACGTGGTGAGCGCGCCCCGCGTCATCAGGAGCTGCTTGCCGATCTCCACGATCTCGATGAGTTTGGTGGGATCGCTGTCGAGATCGACCATGTTGCCGGCCTCGCGAGCCGCCATCGTGCCCGTGTTCATGGCGACCCCGACATCGGCTTGCGCAAGCGCAGGCGCGTCGTTGGTGCCGTCGCCGCACATCGCCACGAGCTTGCCTTTGGCCTGCTCGTCGCGGATGAGCTTCAATTTCGCTTCCGGGGTCGCTTGGGCGAGGAAATCGTCGACGCCCGATTCCGCGGCAATCGCGGTCGCAGTCAGGGGATTGTCGCCGGTGATCATCACCGTGCGGATGCCCATCTTGCGAAGAGCTGCGAAGCGCTCGCGGATGCCGCCCTTGACGATGTCTTTCAAGTGGATGACGCCCAGCAGCTTGCCACCCTTCGCGACCGCGAGCGGCGTGCCGCCAGACTTCGCGATACGATCGGAAATCGCCGTCAGTGCCTGGGCCTCGGGCGCGTCCTTTCCCGCTTCAGTACGAACATAGGTCAAGACGGCGTCCACCGCGCCCTTGCGGATAGAGACGCCCTCGGCATCGATGCCGGAAATCCGCGTCTGGGCCGAGAATGGAATGAAGCGTGCGTTCAAGGGCGCCATGTCGCGGCCGCGGATGTCATATTTCTCTTTCGCCAACACGACGATCGAGCGCCCCTCGGGCGTCTCGTCGGACAAAGATGCGAGCTGTGCCGCGTCGGCAAGGTCGCGGTCGCTCACGCCGGAGAGCGGCAGAAATTCCGTAGCCTGCCGGTTGCCGAGCGTGATTGTGCCCGTCTTATCCAGAAGCAGCGTGTCGACGTCACCGGCCGCCTCGACCGCGCGCCCGGACATGGCGAGCACGTTGAAGCGCACGAGGCGGTCCATGCCTGCAATTCCGATGGCGGACAAGAGCGCACCGATGGTGGTCGGGATCAGCGTCACGAACAGTGCCACCAGTACCAGGATCGGCAGTTTGCCGCCGGCGTAAGCGGCGAAGCTTGGAATCGTCGCCACGGCAAAGACGAAGATGATCGTCATGCCGGCGAGCAGGATGTTCAGCGCGATCTCATTCGGGGTCTTCTGCCGCTCGGCGCCCTCGACAAGCGCGATCATCCGGTCAAGGAACGTGGAGCCGTGTGCCGCCGTGATCCTGACCTTGATCGAATCCGAAATCACCAATGTGCCCCCGGTGACGGCCGAGCGATCGCCTCCGCTCTCGCGGATCACCGGGGCCGACTCCCCTGTAATCGCCGCTTCGTTCACCGAGGCGACGCCTTCGATCACCTCGCCGTCGCTCGGGATGAGGTCGCCGACCGAGCACAGCACGATGTCGCCGGGCTTCAATTCGGCTGCCGGAACCGGACGCCAGTTCTTGCCGCTCGCGTCCAGGCGCTTCGCCATGGCTTCGGTCTTGGTCTTGCGCAAGGTCGCGGCTTGGGCCTTGCCGCGTCCTTCCGCGACGGCTTCTGCGAAATTCGCGAACAGCACCGTGAACCAGAGCCACAGGTTGATCTGGAATGAGAAGCCGAGGCCGCCCGCACCCGTGACCAAGTCGCGTAGGAAGAGGATCGTCGTTAGCGTGGCGACGAGCTCGACTGAAAACATCACCGGGTTCCTGACCATGACGCGGGGACTAAGCTTCTTGAACGCGTCCCAGATGGCGGGAACAACGATCTTGGGATCCGTCATCGTTGCGACGGGCATCCGCTTGCGCGTCTTCTCGATGCCGAGGGGTTTGGAAGCGATTACGTCCATGGTCTTCAAGCCTCAGTACAAAGTGCCGCCATTCATGGCGAAGTGTTCGACAACCGGCCCGAGCGCAAGCGCGGGGAAATAGGTCAATCCGCCCACAATCAGGATCACGCCGACAAGCAGACCGACGAAGAGCGGCGTATGGGTCGGGAACGTGCCGGCGGAAGGCGGCACGATCTTCTTGGCTGCAAGCGAGCCCGCGACAGCGAGCATCGGCACGATCATGAGGAAGCGGCCAATGACCGTCGCGAAGCCGATGGTAACGTTATAGAAAACCGTGTTCGCGGAAATGCCAGCAAAGGCGCTACCGTTATTTCCCGTGCCCGAGGTGTAGGCGTAGAGAATCTCGGAAAAGCCGTGCGGTCCCATATTGGCCGGCCCCGCAAGTCCCGCGGGAAGGACGACGGCCAGGGCCGTGAATCCCAGCATCGAGAGGGGCAGCACGAGGATGGCAAGGATCGCCATCTTCACTTCGCGCGACTCGAGCTTTTTGCCCAGATACTCCGGGGTGCGCCCGACCATGAGGCCGGCCACGAACATCGCGATGATCGCGAAGAGGAGCATGCCGTAGAGGCCCGAACCGACGCCGCCGAAAATGATCTCGCCGAGCTGGATGTTGAGCATCGGGATCATCCCACCGAGCGGCATCAGGCTGTCATGCATGTTATTGACGGCCCCGCAGGACGCATCGGTCGTGACCGTTGTGAACAGCGAGGAATGGGCGATGCCGAAGCGGACTTCCTTGCCCTCCATATTGCCGCCCGCCTGGAGCGCGCTGGCCGAATAGTCGATATGGAACGGAAGCATGGCCGGATTGCCGGCCCCTTCCGCCGAATAGACCGTCGCGGTGCCAGCGAGGAAGAGGATGCCCATGACCGCGAAGATCGCCCAGCCCTGCCGCTGATCGCCGACCATGCGGCCGAAGAGATTGGTGAGTCCTGCACCGATCGAGAAGATCAGCACGAGCTGAACGAAATCGGTGATCGCATTCGGGTTCTCGTAGGGATGCGCGGAGTTCGCATTGAAGAAGCCGCCGCCATTGGTGCCCAGCATCTTGATCACCTCCTGCGAGGCGACCGGTCCCAAGCCGATGGTCTGCTTTGCACCTTCGAGCGTCGTCGCATCGACATAGGCGCTCAAGTTCTGCGGCATGCCCTGCCAGACGAAGAACAGGCCGACGACAACAGAGATCGGCATCAGGACGTAAAGCGTGCAGCGCGTGAGATCGACCCAGAAATTGCCGATGCCCTGGGCCGAGCGGCGGGCAAAGCCGCGCACGAGGGCGACGGCGAGCGCGATGCCGGTGGCCGCCGAGACGAAATTATGCACGGTCAGGCCCGCCATCTGCACGAGATAGCTCATCGTGGTCTCTGGCACGTAGGACTGCCAGTTCGTGTTGGTGACGAAGCTCAACGCCGTGTTGAATGCGAGATCCTCGCCCACGGCCGGGAAGCCTTGCGGATTGAAGGGAAGCACGCCTTGCAAGCGTTGCAGCGCGTACAGCGAAAGGAATCCGACAAGGCTGAAGAGCAGCATCGCCACGCCATAGGTGATCCAATGCTGCTCGTCCTTCTCGTTGACGCCGCAAATCGCGTAGATCGCGCGCTCGACCGGACCGAGCACGGGCGAAAGAAATGTCCGCTCGCCGTTGAAGACGCGCGTCATATAGCCGCCCATCGGCTTGGTGATCGCAATGATGATCACGCTGTAGAGCGCGATCTGAAACCAGCCATTCAGTGTCATGACGCGTCTTCCTTCAGAACCGCTCGGGGCGGATCAGCGCGTAAACGAGATAGACGAGCAAACCCAGGGTCACCAAAGCGCCAAGCGAATAGTCGAGGATCATGGTTCCAGTCCTTTAGAGGCGGTCACACGCGACCTCGTACAGAATCGCGGCGACGAAAAATCCGACAGCAACGGAAACAAAAATGACATCGAGCATCCGTGCATCTCCCAGCGAAATGATGTCGCTTTCAGGTGCCAAAGAGATCGTCAGTGCGACGTATAAATTCTAGTGCGTGCGCGCAGCAGCTTTATTCAGACGCCGTATACGGAGAAGTTAAAACAATGGCTGAGACCTTGGCCGAACGAGTTGACCAGGATCAATTAGCGCTCAGCTCCCGAGCTAAGCTCCGGAAAGACCACAAGCAATGAGAACGAGGTTTGCGATAATGGCGAGCGCGAGGGGAATCGCGAGCGCAAGCCCGGCTTGAAAGCAGAGTTCCCCTGCCCGCGGCGGATCGTCGGGGAACTCGCCGCCCGACACCGAATTTTCGGCCTCGTCACGCAGCCGCCGCGGATGAACAAGATCGGTGCGCATCGAACCTCGCGAGCATCGCGTGGTCCAATCTGGAGTTCGGCGCATATAAAAACGAGAGGTCCCGACAGGCGCTTATATAAGGCAAGGGCTGGGGATACGCGCCTTCTGCAACGGGCGAGGCGCCGTTTCTATATGGAATTTATATGGAGTGGCGGCAGGCGCGGGGCGAAACTTGCGCGTTTTCGCCGTAGAGGCGCGATCCGGCGTCGCACAGGTCAGATTTCAGGGTTCCCGCCACCAGTGACTGTCGCCGTAAAGTCGCAGCTCGATCGCCAGGACGGCGTAGCTTCTTCCCCGTTCCTCTCCCGGCACCAGTTGTCCTTGACGCTTGCCGCGCTCGGCGTGGTCTATGGCGACATCGGCACGAGCCCGCTCTACGCGGTCCGCGAGTCCCTTCTCGCCGTCGCGGGACTTGGCACGCCCAGGCTTCAGGTCCTGGGCGTGATCTCGCTCATCTTCTGGTCGCTTCTGATCGTCGTCACGCTGAAATACGTCGTCTTCATTTTGCGCGCCGACAACAATGGTGAAGGCGGCGTCCTGGCGCTGGCGCAGCTCGCGCACCGTTCGCCTAAGCTCAGCCGCAGCGCCAAAGCCGCGATCGGAATCGCGGGTATCCTCGGGCTTGCGCTGTTCTACGGCGATGGCCTTTTGACACCGGCGATCTCCGTCTTGAGCGCGGTCGAAGGGGTGGCGCTCGACAACAAGACGCTTGCGCCCTTGGTCCCACCGTTCACCATCATCATTCTAGTTGGACTGTTCGTTCTCCAGCACCGCGGCACGGCACGCGTCGGCGGGCTGTTCGGTCCGATCATGATCTTCTGGTTCCTGCTCTTAGGCGCGCTCGGGCTCATATCGATCTTAAAGACGCCCGAGATCCTGCTCGCGCTCAATCCCTATTACGGCGTGTCGCTGGTGGCGTTGTCACCGGCGATGGG
>DASQHF010000002.1:0-3595 GCA_035632215.1 Micropepsaceae bacterium | reverse complement strand
GTCCATCGCGTTCTTCAGCTCTCGTCGCCGCTCGCTTCGGGACACCATGCGTGATCTTCGTCCGAAACCCGGTCAAAATGAACGGCAAAAGCGATTAAGGGCGTGGTTTTCACATAAGCTCCCTGGGGAAAGCGATTCCTTCAGGAGCCCCGTCTGACCATTCCCGCTTACGACATCGCCGTCATCGGCGGCGGCATCAACGGCTGCGGAGTCGCGCGGGACGCCGCCGGCCGCGGATTCACGGTTTGCCTCGTCGAGCAGAATGATCTCGCCGGCGCGACATCCTCGGCATCGACAAAGCTCATCCACGGCGGGCTCCGTTATCTCGAGGGCTACCACTTCGGCCTCGTGGCCCACGCGCTCAAAGAGCGTGCAGTTCTTTCTCGCATCGCGCCCCATCTCACGCGGCCCCTCCGTTTCGTGCTGCCTCACCACAAAGGCTTAAGGCCGCGCTGGATGTTGCGGCTGGGGTTGTTTCTCTACGATCGCCTCGGCGGTGCGAGCACCTTTCCCGGATCGAAGAGTGTCGCGCTGGATCGGGACGCGGCCGGGCTCGCCTTGAAGCCCGCCTTTCGCCATGCCTTCGAATATTCGGATTGCCAGGTCGATGACTCGCGCCTCACGGTATTGAACGCGGTCGATGCGCGCGCGCTCGGCGCCCACGTCATGACGCGCACCCGCTGTATCGCCGCCGAGCGTGTACGAGGGATCTGGAGCCTGACGCTCGAAGGCCACAGCGGCGTCCGCTCGACCGTCTCGAGCCGCACACTTGTGAACGCGGCGGGGCCGTGGGTGGACCAGTTCTTAAGCGAAGCGGCGCGCGTTGGAGTGACCGTCAGGGCGCGGCTGGACAAGGGCAGCCACATCGTCGTTCCGAAGCTCTTCGATCATGACCGTGCCTATCTGTTCCAGAACAAGGATGCGCGGGTTGTCTTCGCGATTCCGTATCTCACCGACTACACGCTGATCGGCACCACCGAGAAGGACTATCCGGGCGATCCATCAATGGTTGCCGCAAATGAAGAGGAGATCGCCTACCTCATCTCGGCCGTGAACGAGTATTTGCGGAACCCTGTTCGTCGTGAGGACATCGTCTGGAGCTTTTCGGGCGTGCGCACGCTCCATGACGACGGCGCCGTTCAAGCGCAGCAGGCGACGCGCGATTTCGTGTTCGCAGTCGATGCGCCTAAAAGTGCGGCGCCGCTCGTCACCATCTATGGCGGCAAACTGACGACGTACCGGCTGTGTGCTGAGGCCGTGCTTGCGAGGCTTGGTCCCTATCTAGGGGCGAAGCCGTCCTGGACGTCGCGGGTCGTTCTTCCCGGTGGGGACATGGAGCGAGGAATGGATGGCCTCAAGGCCGACTTGCGTTGGCTCTTTCCGTTTCTCGAGACGCGGCATCTTGACCGCCTTGCGTCCGCCTATGGCACGCGGGCGTTCGAGATTCTGGGCAAGGCCAAGGCGCTGAACGAGCTTGGGCGGAATTTCGGAGCCGATCTTTTCGAGGCCGAAGTCCGTTATCTCGTGGAGGAGGAATGGGCGATGACCGCTGACGACATCTTGTGGCGGCGCTCAAAGCTCGGTCTGAAATTCACGCCGGGCGAAAAAGACGCGCTGCAACGCTGGCTCGAAGAAGCCGGCGCTGGCAGAGTGCGCGCTTGAACCAAAGGTTAGGCGGGCCATGGCAACGCGGCTGCTCGCGATCGATCAGGGCACTTCATCGACGCGCGCGCTCGTGTTCGATTCCGACCTTCAAGTACTCGGCATTGCCCAACAGGAAGTGCCGCTTCTCTATCCGCAGCCCGGCTGGGTCGAGCAGGATCCGGAAGTGCTGTGGACCACGACCCTCGCATCGGTCAAAGCCGTGCTCGAAAAAACGGGGAGCCGCGCATTCGATATCGCCGCGATCGGCATCGCCAACCAGCGCGAGACCACGATCCTTTGGGACAGGAAGACCGGCAAAGCCATTCACAACGCGATCGTCTGGCAGGATCGCCGCACCGCGTCCGCTTGCGCGTCGCTGCGCGCGCGAGGATGCGAGGATGAGGTCGCCGCGAAGACGGGACTCCTTCTCGATCCCTATTTCTCCGCGACCAAGATCGCCTGGATATTGGATGCCGTTCCCGGCGCACGCGAAAGAGCGATGCGAGGCGAGATCGCTTTCGGCACTGTCGATAGTTTCCTCTTGTTCCGGCTGACGGGCGGACGCGTTCACGCAACCGACGCGACGAATGCCTCGCGGACGATGTTATGCGGTCTCGTCTCGGGGACATTCGATGCGGACTTGCTGGCGCTCTTTGAGATTCCCGCGGCGGTTCTCCCTGAGATTCGCGATTCCGCGGGCGACTTCGGCACGAGCGAGAGCGCCTTGTTCGGCGGCGGCATCAGGATCGCAGGCGTTGCCGGCGATCAGCAGGCAGCGACCATCGGCCAGGGCTGCTTTCTACCGGGCATGATGAAAGCAACTTATGGCACCGGCGCATTCATGCTCTTGAACATCGGCGATGAACCCGTCCCCTCGCACAACCGTCTGCTGACGACGATCGCCTATCAGCTTGGAGGCAAGCGCACCTACGCGCTCGAAGGCGCGGTGTTCGTCGCCGGCGCTGCCGTGAAATGGCTGCGCGATGGGCTGAAGATCATCGAGAGTGCGGGTGAAACGGCTGTCCTGGCGGCATCTTCCGATCCGAGCCAGCCCGTGTATTTCGTGCCCGCGCTATCGGGTTTGGGCGCGCCTTATTGGGACCCGCACGCACGCGGCGCTATCTCCGGACTGAGCGGCGGGAGCGGACGGGCGGAAATCGTCCGTGCGACGCTCGAATCGGCCGGCTACCAGACGCAAGACTTGCTTGCTGCCATGCGCGCGGATTGGCAAGACGCGAACGCGGCTCAGACCGTGCTCAAGGTGGATGGCGGGATGGCCGCGAACGATTGGTTCCTCCAGTTCCTCGCCGACATCGTGGCGGCGCCCGTGGAGCGGCCGACCGTTCTGGAAACCACTGCGCTCGGTGCCGCCTATCTTGCGGGGCTTGGCTCGGGCGTTGCGCCCGAACCGGAAGTCTTCGCACGCGAGCGAAAGCCCGAACGCCCCTTCGAACCTTCAATGGAAGAGGAGATGCGCGCGCGCAAATTAGCCGGCTGGCACGATGCCGTGCGCCGCGTGCTTAGTTAGCGCGGCGTCTCCGCCTGCGCCTTGGCCCAGCTGTCGCGCAAACCGACGGTGCGATTGAAGGTCAACCGGTTCGGCCGCTCGGAGCCCACCGACACGGGCGCATCGACACAGAAATAGCCTTGCCGCTCGAACTGCACCGCTTGGCCCGGCGCCGTATGGGCAAGCATCGGCTCGAGCTGGCAATCGGAGAGGATCTCGAGCGAATTCGGGTTGAGGTCCTTCAACAGATCTCCGCCTGCCCCTGGATCGGGCCGCGCGAATAGCGGATTGTAGAGTCGCACTTCGGCGGAAACGGCGGTCGGTGCCGCAACCCAGTGAAGCGTTGCTTGCACCTTTCGCCCGTCGGGTGCATTTCCGCCTCGCGTCGCGGGATCATAAGTGCAGCGGAGCTCGACGACTTCGCCCGCCGCGTTCTTCACCGCT
>DASQHF010000001.1:0-13366 GCA_035632215.1 Micropepsaceae bacterium | reverse complement strand
TGTAGCCCGTATTGAACGCCGCTTCGGCGACCAGACCGAAGAAGAACGGGTGGTAGTATTCGACCCCTGCAACGCTGCGGAGGTATTTGAGATCTCCGCTCAGGCCGGCGACATCCTGGCTCACGGCGAAATTCCAGCCCTTGGTCGGCTTTAAAGGGTCGTCGCGCGTATCGTAGGTATAGGTGTACCCGATCGAGGAAGCGGAGTACTGGCCTTGCGACAAGCGGATGGCCTCCGAGGTCGTGCCCGTAGCGGTGATGTCCGTGTACTGGAAATTGTAATGCGGCGAGATGCGGCCGAATTCGGAGACCGGAAACCCGAACTGGATGCCTGCGGCGGTAACATCGGAGATATAACCGATCTGCTGCGAGAAGTCGGTGATCACCTTGTAGGCGATGAACCCGGCTGCGAGCGGCCGCCCGAGGAAATAAGGCTCGGTAAATCGGAAGTCGTAATCCTTCTGGAAGGTGCCGATGGAAACGCTGGTTCGCACGAATTGGCCGCGGCCAAAAAGATTGCGCTCCGTGTAGCTGAAGTCGAGGAGCAGGCCTTGCTGGGAAGAGTAACCGGCGCCCAGCGCCAATTCGCCGGTAGGCTGCTCGGTCACGGTTACTGTCAGCACCGTGCGATCCGGTGATGAGCCGGGATCTTCCTTGATCTGGACGTCGGAGAAGAAACCCAGCGCTCGAACGCGTGTGCGTGAGCGGTCGGCAAGCACGCGGTTGAACGCGTCGCCTTCGGCCAAACGGAATTCGCGGCGGATCACCTCGTCGCGCGTCCGCACGTTGCCGACGATGTTGATCCGTTCGATGTAGACGCGCGGCGCCTGGTCGATCTCGTAGACGAGATCGATGGTCTTGGTCATCGGATTGCGCTGAACCCGCGGACGAATATCCACGAACACGAAGCCCTGCGTGCCGGCCGCATAAGTAAGAGCCTCGACGGATTTGTCGATCTGCGTCGCGTCGTAAACGTCGCCGGTATTGGTGAGTAGCAGGGGCTTCAAGGCATCCGGATTGAGATCCCGGATCTGCGATTGAATCTGGATGTTGCCAAAGCTGTAGAGCTGGCCTTCGTCGAGCGTAAACGTGATGTAGAAGTTCTGTCGGTCGGGAGTGAGCTCGGCAACGGCGGAGATAACCCGGAAATCAGCGTAGCCGCGCGAGAGATAGAAGCGGCGCAGCTGTTCACGGTCGAAGGTGAGGCGATCGGGATCGTAGTTGTCGTTGGTGGATAGGAATTTCCACCACGCGCTCGTCGTGGTCACGATCTGATCGCGCAGATCGGAGTCGGAGAACACCCGATTACCGATGAAGTTGATCTGCGCCACGCCGGTCGTCGGTCCCTCGTTAATCTCGAACACGAGGTCGACGCGGTTCTGCGGGCGCTGAATGATCTTGGGTTCGACGGTCGCGGCAAAGCGCCCCGAACGGCGATAGAGCTCGATGATGCGCTGGACGTCGGCCTGGACGCGCGCGCGCGTGAACACCATGCGCGGCCGGACCTGAACTTCTTTGTTCAGGTCGGCGTCCGAGAGCTTAGAGTTTCCCTCATAGACCACCTGATTGAGGATGGGATTTTCCACCACGTTCACGGTGAGCGTGGCACCGTCCCAGCTCATGCGCACATCGGCGAAGAGGCCAGTATCGAAGAGCGCCTTCAAGGAGCGGTCCGCGACGGCCGGATCATAGGCTTGGCCTTCCCGCAGCAGCATGTAGGACAGCACGCTGTCGGGTTCGATGCGCTGCGTTCCCTGCACGACAATGCGCGTGATGGTGCCCTGGCCCGGAGGAGCGGGCGCCAACATCACAGGCGGCGCGGCTTGGTCGAGCGTCATCGCCGGCGGGAGCGGCTGAACGGGGGCGGGAGCTTGCGCGGGTAGCGGTGCGGGCGCTGGCGTGGGTGCTCCGGGAGCAGGCGGAGGCGGCGGAGCGGTTGGTACCGGCGCTTGCGCAAACGCAAGGCTCAACGGCGAGACCGTGCCCATTAAGGTTACCATTGTTAAGGCAACAAGCCGGACGCCGCGGGCGAGATGATTGCCGCACAAATTCATCGAATCGCCTTTATCTCAGTGCCTCGCGTCTCCGCGGGCGCGGCACGACGCCATCAGAACAGGTTAAACCGGACGAGGTCGTTGAACGTCGCAAGTAAAATCAGACCCAGCACGAAGGCCAAGCCCAGTCGGAACCCCACCTCTTGCGCGCGTTCCCCCAGCGGCCGTCTCAAGATTGCCTCGCATCCATAGTACAGAAGGTGCCCGCCGTCGAGCACGGGAACGGGCAGAAGATTGATCAATCCGATACTCACCGACATCAGTCCCGCAAGGCGCATCACCGCGGCAAATCCGATACGGGCCTGCTGTTCCGACAAGGCGCCGATACCGAGAATGCCGTGCAGTTGACCCGGACTCTCCTGGCCGGTGGCGATCTTCGCGAGATAGGTGAGCGTTTCACGGAAAATGATCCAGGTGCTTTCAATGCCGATTTGAAATGCTTCCACCAGGCCTACCGAGACACTGGCAGGACTTATTCCGATCTGACCGACGGTACGCTTGGCGCCGTTATCTTCCGTAACCTGCTTGGCCGTTGGAACCATGTCGAGAGAGAGATCCCGCCCACTCCGCGTGACGACCATATGGACGGGCTGATCGAGTTTTCCCTCGATGGTCTTCACCAGATCCGCGAAGTCCTCGATGCTTCGTCCGTCCACGGAGCGAATGATGTCGCCCGTCTGCAAACCAGCCCGCTGCGCAGCCAAGTTGGGAACCACCTTGTCGATGATCGGCGGCGCGGCGAGCTTGCCTAGAGCGAGCGCGAGCCCCGCGAAGATGAAGGTGGCGAGGATGAAATTCGCAAACGGTCCTGCGGCCGCGACCAGGGCGCGCTGATAGAGAGGCTTGAAATGAAGCGCGTCCTTTCTGGCGCGCGCGTCCATCTTGCTCAAGCTCTCGGCGTCGGGTCGGCTCGCGGCATCGGCATCGCCCGCGAATTTCACATAGCCGCCCAAGGGGAGAACAGAGATTCTCCAGCGCGTTCCCTTGCGATCGTTGAACCCGACGATCTCGCGGCCGAAACCTATGGAAAAGACCTCGACCGCAACGCCACACCAGCGGGCGATGAGAAAGTGGCCGAGCTCATGGAAGAAGACGACAAGCGTGATGACGAACAGAAACGCCGGAAGACCGAGGACAGCCCAGGAAAAGAGCCCACCGATTGCAGCCTGCATGAGTCTCAGTACTCCTTATACGCAACAGCTGCGGCTAAGCCGCCGCTGCCTCACACGCTTCTCGCGCCCTTGCTCGTGCCGCGCGGTCGAGCGCCAGCACCTCTTTGAGCGTCGCTGGCGCCTGCCCGTTCATTTCCCTGGCAAGCGCATTAAGCGTCCGCTCGACCGTTCGGGCTATGCCTAGAAATCCCATCCGGCGCCCGAGAAATTCCGCCACAGCCACCTCATTGGCGGCGTTCAGGATCGTAGGGGCCGCACCGCCTATCTGCAAGCAAACTCTTGCTAATTCAAGACATGGGAACCGGCTCAAATCCGGCTTTTCGAAACTCAATTGCCTAAATTCGGCGAAATCTAGGCGCCGGGACGGAGAGGCGATGCGCCGCGGCCAACCCAGCGCATGCGCGATGGGCGTGCGCATATCAGGAGCGGAAAGATGCGCAAGCACCGAGCCGTCGATATAGGCGACGAGGCAATGAACGGTCGATTGCGGATGGATGACCGCATCGAGTTTCTCGGGCGGCAAGTTGAACAGGATGTGAGCTTCGATCAGCTCGAGGCCCTTGTTCATCAGCGTCGCGCTATCGACCGAGATCTTCGCGCCCATGCTCCAGGTGGGATGCAAGACGGCCTGCTCCGGTGTTGCCTGCGCCATGTGCTCGATCGGCCAGGAACGGAACGGCCCGCCCGACGCGGTCAGCGTCAATTTCTCGATCGCGTGAGGTTGGGCAAAATCCAAGACCTGGAATGCGGCATTGTGCTCGGAGTCGACCGGGATGAGCACGCCCTCCGTATCCTTTGCAGCGCGGCGGAAAACCTCCCCGGCCGCGACAAGACACTCCTTATTCGCGAGAGCGACGATCGCTCCGCGTTGCATGGCCGCAAGCGTCGGCTCGAGTCCCGCCGCACCAACGATGCCGCTCATTACCATCTGCGCCGGCCGAGCGGCAGCTTCGAGCACAGCTTGAGGTCCGGCGAGAACCTCGATCCCGGTGCCCGCGAGTGCTTCTGCGAGCTCGCTTTTGAGCGATTCTTCTCCAATCGCTGCAAGCTTCGGACGCAGCTCCCTCGCCTGCGCGGCAAGAGCCGTCACGCTCCTTTGGGCCGTCAGAGCCTCCAAGGGAAAGCTGTCGGCACCATATTTCGCGCGCGCCGAGCGAATGACATCGAGCGTGGCAACGCCGATCGAGCCCGTGCTGCCCAGCACGGTCACCCGCCGTCCAAGCACGGTGTCGAGTCCAGAGGCATCCAGCCTTGGTCCAGGGACAATCACTGTAAAGGCCTAAGCGGGTTGAAGTTCATGACGAAGACCAGCATGGCGCATATGGGTGCGGCAAGGAGCATACTGTCGATGCGGTCGAGCATACCGCCATGGCCGGGGATGAGGCGGCCAGTGTTCTTGGCATGGAAGCGGCGCTTGACCCACGATTCGAAAAGATCGCCGCAATGGCCCGCAAGAGCAAGAAAAAATCCGAATATGAGGGCCTGAAAAAGCACCCCTCCAAGAAGCGCGACATAGATCACCTCGCCCACGCTTGCGGCAAAGGTTCCACCTAGAAAGCCCGCCCAGGTCTTGTTGGGCGAAAGCACAGGTGCAAGCTTTGGACCTCCGATCAGTCGCCCGAAGAGAAGGGCCCCGGTGTCCGCGGTCCAGACGGCGACGAACAGCCCACCGATGACCGCAGCGCCGCGCGGCTCAGCCCGCATGGCGACAAGCGATAGCGCGGGCAGACCGATATAGATGGCTCCGGCCGCGTGCCAGAGGCTGAGCCGCCAGCTGGGCAGGCTGCGCAACGCAGCCGATAGAGCCGCAGCGGCCGCGCCGAAGGCGACGGCTGCGAGTGCGAGTTCCAAGGCTCCTTGAAAAACGTCGAGCCAGATCGCCGCAACCACGGCGACGCCGGTGACGAATGTTTCACGTGCGAAACGACCATCATTGATCAGGCGATGCCATTCGCGAAGCGCCGCCAGCGCGCCCAACGCCACGATAAGCGCGAACCAGATGCCTCCAAAGAGCACGCTCACGCCGGCCGCGAGCCCCATCACCACAGCCGACGCGATGCGCGCGGGCAGTTCCAATCGGCCTTGGACCGGGGGGATTGAGGTTTGCGGACCCGTCACGGCGTTTATCAGTCGTGAACGGCGTCCGATGCCAACTCCTTGCTGGCGAATTCGAGGATCGCGTCCGAGTTCACCGGCTGCATGGATGCGCTTCCCGGCACCGCTCCGAAACGGCGATCCCGGCGGGCGAATTCGTCGAGAGCCGCCCTCAAATCGTCACGGCCGAAATCGGGCCACAGCTTGTCGACAAAGACGAGCTCGGCGTAAGCCGATTGCCAAAGGAGGAAGTTCGAGAGCCGACTTTCGCCGCCGCTGCGAACGACGAGATCCGCATCAGGAAGACCAGCGCTTTGCAGACTGTCGCCGAACACAGCCGGCGTAATGGCGTTGGGATCGAGCCGGCCTGCGGCCGCCTCCTGCGCAAGCTTGCGCGCCGCGGCGGCGAGCTCTTCGCGCGAACCGTAGTTGAAGGCGAAATTCAAATTAAGTGCGCTGTTGTTCCGCGTGAGATCCTCGGCGCTTTCGATGATCTCCGCGATGTCGGCATCGAGCCCTGCACGCGCGCCGATGAACCGTACACGGACATTGTGGGCATGAAGCTTTTCCACGTCCGCGCGGCAATAGCGCCGGAACAAGCCCATCAAGTGCCGGACTTCCGACTCCGGACGGCGCCAGTTCTCGGTCGAGAAGGTGTAGAGTGTGAGGTATTCGAGATTGAACTCGCGTGCCGCGCGCACGACCTTGCGCACGGAGGAGATGCCTTTGACATGACCCGCTTCCCTCGGCAGCAGCCGGTTCTTCGCCCAGCGTCCGTTGCCGTCCATGATGATGGCGACATGCTTGGGAATGCGCGTGACCGGGCCTTGCGGGGCCGGTTCCAAACTCGGCTTGATCGGTTTTGTCAACTCAAGGGCCCCCTAATCTACGTTCGAACGCAACGGTGCGCCCACCGCCTACACATGCATGATTTCCTGTTCCTTGGCGTGGAGCGCCTGGTCGATTTCATGGACGCTCTCGTCCGTCAGCTTCTGGAGCTCGTCGGCCTGCTTGCGATGCACGTCTTCGCCGATCGCATGATCCTTCTCGAGCTTCTTCAAATGTTCCATCCCGTCGCGCCGGACATTGCGGACCGCAACCCTCGCGGCCTCGGCATACTTATGCGCAAGTTTGGCCAATTCGCGGCGGCGTTCCTCGTTGAGCTCGGGGATCGGAATCCGCAGCAACTGGCCGTCCATCTGGGGATTTAGCCCCAGCCCCGCGTCCCGGATCGCCTTGTCGACCGCCTTCACTACGCTTCTGTCCCAGACCTGAACCGTCAAAAGCCGGGGCTCGGGCGCGCTCACCGTGCCGAGCTGGTTGATGTGCATGGCGTTGCCGTAGGCCTCGACCGTCACAGGATCAAGAATAGCCGGATTCGCCCGTCCGGTCCTAAGTCCTGCGAATTCGTGTTTCAGCGTCGCGACGGCGCCCTTGATGCGCCGCTTCACGTCTTCCTTGTCGTACGGTGGTAGCTGGGCCATGACCGCCTCCCTCTGCGCCCCAGGAACGGCACGGGGCCGCCCGGAGTTCCCTCAGTTTAAGCCTTTTCGGCGATCAATGTGCAGCGTCCTTCTCCTTTCAGGATTCGCGACAGGGTGCCGCGCTCGTGAATGGAGAAGACGATGATGGGAATTCCGTTTTCGCGCGAAAGCGAGATCGCCGAGGCATCCATGACCTTCAAGTCCTTGGACAGTACCTCGTGATAAGTAAGAAAATCGTAACGTTCGGCATCCTTCACCCGCTTAGGATCGTCGCTATAGACCCCATCCACCTGGGTGGCCTTGAGCATCGCGTCGCAGCTCATCTCGGCCGCACGCAAGGCGGCCGCCGTATCGGTGGTAAAGAAGGGATTGCCGGTGCCCGCGGCGAAGATCACCACCCGTCCCTTTTCCATGTGCCGGATAGCGCGCCTGCGAATGTAAGGCTCGCAGACCGACATGATGGGGATGGCCGACTGCACGCGGGTGGGAACCCCAAGGCGCTCCATCGCCGCCTGCATGGCGATCGCGTTCATGATCGTCGCCAGCATGCCCATGTAGTCGGCAGTCGCACGATCGATGCCGGCGGCTGCACCCGACAAGCCGCGGAAAATATTGCCGCCGCCGATGACGACGCAGATCTCGACGCCTTCGTCAGCTGCTTCCTTGATGTCGGCGGCGATGCGTTCGACCGTACTCACGTCGATGCCGTAGGCGGCCGGCCCCATCAACGCCTCGCCGGATATCTTCAGCAGGATCCGGCGATATTTGGGTGCGTTCATGGGAGGCTCCTTTTGAGGGGGCGCGCTCCCCTTCTAATGCCCCGCGGTGGCTTTGACCTCGGCGGCGAAGTCCGTCGTCGGCTTATCCACACCCTCGCCGACTGCGAAGCGCAAATATCCGGCGATCGAGACCTTGGTCCCGAGATCCTTCGATGCTTTCTCGAGCACCTTCGCAACTGGCGTCTCGTCGTCGATGACGAAGATCTGCGACAGCAGCACGTGCTCCTCATAGACCTTGCGCATGCGGCCCTCGATCATCTTTTTGATGACGTCCTCGGGCTTTCCCGTTTGCCGCGCCTGATCGGCGATGATGTCCTTTTCGCGGGCGACGAAATCCGCAGGCAGACCATCAATCGTTACCGACATCGGAGGCCGCGCCGCGACGTGCATGGCGAGCTGCTTGCCCAAGGGCATCAGCTTTGCGGGATCCGCACTCGACTCCAGCGCCACAACAACGCCGATCTTGCCGAGATCGGGCGCGACCGCGTTGTGCACATAGGAAGCGACGATCCCTGGCGATACCGAGACGGCGGCCGAGCGGCGGATCGTCATGTTCTCGCCGATCCTGCCGACAAGCGCGGTGATCGCCTCCGCAGCCGATACGGCACCATGGAAGGGCGCACCCAAGAGCCGCTCTAGATCGCCTTCCTCTTCAAGCGCACGCCTTGCAGCCTTTTTGACGAATTCTTGGAACTCTCCGCCGCGGGCAACGAAATCGGTTTCGGAATTGACCTCGACGATCGCGCCGCGGGAGCCTTCGGTGGCGACGCCGATCAGCCCGTCGGCGGCCGTGCGGCCGGCCTTCTTCGCGGCCTTCGCTTGGCCCCGTTTGCGCAGGAGATCGATCGCGGCTTCGGTGTCGCCTTTCGTTTCGGCGAGCGCCGCTTTGCAATCCATCATGCCCGCGCCGGTTCTTTCACGGAGGTCCTTGACCATTCCGGCGGAGATATTCGTCATCGTCTTAATCCTTCTTCGCCCCGCGAGTGTAAGGCGTGCTTATGAAGCGACGAAACTGGAAGAACGTCAGCCCATGGCTCCGGCTTCGGCACCCTCGCCTCCCGCCACCTCGTGCGCGAGATGCGCGGCTTCGCCGAGATCGGCGCCAGACGCCGCCTGCCCCTCAGAGAGCCCGTCGATCACCGCGCGTGCCGCGAGGTCGCAATAAAGCGCGATCGCACGCGAGGCGTCGTCATTGCCCGGTATCGGGTAGGCAATGCCGTCCGGATTGGAGTTGGAATCCAAGATCGCCGCCACCGGGATTTCGAGCTTGCGCGCTTCCGCGACCGCGATCGATTCCTTGTTGGTGTCGATCACGAACAGCATCGACGGAAGACCGCCCATCTCCTTGATCCCGCCGAGTGCCCGCTCGAGCTTGTCGCGCTCGCGCATGATCTGGAGCAGCTCCTTCTTGGTAAGGCCCGAAGCATGCGCAGCCCCAAGCGTCTCCTCCAAGGTGCGAAGGCGTTTGATCGAGTGCGAAATCGTTTGCCAATTGGTCAGCGTTCCACCGAGCCAGCGGTGGTTGACGTAATATTGGGCGCAGCGCTTGGCCGATGCGGCGACGGGGTCCGCCGCCTGACGCTTGGTGCCGACAAACAGCACCCGCCCGCCACCTGCGACGATGTCGCGCATGGCGAGAAGCGCCTGGTGCAGCAACGGGACCGTCTGAGTGAGGTCGATGATGTGGATGTCGTTGCGCTGCCCGAAGAGGTAAGGGGCCATCTTGGGATTCCAGCGCTGGGTGCGATGACCAAAGTGCGCGCCCGCCTCCAAAAGCTGGCGCAGATTGTAATCCGGCAATGCCATGGGAACTCCTTCTTTTCCGGTTCAGCCTAGCGCGGGGAGTGATCCGTTCCCGGGGGAACAACCGGAAAGCGAACACCGGATGGACGGGCTTTCTCTCAAAAGCCGCCCGGCCCCGCGTGTGGGATGGCGGGGCTTATAGGTATTTCCAAAGTTGCGCGCAAGCACCTGGCCTCACAGCACAGACACCGGAAAAAGCTCTGCTTATGCTCATTTCCACGATATGCGGCGCCCATCCGATCCGTATAATGCCCGATAAATAGGCAATAGACATTGTCGGGCTGGGGAGCCCACCCGGGGGGCATAGTGGGAGGGAAGTCGTTCGCGTGCGGCGCGCTTTTAGCGCCGGTAGCACTCGTTTTGACACTGACGAACGGCTGGGTCGCGGCCCAACCGGCGGCGCCCGCGTCCGGACCGGAAACGACCCTCACCACCGGTTTTGTCCGGCCGAGCGCGATGGCAGTGCGCATCGAACCGAACGAGGCCCCGATCATCGACGGCGATCTCTCGGATCCGGTTTGGGCCAAGGCCACCGTCATCGAGAACTTCACTCAGAAACAGCCCTACCCCGGCCTACCGCCAACCGAGCGCACGGTGCTGCGCATCCTCTATGACCAGAACAATCTCTATTTCGCCGTCTATAATTACGACAGCACACCCGACGCTATCGTCGCGCGGTCCATGCAGCGCGACGGGCCTCTGTACACAGCGGACTCCATCGTCATCCAGCTCGATCCCGGCCAGACCCGGCATAACGCCTACAGCTTCGAGGTGGGAGCGTCGGGCGGCCGTACCGACGAGCTCGAGCTCAACAACACGCAAGAGCTGAGCCAATGGAACACGCTTTGGGCAGCCAAGGTTAAGCGCGTCGCGGACGGCTGGACGGCGGAGATCGCGATCCCCTTCCGGGATCTCTCCTATGACGTGAACCAGCCCGGCTGGGGTTTCGATTTCTCCCGCCGCATCCGCCACAAGAACGAGCGCCTCTATTGGTCGGGCTTCAATCCGACGCTCGCTTTCACCGACATCAGCCAGAACGGCGATTTGACCGGAATCCACGATATCGACCGCGGCCTCGGCCTCGACGTCCAGGTCTATGGCGCGACCCGCGTAAAGCGCGATTGGAACATCCCGTTCGATCGCGCCTCCCAGAGCGTCGCCTTCGGCGGCAACGCGTTCTACAGCATCACGCCTGCCCTTACCGGCACGCTGACCATCAATCCCGATTTTTCCGACGCGCCCTTGGACGTACGTCAGGTGAACACGACGCGTTTCTCGCTGTTCACGCCCGAGACGCGGCAGTTCTTTCTTCAGGATGCCGGAGCCTTCGAGTTCGGCGGCCATCCCTTCATGCGCAACTACAACGACAGGTCCTCGAACAACGGGCGGCCGTTCTTCTCGCGCAACATCGGTCTCGTGGGCGGCTCACCCGTGGATATCATCGCCGGCGGAAAGCTCTCGGGCGAATACGACGACTTCGGGATCGGCGCCCTCTCGGTGATGACGGACAAGACACCCACCACGGAGAGTCAACTGCTTTCCGTGGCGCGCATCACCCATCCGATCTTCTCGGAGTCGAAGTTCGGCATCATCCTCACGAACGGCGATCCGACGGGCGCAACGCAGAACAGCGTCGCAGGCGCCGATTTCCAGTACCTAGACTCCCATTTCATGGGCAACAAGGTCCTGACCACGGACCTCTTCTACGACCGCAGCTTCACCAACACGATCGGCGCTGACAGCTCGGACGCGCTGGCGATCGGATTCCCGAATGAGCCCTGGGGCGGTGATCTCGTGGTGAAGCAGATCGGCCGGAACTTCAAGCCCGCGCTCGGGTTCATCAACCGCACCGGGATCCGCCAGATCGACGGCAGCTTCACGCATCTCGATCGCTACCGCGATCAGTATCTCAACCAGCTCGAGTTCGACGTCGATTACGAGTTCATCACCGATCTCTCGGGAAATCTCGAATCGAGCCAGAACGACATCACGGCCCGCGCGGCTTCAGTTCAAAGCGACGAGATCACGTTCAAGGTCATCGACTCCTACGAGAACGTGCCATTCACTTTCAATCTGCCAAATCACGTCGCCGTCCCGGGCGGCGAATATTATTGGCGTAACGGCTATGTACGGATCCGCAGCTTTGATGGCAGGCCGGTGTCGATCGATACGGAGTTCTGGTGCTGCGCGTTCTATAACGGGCGCTCGCTGCACACGAAGACCACGCTGTCTTATAGGCCGAATGCCTATTTCGAGCTCTATCCGAGCTACGAAGGCACGTATATCGAGCTGCCCACCGGCCATGTCGACATTCATCTCGCCTCGATCGAGGCGATCATCAATTTCATTCCCGACATGAACCTCGACGCCCAATGGCAATACGACAACATCAGCAAGAGCTTCGCATTCCTCGCCCGCTACCGTTGGGAGTACCAGCCCGGGAACGAGCTCTTCATCGCCGTCAGCCAGGGCGCCATCATCGATGGCCGAACCTTCTTTGCAGGACAGCGCTTCATGGCGCAGCGGTCGCAATTCACGATGCGGGTCGGCCACACGTTCCGGTTTTGATGCGCCGTCAGTAATTCACCAGCAGCACGGTCAGGAACACCGCATAGGCAAGCGGCGAGAGCAACAGCAGCGCCAGATGTGCGGACGATTGTCTGCGCGCGGCGCTGCGCCAGGCGGCGAAGGACACGGCGATGCAGAAAACTGGAAGCGCAAAGAAGACCGCGGCGATCGTGACAGACTCGCTCGAGAATTCCTGCTCGCGCGCGATATTGATGGCGCTAGCCGCCATGTAGGCTCCCGGAACAAACAGAAGCGCGTTGATGACAATTCCGAGCGACAGCCAAGGGTGTGACCGTAAAGACTGAAGCGCTTTGACTACGATGTCGTGCGACAGCCATAGGGGCGCCATCACACAGTCTCGATCTCGGCGACACCCGAAAGCTGGGATAGCGTCGATTTCAGCTGAGGCGTCACCAGCACGCGTTTGGGTAACTCGATCTCCACTTCCTGCTCGGGCCCAGATCCCGGCACGACCACGGTCACCAAGCCCCTACCCGGCTGGCGCAGCTGCGCCGCGATTAAGGGAATGGGCGTGGGATCGTTCAGCCGGATCTTCAGACCCTCGCCGGCGTTCGCCGCCGCGACATCGAGATCCTCGATCGATACCACGCGCAGCTTCAGCTCGTCGTCGATCCAATCGCCGACCACGCGCACGATCACCGAGCGGCCGGAGTCGAGATAACCGCGCGCTTGAGAAAGTGCCTCGGCGAAGACCATCACTTCGAACATGCCCGAAGGGTCGGAGAGCCCGACAAAAGCGAACGGCTCGCCGCTCTTTCCTCGCCGCTCCTGACGTCGGATGACGGTGCCTGCAAGCGTCGCTTTCACGGAGGAGCGACGGATATCGGCGAGGAGATCCGCATAGAGCGTAACGCCCAAGCGCCTGAGCGACTGCGCGTAAGCATCCAACGGATGTCCGGAGAGGTAGAATCCAATTGCCGCGAATTCCTCGCTCAAGCGCTCGTGGACCGGCCAATCGTCGATCTTGGCGAGACGAAAAACCTCGCGCGAAGGATCGGGCGCCCCGAACAGACTTTCCTGGCCCGCATCGCGGTCGCGCACCTGGCTCGCGGCTTCCGAGAGAACGGCATCCGCGGACTGCACCAGCTGCCGGCGATTGCGATTCAAGCCATCGAAGGCACCGGCTTTGACGAGACTCTCGAAGGCGCGTTTGTTCACGAGCCTGGGATCGATGCGGCGCGCGAAATCGGCGATCGAGCGGAACGGCCCGCCCGCTTCGCGGATCGCGACCACATGGTCCATCGCCTGACGGCCGACATTCTTCACCGCGGCAAGGGCATAATAGATGACGCCCGCACCGTTCGCGGAGTCGCAGGCGAAATAGGCTTCGCTCTTGTTGATGTCGGGCGCCCGCACCTCGATAGAGAGCCGCGCCGCTTCCTGACGGAAGAT